>JBBQZI010000171.1:0-7013 GCA_038207855.1 Burkholderiales bacterium
GGGTTCGGGCAAGACCACCACCCTGATGATGCTGGCCGGCTTTGAGTCCCCGACTTCGGGCGAGATTTTGCTGGCCGGCAAGCCCATCACCAAAACACCGCCGCACAAGCGAAACTTTGGCATGGTGTTCCAGAATTACGCCCTGTTTCCGCACATGACGATTGCTGACAACGTGGCCTACCCGCTGTCGGTGCGCAAGGTGCCCAAATCCGAGCGCGAAGAGCGTGTCAAAAAGGCGCTTGACATGGTGCACCTGACTGACAAAGGTGACCGTTATCCCGGACAGCTCTCAGGCGGGCAACAGCAGCGCGTGGCGCTGGCCCGTGCGCTGGTGTTTAACCCGCAAATCGTCTTGATGGATGAGCCATTGGGGGCGCTGGACAAACAATTGCGCGAACACATGCAAATTGAGCTCAAGGAGCTGCACCGCCAACTGGGCCTGACCTTTGTCTATGTGACACATGACCAATCTGAAGCGCTGACCATGTCAGACCGGGTGGCGGTATTCAACGACGGGTTGATCCAGCAAATTGACCCGGTAAGCACCTTGTACGAAACACCGGTGAACCGTTTTGTGGCCAGTTTTGTAGGCGACAACACCGTGCTGAATGCCAAGCTCACCAGCACCGAGCGTGGGGCTGGTGGCAGCTGCCAGGTGATTCTGCCCTGTGGCACCCCGCTGCAAGGCCTGGACATCAATGGTTCGCCACTGAATTACCCGGTGCAAGCCTGCATCCGTCCCGAGCGCGCGCTGATTTACCCTGGCAACCAGAGCGCCCCGGCCAACGGCCTGAGTGCCCAGGTCAACGATGTGATTTACTACGGCGACCACCTGCGCATGCGCTGCCAGGTGGCACAGCAGGCTCCAGCCACCGTCAAGATTGCGCTCTCCAGCCCCAACATCCCGCAAGCCGGTGAAACCATTTGGCTGGTCTTGCCCCCCGAGCATTTGCGGGTCTATGCCTGACCCGTGTGCACTTTTTCTGGTTTTTCCAACCCCCTAGGAGCCCTTTGATGAAACTCACCCCCCTGGTTGCAGCCTGTGCTGCGCTGTTTGCCCTTTCAGCCCATGCCGAAAGCCAATTGACCGTAGTCAATTTTGGTGGTGCCAATGGCAACGCCCAAAAAATTGCGTACTTCGCACCCTACGAAAAAGCGACCGGCAACAAGGTGCTTGGCGTTGAATACAACGGCGAACAAGCCAAAATCAAAGCCATGGTCGAAGCCAAGAAAGTCAACTGGGACGTGGTTGAAGTGGAATCCCCCGACGTGGCGCGCGGCTGTGACGAAGGCCTGTTCGAGAAGCTCGACTACAGCAAGATCGGCAACAAGGCTGACTTCACCCCGGCGGCCGTCCATGAGTGCGGCATTGGCACCTTCGTCTGGTCGACCGTCATGGCCTACGACGGCGACAAGCTCAAGACCGCCCCAACCACCTGGGCGGATTTCTGGGACGTGAAAAAATTCCCCGGTAAACGTGCCATGCGCAAGGGTGCCCGTTACAACGTCGAATTTGCCCTGATGGCCGACGGCGTGCCAGTGGCTGACGTGTACAAGGTGCTGAAAACCAAAGACGGTGCGGACCGCGCCTTCAAGAAACTGTCTGAACTCAAGGCCAACATCCAGTGGTGGGAAGCCGGTGCGCAGCCACCCCAGTTTTTGGTCGCTGGAGACGTGGTGATGACGACCGCCTACAACGGCCGCATCGATGCCGCCCAGCGCGAAGGCAAAAACCTCAAGATCACCTGGACCGGTGGCATTTATGACCTGGACTACTGGGTCATGCCCAAAGGCACACCCAACAAGGAAGCCGCCCTGAAGTTCATCGCCCTGGCCAGCAGTGCCGATGCCCAGGCTGAGTACGCCAAAAATATCGCCTACGGCCCAACCAACACCAAGGCGCTGGCCAAGCTCGATGCCAAGGTGCTGAGCCAGTTGCCAACGGCACCCGCCAACGCCAAAACCGCATTGCAGTTCAACGTGAGCTTCTGGGCTGATCAAGGTGAGGCGCTGGAGAAGCGTTTCACCGCCTGGGCGGCACAGTAAGTTGACATAGGAGAGATGGCAATGACTGTCGCTACGACCACGATTCCTGGCAACCTGGCGGCACAGTTGCGGCGCTCGCAGCGTCGCAAAAAAGCCTTTGCCATCTCTCTGACCCTGCCACTGCTGATTTTTTTGCTGGCAACCTTTATTGTGCCGATCGGCGCGCTGCTGATGCGCGCAGTTGAAAACCCCGAGGTGGCCAGCACGCTTGCACAAACTGTGAAGGTCCTTGACAAATGGGACCGCACCTCCACCCCGCCAGATGAGGCCTACGCGGCCCTGGCCACCGACTTCACCAACATCACCGAGCAGTCCGATGCGGGTGGACTGGCACGCCGGCTGAACAGCGAAATCAGCGGTGCCCGTTCACTGGTCATGGGTACTTTTCGCGCCCTGCCCTTCCAGACCGGTTTGACCCCGGCGCAAGTCAAGGCCCAGATGCTGGAACTGGACCCGCGTTGGGCTGAGTTGGGCTACTGGCGCGCTATTGCAAAAAATGGCTCACGCTGGACACCCGACTATCTGCTGGCCTCGGTTGACCTGAAACGTGACATTCAAGGCGAGATTGTCAACGTGGACCCAGAGTCAGCGGCTTTTTTCAAAATATTGATGCGCACCTTCAGTGTCAGCGCCGTGGTGACCTTCTTTTGCCTGCTGCTGGGTTACCCGCTGGCCTATTGGCTGTCAACCCTGACCCCGCGTCAGGCCAACATCTTGATGATTCTGGTGCTGGTACCGTTCTGGACTTCAGTGCTGGTGCGCTCAGCGGCCTGGATTGTGCTGTTGCAGACCAATGGCGTGATCAACCGGTTTTTTCTGGACCTGGGCCTGATCAACGAGCCGCTACCGCTGCTATTTAACCGGGTCGGGGTCATCATTGCCATGGTGCACATCCTGCTGCCGTTCATGATTTTGCCGCTGTACAGCGTGATGAAATCGGTACCCCCAACCTATTTGCGGGCGGCCGTGTCACTGGGCAGCTCACCGCTGGCGGCTTTTTTCCGGGTTTACATGCCACAAACTTTTCCGGGCATGGGCGCTGGCGGCTTGCTGGTGTTCATCCTGAGTATTGGTTACTACGTGACGCCGGCCCTGTTGGGTGGGCCCGATGACCAGATGCTGAGTTATTACATTGCCCAGTACACCAATGTCACCGTGAACTGGGGCATGGCCTGTGCGCTGGGTGCCGTGCTACTGAGTGCCACGCTGGTGCTGTATGCGGTGTACCGCCGTGTCGTGAAGTCTGAATTGAGCCTGGGATAAACAACATGTCACTTCCTGCCCGTCCCATCTTTCCGGCCTACGCCACCCTGCCCGACAAGCTCGGCTGGTATGCCCTGCGCGGCATAGGAGTGCTGGTGCTGCTGTTTTTGCTGTTGCCGATCCTGGCCATCGTGCCGCTGTCGTTTTCTGCCAGCTCCTTTTTGGCTTACCCCATGCCGGGTTGGTCGCTGCAGTGGTATGAGAACCTGTTCACATCTGAAGCCTGGGGCCGCGCAACGCGCAACAGCTTCATCGTGGCACCTTTGGCAACCGTTCTGGCCACCGTTTTGGGCACCATGGCTGCGGTCGGCCTGGCACGCATCAATTTTTGGGGCAAAGGCTTGCTGATGAGCTTGCTGATCGCACCCATGGTGGTGCCAATTGTGGTGGTGGGGGTGAGCACCTATTTGTTCTTCGCCAAAATTGGTCTCAACGACACCTATTTGGGTCTGATTCTGGTGCATGCGGCCTTGGGTGCACCGTTTGTGCTGACCACCGTGCTGGCCACGCTGCAAAGTTTTAACGAGAATTTGATCCGCGCGTCTTTAAGCCTGGGTGCGGGCCACCTCACCACGTTTTTTCGCGTCACTTTACCGATCATTGCGCCAGGCGTCATCTCGGGCGCGCTGTTTGCCTTTGCCACGTCGTTCGACGAGGTGGTGGTGACCTTGTTCATTGCCGGGCCAGGCCAGGTTACCCTGCCGCGCCAGATGTTTACCGGCATCCGTGAAAACATCAACCCAACCATTGCCGCCGTGGCCACCCTGCTGATCATCTTCACCACCACGCTGATGCTGGCTCTGGAGTGGCTGCGCGGAAGAAGGCGCTGAACATGGCGCTGAACATGGCGATAAAAAACCAACCCTTGTCAGGCAACGTCATGCCGCGCTTTGGCGGCATTGCCAGCATGTTGCGCTTGCCGATAGCCACCACGCCAGCCGGGCTGGATGCCGCTTTCATTGGCGTGCCGCTGGACATTGGCACCAGCCACCGGCCCGGTGCGCGCTTTGGCCCGCGCCAGATTCGGGCCGAATCCAGCCTGATCCGCCCCTACAACATGGCCACCGGTGCGGCACCGTTTGACACGCTGCAGGTGGCCGATCTGGGCGACGTGGCCATCAACACCTATTCGCTGGAAAAGTCTTTGCCCATCATCACGGATTTTTATCAGTCTGTACTGGCGGCGGGTTGCACACCGCTCACCATGGGCGGCGACCACACCATCGCCCTGCCCATTCTGCGTGCCGTGGCGGCCAAATATGGCCCGGTGGCGCTGGTGCACATCGATGCCCATGCCGATGTCAACCCCGACATGTTTGGCGAACGCATCGCGCACGGCACGCCGTTTCGTCGTGCGGTGGAAGAAAACCTGCTGGACTGCCACAAGGTGTTTCAAATTGGTTTGCGCGGTAGCGGCTATGCGTCTGACGACTTTGACTGGCCGCGCCAGCAAGGCTTTACCGTGGTGCCTGCGCATGAAGTTTGGTACCAGTCGCTTGCACCGCTGATGGCGCGGGTGCGTGAAACCAACGGCAACACGCCGTGCTACCTGAGCTTTGACATTGACGGCATCGACCCGGCCTACGCAGGCGGCACCGGCACCCCTGAAGTGGGTGGGCTTAGCGTGCCGCAAGCGCTGGAAATCATTCGCGGCTGCTATGGGCTTAATCTGGTCGGTGGCGATCTGGTGGAAGTCTCGCCGCCTTACGATACATCCGGCAACACCGCCCTGCTGGGTGCCAACCTGCTGTATGAGATGCTATGCGTGCTGCCGGGCGTTTTACGACGCTAGTCTTTTTATAGCTACCAGCGCTTATTACACAAGGGCTAGAGCCCTGTTTTTATCATAATCAAGGAGTTTTATGTCTGTCTCGCCCCTTTCCCTGCTCAAAGACCCTACCCTGCTGAAAACTGACGCGCTCATCAATGGCCAGTGGGTCACAGGCACCAGCCGCTTTTCCGTTACCGACCCAGCCACTGGCGCGCACCTGGCTGACGTGGCCAACCTTGGCCCCGCTGACGCTGAACTGGCGATTGCCGCCGCCAATGCTGCCTGGCCGGCCTGGCGCAACAAGACCGCCAAAGAGCGCAGCATCATCCTGCGCAAGTGGTTTGACTTGCTGATGGCCAACCAGGACGATCTGGGCCGCATCATGACCGCTGAACAAGGCAAGCCACTGGCCGAAGCCAAGGGCGAAGTGGCTTACGGGGCCAGCTTTGTCGAATGGTTTGCCGAAGAAGCCAAGCGCATCAACGGCGAAACGCTGCCGCAGTTTGACAACAACCGCCGCCTGTTGATTCTGCGCCAGCCGATTGGCGTGTGCGCCGCCATCACACCGTGGAACTTCCCCATCGCCATGATCACCCGCAAAGTGGCACCTGCGCTGGCAGCGGGCTGCACCGTGCTCATCAAACCGGCCGAACTGACGCCGCTGACCGCCTTGGCGGCGGCTGAACTGGCCCTTCGTGCGGGCATCCCGGCAGGTGTCTTGAACATGATCACGGCTGATGCCGACAACTCGATTGCGGTTGGCAAAGTCATTTGCGCCAGTGACATCGTGCGCCACATCAGCTTCACTGGCAGCACCGAAGTCGGCCGCATTTTGATGGCCCAATCCGCCCCAACCGTCAAAAAAATGTCGCTCGAACTCGGCGGCAATGCGCCGTTCATCGTGTTTGACGATGCCGACATCGACAGCGCCGTCGAAGGCGCATTTGCCAGTAAGTACCGCAACGCCGGCCAAACCTGCGTCTGTTCCAACCGGCTCTACGTGCAAGCCGGTGTCTATGACGAGTTTGTGACGAAGTTTGCCGCCAAGGTCAAAACCGCCAAGGTCGGCAACGGCTTTGAAGAGGGTGTCAACCAGGGCCCGCTGATTGAAGAAGCGGCGCTACAAAAGGTAGAGCGCCATGTGCAAGATGCCATTGCCAAAGGGGCCCGTTTACTGGTGGGTGGCAAGCGCTTGCCAGGCCAGTTTTTCGAGCCCACCGTGGTGGCTGATGCAACGGCCGACATGCTCTGCGCCCGTGAGGAAACCTTTGGCCCGTTTGCGCCGGTTTTCAAGTTCACCACCGAGCAAGAAGCCATTGACGCTGCCAACAACACCGAATTCGGCTTGGCCAGCTACTTTTACAGCCGCGACATCGGCCGCATCTGGCGCGTCAGCGAAGCGCTGGAATACGGCATGGTTGGCATCAACGTGGGCATTCTGGCGACCGAACACGTGCCGTTTGGCGGTGTCAAACAGTCCGGCCTGGGCCGCGAAGGCTCGCACCACGGCATTGACGACTATGTCGAGATCAAATACCTGTGCATGGGCGACATTCTGAAATAACCGAGAGACGCTATATTTTTTATAGCTTCTTACGCATATTCCACGGAGGCTAGAGGCATAAATCTCTTATAAATCTTGCCAGCCTGAGCAGGCCCCTATAATTCACAGCCTCGCGGGTGTAGTTCAATGGTAGAACTTTTGCTTCCCAAGCAAATAGCGTGGGTTCGATTCCCATCACCCGCTCCAGTCCCAGTCCCAGCCGCATAATTCGGGTTCATTTCTGAACCGGATAACCCCACACGGCATGCTCGACGACATCAAAAAAACCCTCTGGGCCACCGCCGACAAGCTGCGCGCCAACATGGACGCCGCCGAATACAAGCACCTGGTGCTCGGCCTGATCTTCGTCAAATACATCAGCGACACCTT
>JBBQZI010000172.1:0-6812 GCA_038207855.1 Burkholderiales bacterium
ACTTCCGACAGGTTGACGGGCTGCGCTGCGGTCAGCAGTTGGAAGACTTCCTGCCTTGATTCGCCTGAACGCTGCGCTGGCGTGAACGACACAGCCTGGCCAAGTCAATCAACTCGCAGCGTGAACACCAACAAAAAAGGCTCCTTTGGGGCCGTTTTTTTTGGTGTTACCTGGGGTGGCTGATGGGGCTCGAACCCACGACAACAGGAATCACAATCCTGGACTCTACCGACTGAGCTACAGCCACCGTATACCCAAATTATAACTTAAGCGATTCAGTTGGTTACTGCTTGCGGCGCAGATTGTGTTGCCGAAATCGCTTGCCCAGAGGCACCGCTGAGCGGCACAGGAACCAAAATTTCAGTCTTGAAACGCTCTTTTAAAACTGTGTAATAAGCTTGCGCTTCAGCTGAAGACCACCACTGTGCATATTGTTCCCGATCTTGCTGAGCGGTGGCTTGAGTAGATTCAAGCCGTGGAATGATTTTGTTGACGCGAACAACCGCGTATCCTGCTGGTCCCAAATCAACGCCGGTCAAGGCTGGAAACGATGCAGCATCGGCGCGAAGTGCGGCCAGCACCAAGGGGGTTGCAATGCCCTGGCGCTGATCTCGCGAAACAACTACAGCTGCTGGCATGCTTGCCTTGTCGGGTTCTTTTTTCCAACTGGCCAATTTCTCCGATCCACTCTGCTTTGCAAGCTCAGCTGCACGCACTGCAACCACCTTTTCGCGCAATTGTTGCCGTACTTCCTGCAATGGCAGGGTGCGCGCCGGACTATAGGCGACGATGTGCCCCGCAGCCAATTGACTAACTGCCGTTTCTACTGCCTCAGTATTACGTTTCTTATCAATCGCGTCTGGCGTAAACAAGCTTGAAAGAAATTTCTCACTTGCCAGAACCCCGCCAACACCCGCAACTGGATGACGCGTCAATTTGTCCACTGTTTTAATCTCCAGCTTGAGCTTTTCAGCTACTGGTTTAAGACTGTCAGACTGTTCGTAGACGGTATTGGTGAATATTTCTGCGACCTCCGCATATTTGCGTTGAGCCTGTTGTATTTTGAGATCCGCCTCAATGCCTGCGCGAAGTTCTTCAAAACTACGCTGTTTGGGCACCTTGATATCTGTCAGCATGATGATGTGATAGCCAAAATCAGACTCAACCACATCACTGATATCACCTTTCTGCATCGCAAAAACGGCATCTTCAAACGGCTTCACCATAGCACCACGCGGGAAAAGTCCTAGATCGCCGCCTTTAACGGCAGAACCAGCATCTTGCGAGTCCTTCTTGGCCACTTCGGCAAAACTGTCTGGCTTTGAACGCACGATCTTAAGCAATTCTTCGGCTTTTGCTTTGGCCTTTTGACGATCTGCAAGAGGAGCGTCTTTGGGCGCATTGATCAAAATATGGCTAGCCCGACGCTCCTCTTTACCACTCAATTGAGCCGCGTTCTGATCGTAATATGACTTCAAATCGGCTTCAGGAATCTGGATATTTTTCTTCACAGAGTCCAAGTCAAGCACAACATACTCGACTTGTGCCTGTTCGGGTGCCTGAAACATCGCCTGATGGGCCTTGTAATAGGCTTCCATTTCGGCATCTGAAGGCTGCACTTTTGAGACGTAGTCTGTCGCCAGGAAACTGGCGATTTGAACCTCGCGTTTTTCAAAGAATGCGTTCAGCGCCAAATCTGCCACAGCTGCAGTGGCAAAACCGCTCTGTCGAATTCCTCCTTCAACTTGTTGACGTGAGATGTCCTGGCGAACACTGTTCTCAAAGCCCTCAGGGGTCAAGCCTTGACTGGCAGCCAACTGACGGTATCGATCCATATCAAGCTTGCCATCTGCCTTGCGCAACGACGCAATCGTCGGATCTTCTTGAAGAAATCTGGCCAAACGTGCGTCGCTGGTCCACAATTTTGATTTATCGGCCGCAAGCGCCAGAACCCGTTCACGTACCAATTGCACCAACGATGCGTAGCGAGCTTGCGGCGAGTCAAGTAATTTGGCATCCATATTTGGCGATGATGCACGCATGCGATCGGCTTGTGATTTGTGCGCCGCCTCCCATTGCGCCTTGGTAATATCCTGACCCCCAACCCGCGCAACCGCCTCACTGGACTGACTCATGCGGTTGTAGCCATCAATGCCGAACAACACAAATGACGGAATGATCAGCAAGAACATCACCGACATCATGATTTTGGTGTGTTTTCGGACAATATCGAACATGCGCAAACTCTCCTGTGTAACAACAAAAAAGGCGAACAGTGCGTTCGCCTTTATAGGGGTTTATTTGGTGGGTGATGACGGGCTCGAACCGCCGACATTCTGCGTGTAAGGCAGACGCTCTACCAACTGAGCTAATCACCCCTCCGATAACCAGAAATCAATTCAATGCATCTTTCAACGCTTTACCTGGACGGAATTTAGGAACCTTGGCTGCATTGATTTTAATCGATGTACCAGTGCGTGGATTACGACCCAAGCGCGCCGCACGTTTGCCAACTGCAAAAGTACCAAAACCCACGAGAGATACAGATCCCCCTTTTTTCAAAGTCGTCTTGACAGCCGTGATCGTCGACTCCAGAGCGCGGGCAGCAGTTGCCTTGGAAATGTCAGCGTTGGCCGCAATGTAATCAATTAGTTCAGTTTTATTCACGACGAACCTCGAGTGGGGTTGAACAAGTTTATTGGGTGTCTCTTTTGAAATTATTGCGGGTGAACATCAGATTACTTGTCAACCCATCGACACAAAACGTCGGAGCACAAATGCGATGTCAATTCACAGCAGCAAGGCAAGATTCTAGACGGTTTTTCCAGTCATAAATTTCAAATCGTGAACAAGCCAACAGAAAGCCCCGCATCCAATTTCAAGCCGAACCTAGCAGCGCTGCAATGGCCTGACCAACATCTTGCGTGCAGGCCGAGCCTCCCAGATCGGGCGTTCTGGGTGCGCCACTACCGGGCATTAGCAGTTGCTCAATAGCGGTCATCACCCCATCGTGGGCATTGCGATAACCTAAAAAATCCAGCATCAAGGCACCGCTCCAGATTTGGCCAATCGGGTTTGCAATGCCTTTACCTGCTATGTCGGGTGCCGAGCCATGAACCGGCTCAAACAAGGATGGAAATTTCCGATCGGGATTGAGATTGGCACTTGGCGCAATGCCAATCGTGCCGGTGCACGCAGGACCCAGGTCGCTCAGGATGTCGCCAAAAAGGTTACTGCCCACCACCACATCGAAGTAGTCCGGGCGCTGCACAAAATGTGCCGTCAAGATGTCAATGTGAAATTTATCCACCTTCACCTCTGGATAGAACTTGGCCATTTCTGTCACCCGCTCGTCCCAATATGGCATGGTGATGGCGATGCCGTTGGACTTGGTGGCGCTGGTCAAATGTTTTTTGGGCCGTGACTGCGCTAGCTCAAAGGCAAATTTCAGAACCCGATCAACACCAATGCGCGTCATGACTGTTTCTTGCAGCACGATCTCGCGATCAGTGCCGGCAAACATGCGCCCGCCGATGCTGGAGTATTCGCCTTCGGTGTTTTCACGCACGATCACCATGTCAATCTCACCAGGTGCACGGGCACTGCCATCACGCCGCACCACCGGTGCGACGATGCCAGGCATCAGGCGCGCTGGGCGCAGATTGATGTATTGATCAAATTCACGGCGAAATTGCAGCAACGAACCCCACAACGACACATGGTCGGGAATTTTTTCAGGCCAACCGACGGCACCAAAATAAATGGCATCGTGACCCCCAATCAAATCTTTCCAGTTGTCCGGCAGCATCTGACCGTGCTGCTCAAAATAGTCCCAACTGGAAAAGTCGAAATGGTCAAACTGCAGGGAAATGCCAAATTTATCAGCCGCTGCCTGCATGGCCCGGATGCCCTCAGGCATAACTTCTTTGCCAATGCCGTCGCCGGCAATGATGGCAATCTTTTTAGTACTCATCGGCACCTCGCTGACCATTTACTTCACCCGGGACCTGATTTCAGGCAAGGCCTTTTGCAGGTAATACACCATTGACCAAACCGTCATCACCGCGGCGATCCAGATCAGCCAGACCCCCCAGACATGGGTATTGATCAAGCCAAACAACATGCCGTCAAACAACAAAAAGGGAATCGCCACCATTTGGGCGGTGGTCTTAAGCTTGCCGATCATGTGGACCGCGACACTTTTGGCGGCCCCAATCTGCGCCATCCACTCGCGCAGCGCCGAGATGGCAATTTCCCGCCCGATGATGATCAGCGCCACGAACACATCGGCGCGGCCCAAGTGCACCAGCACCAGCACACAGGCACATACCAAAAACTTGTCTGCAACCGGGTCAAGAAAAGCGCCAAAGGCCGATACCTGATTCAGCTTGCGCGCCAAGTAACCATCAAGCCAGTCAGTGGCGGCAAACACCACAAACATAACGGTGGCGACCAGGTTGCGCGTGGCGGGCTCAAGAGGCAGATAAAACACGCCAACAATGAGTGGGATCGCCGCAATGCGCGCCCAAGTCATGATGGTTGGAATGGTCCAGAACATGGCCCAATTGTGGCATGCACCACCCAAGGTTTTTATGGCATTCAGTGCAAGGCGCGGTATATTTCCTCGGCCAACGCGTGAGAAATGCCTTCGACCGTTGCCATGTCGTCGGCGGACGCCATCGCCACGCCACGCACGCCACCAAATCGCTGCAGCAGGCGGGCTCGACGCTTGGGGCCAATGCCCGGTATTTCTTCCAGTTTGCCGCCGTCCATACGCACCTTGGCACGCGCTGCACGCATACCGGTAATGGCAAAGCGATGCGCCTCATCGCGAATCTGCGCCACCAGCATCAAGGCCGCTGAGTCCTTGCCCAGATAGACCTTGTCACGGCCATCGGCAAACACCAATTCTTCCAGCCCAATGCGCCTGCCCTCGCCTTTTTCTACCCCCACGATCAAGGACAAATCCAAGCCCAGTTGTTCAAACACGTCGCGCGCCATCGACACCTGGCCTTTGCCGCCATCAACCAGCACCAGGTCTGGCATGCGCCCAGTGCCTGCGGATGTTTCGCCTGTGCGCTTGGCATCCGCCAAGGCTTCTGCCAGCTTGGCATAGCGCCGCAGCAGAACCTGGCGCATGGCAGCATAGTCGTCACCGGGCGTGATGTCGTTGATTTTGTAACGCCGGTACTGGGCGTTTTGCATTTTGTGCTGCTCAAACACCACGCACGAGGCTTGGGTGCATTCGCCTGCGGTATGCGAGATGTCAAAGCATTCAATGCGCAAATCGTCCAAGGCCTCCGGCAACAAATCAAGCGCTTGCGCCAACGCCCGCGTGCGCGCCTGCTGCGATCCTTCTTCAGACAACAAGCGCGCCAGTTGCAAATTGGCATTGGTCTGGCACATTTCCAGCCAGACCCGGCGTTGCTCGCGCGGCTGGTGTATGGCGCTAACCTTGATGCCCGTTTGCAGCGTGAGCGCCTGCAACAAGGCTTTGTCCACCGGTGCACTGACCACCAGTGATGGCGGTATCGGCACATTCAGGTAATGCTGGGCGACGAAGGCATCCAGCACCTGGGACTCGACCGAACGCAGCGCAGGCGCATCACTTGAATCATCGGCCACCGCCTCCACCCCGGTGGCGTCTTCCACATGAACCGGAAAGTACGGGCGATCACCCAGATGCCGGCCACCCCGCACCATCGCCAAGTTAACGCAGGCGCGCCCGCCCGAGACCTTGACCGCCAAAACATCAACATCCCGGTCCGCCACGTTATCCACCGATTGCTGGTGCAACACATTCGACAGCGCAGCCACCTGATTGCGCAGCTCGGCCGCCTGCTCAAACTCCAATTTATCGGCGTGCGCCATCATCCGGGCTTCCAGGGCTGTCAGAACCTCGCGCGCGTCACCGTTCAAAAAACGCTCCGCATTGGCCAGGTCTTGCGCGTAGTCGGCTGCACCAATGTGACCCACACACGGCGCTGAACAACGCTTGATTTGATACAGCAAGCATGGCCGCGAACGGTTGTTGAACACCGGGTCCTCGCAAGTACGCAACTTGAAGACCTTTTGCATCAGCAAAATCGCTTCTTTGACCGCCCAGGCGCTCGGATAGGGGCCGAAGTAGTGGTGTTTTTTTTCAACCGCACCCCGGTAATACGACACCCTGGGAAAACACGCACTGTTGATTTTTAGCGGGGTAGATGCCGGCGCAGGCGCTGGGGCGTATTGCACCAGACCGGTCCAGGCGGATGCAGCAATTTTCAAATACGGATAGCTCTTGTCATCCCGAAACAAAATGTTGTACTTCGGGTTGAGCGTCTTGATCAGGTTGTTTTCCAGTAGCAACGCTTCGGCCTCAGAGCGCACCACCGTGGTTTCCAGCCGGGCGATCTTGCTCACCATGTGACCAATGCGCGTGCCGCCATGGTTCTTCTGAAAATAGCTTGACACCCGTTTCTTTAAATTGATGGCTTTGCCAACGTAAAGAACATTGCCCTGCGCATCAAAATAGCGGTACACACCGGGTAGCGCGGGCAGGCTGGCCACATCGCTGAGCAATTGCTCGGGGTGCACCACAGATAGCGCCAGCTCGGCAGGTGGTGGCTCAGGTGGCGTTGTGAAATCGGGTAAATCTGACATAGGCCCGTATTGTGGACAATCCCGTGCATGAACAGCCCCCCACCAAGCCCCATTTTTTATTGGGACATTTTTTGCAATGTCATCGACAATTTTGGCGACATTGGCGTGTGCTGGCGCCTGGCTGTCAATTTGGCACAACGCGGGCAAACGGTGCGCCTATGGGTAGA
>JBBQZI010000173.1:0-6725 GCA_038207855.1 Burkholderiales bacterium
CACCGCCGGCTGGCCGATGGACGATGCCACTTATGGCGGCTCGTTTTTGTACCACATGGAGGACAACAAGATTGCCATGGGCTTCATTACCGGGCTGAACTATTCAAACCCGTATTTGAGCCCATTTGAAGAATTTCAGCGCTGGAAAACCCATCCCAACATCCGCTGGTACCTGGAAAATGACAAGGGCGAAGTCACTGCAAAAAGAATAGCGTATGGCGCACGTGCCATAACGGCTGGAGGCATTTTATCCTTGCCAAAGACGGTATTCCCGGGTGGCGCGCTGGTGGGCTGCGAAGCTGGCTTTTTGAATGTGAGCCGCATCAAGGGCAGCCATGCCGCCATCAAGTCCGGCATGCTGGCCGCCGAGGCTGCGTTTGAGGCGGTCACAGCCGGTCGTCAGCAAGACGAATTGACCGCCTATCCCGAAGCCTTCGAGGCCAGCTGGCTGTATACCGAACTCAACAAGTCACGCAATTTCAAGTCGTGGTTCAAATTCGGCTTGCGCGTGGGCACCTTGATGAACGGCCTGGAGCAATTTGGTCTTAAAGGCAATATGCCCTGGACGGTTCGCCGTGACAAGCCTGATTACGCCTACCTCAAACCGGCCGCCGAGTGCCAGCCGATTGTTTACCCGAAACCCGATGGCAAGCTGACGTTTGACCGCCTGTCCAGCGTGTTCATCGCCAACGTCAACCACGAAGAAAACCAGCCTGCACACCTGACGCTCAAAGATGCTTCGGTGCCGGTCAGCATCAACCTGGCGAAATTCGCCGGGCCAGAGGCACGCTACTGCCCAGCTGGTGTGTATGAGTTTGTCAAGAACGACGACAACACCGATCGTTTGCAAATCAACGCTGCCAACTGCGTGCACTGCAAGACCTGCGACATCAAGGACCCGACGCAAAACATCGTCTGGGTGACACCTGAGGGTGGCGGTGGGCCGAATTACACCGGGATGTAAGTGAGCTCATTGTTGCGGGAAGTTCGCGACTTGGATAAACCAACAGGCACGGAAGAACACGATATCGTGCCGAATTCCTGACCTTTACCATTGGCTATCTCACACGCAAATGCAATTCAGCATACAACGCGCTTTGGATGACTGCCGCAAAAAGGAGCCGAGTGAGGGAGTGGATACCGAACTGGACTGGTGAATCAGCTGAACCGAAAAAATGGGGTGCGGTGAGGGGGCCGTTTTTTTGCTGGACTACTTGGCCTCACGCGGTTGAATTTTCTATTTGTGGGGTGCCCGGGCGAGGCCGTTGATGGTGCGGCATCGGCCCGGGCAAGTCCCGATCAGGATGTCTGGCGGCGGCGGATTGTGACACCCAGCGTGCCCAGCGCAAGAATGACCAGCGCAAGGGAACCGGGCTCGGGCACCAGAGAGGTGGCATAGCGCAGCGTGAATTGCTTGTCTATGTCTGCGGTGTAACCGGTGGGATCGATGTAGAAGGTCAGGTTGAACTTGGCCAGGTCATCGATCGGAATGTCGCCGGCGAGGCAGGCCGTTCCCGTGTTAACTGTGCTGCATTCCTCTAATCCCGTCGTCTTCAGGGCCGTGACGAGTTCTTCCAGAGTGTCGTAGTGGGTGCCGTCGTTTCCTGTGGCGATTGTTCCGACGGTGAAAGTTCCGTCCGTGCCCTTAGTGACGCGGCGGTTCTGAGACCAAGTACCGTCTTTGAGCTGATGCGCGATCAGTACGTCGTCGGTGGCGGGATTCCCGTCAGCGTCGAAGTAATAGCCCAGCGGCAGTATGTTGTAGGACAGCATCGGGCCAAACAACGCCTCGTATCCGGTGAGCTTGTCGCCGAACAGTCCGGTCGATACGAAACTGTCCAAGCCGTCGAAGGCGAGGTCGAATCCGGTTCGAGCCGCACTGAAATAGCCCAATAGTCCGCCATTCTCGTCCGCCGACCCGAACAGACCTTCGGAGAAAAGCGAGCTGAACTCGTTGTTCTTGAAGGGCGATACGCGCTGGACGAAGCTCAGGCCGTCTCCGTCTGTGGATGTCGTGAAGGCGCTGCCGATGCCAGTTCCCAGGGTTACCCGAAAACTGTCCAGCAAACTACCCGTGTCGTTACCAAAAGCCTGGAAGACTTTGTAGAGGCCATTATTCCCGGCGATCGAGAAGCTATCAATTTTGCCGACGTTGAACACCATGTCGATGGGTGCGCTGCCGGTAGCCTGTAACTTCAAGCGCTTGTGGGTTTTCTTTTCATCGTTGCAGGTGACCAATTTTGTAGTATTGGCCATAATGCAGTTGTACCCGTTCGGTACCTTGCCATCACTGGTGACGGCCAAGGGGTCATCGGTGACGACTTTTACGCCCGGCGAGAAGCCCGACTCGCCGTTGAAGGTGACCCTGCCCGTGGCGTTGCCCGCGCCGTCGTTGATGGTGCTGGTTCCGGCTGTGCCCGCGCCGACCGAGACGTTGGCCTCGTCCCATCCGGTGATGACGACAGCGGCTGAGGCCGTGCCGCCCGAGAGTAATAAGGCGGCCGTGATAGCCAAAGATTTCTTAGTCTTAAAAAACATGATGACACTCCAGTAGTTAGACGATACGTTCCGTCACCTTGCTGCCGTCACTCGAGCCGATAGTCGGGCCGTGGCTAGCGTTGCAAAGGTTGCACCAATCTAAGCAACAGGTATGCAAACGCAAGTAATTTATATTTAATCCTTATAAATCAATGACTTATTACATTAATAAGATAAATAGAATATAAGAACGGTGTGAACTGTAAGAACTATCGACAATATTTATTATTGGATGTCGCAGTGTTCAGCATATATTTCTCAGGCCTGTATTTTTTAAGAAATAGCTGTTTGATAAAACGCAAGTTACCGCTGGATTGGCGATGAATTAACGACGATTTCCAAAACGCCCCGATCGAAATCTGCGCTCCCTTGATCGAATTCGATGATGAGGGCCAGTCAAATGGCCGCCGAACTGTAAATTAATCCGACACATCCATGTGGCTTGCAGTGGCGCATCAAGAACAAAAATGGGGCTGTTCCTGTGGACGACTTCTGGGCGGCGGCGGGCCGAATTACGCGGGGATGTAAACCACAAAAAAGCCCGCTTGATAGCGGGCTTTTTTACGCGGAAAATTCGGGATGACTGGGTTTATACGGTTGTGATTCAAACTCGCACAGCCACGCAAATTGACACCAGACGGTCGTTAGGCAAGGGACATCAGCATGGTTTTTTGCAAAGCTTCGGGCATCTCTAGCGTCTGCATGTCCCAGCCTTCGAGCACCAACACTTCTGCTAAACATTGCTCCATCGCAACGTGGCACAGTTCGGCGGCGATTGAGATGCGTTGATGCACAGCCTTGTCTGTTTCAGTTTTATTCAAACAAGCGGCCTGATAGGCGTGAAGCGCTCGCAGCTCATTCAGGCTTTTGCACACTTGAGCTGGGCAGGCACATTGGTAGACGATCGATTGATCGAGAATTTTGCTCAGCTGTTCATTGGTAAATTGAAATTGCAAAGCATATCCCTAGGCTGATTGTGAAGAGTCTTGTGGTCATCGCGCTGTGAATCGATGCAAACGCACGTGACAACCATATTAACCCCATCGCCAGCCTGTTACGAACCCTTCTCGCTTGGCATCGGGACATTTTTAGCCCATCTAAGTTTTATCCAGAACTCTACATGGCAGTGTCTGGCTTCTCTTATGCCAACGCAAATCCTGTCGCCCAGCCAAACTGGAAAAAATCAACTCTGGCGGGCGGCAATGGGGTTTGCCTTGCTGGCAATGACGCTAGGCGCAATGGGTTGCCAGGCTGGCGGGGCAGTCTGGCACGCTTCACCAATGCCAGCGAGGCATCTTCAAACTCTTGCGGTGACAGGGCCAATGTCCGTGAATCGTGGTGGCGCGGTTTTTTGAATGGCTGCATGTCTCTTCCTTGTATTTTTATTGGACGTTCGTCCCGGTTGCAATTGAAAAATTATTCAACTGGGCATCACCTGGCAACTTGCGAATAATCAAGCGCAAGCCTTCTGGCTAGCAATCCGATGGCCTGGTGCAAGCAGTTAGAATTTGTCGGTTCAGGAGAGAGTCGCCCTAATTCATCGAATATGCGTGCGGCCGCCGAAGGCGCAGGGTTGCTGATTGCAGCAGTTTGAACGCTCAGGCAAAAGGACTGACAAACGTTTTCAAGTCGCCAGACTTTTTGACGATTCCCCACTGGAGAGAGGCAGATTTGCTCAATGCAACAAACTGCCCACCGAAGGAGCAACCCACCTTGCAAGCGCTGTCAGACGCACTTGCCAGGCGGCGAATCTCTCAGGTAAAGCGGACAGCGGGGGCAGCCCATGGCAAAGACGTGTTCTTTGCCATTGATTTTTTGCCCCTGTTTGACTCATCTGGAGTGCTTTGATGTCCGCATCGCCTGTTCCGCTTTTAAATGTTCCGCTCAATGACCTGCACATCGCACTCGGTGCCCGCATGGTGCCGTTTGCTGGCTATTCAATGCCAGTGCAATACCCCGCAGGCCTGATCGCCGAGCACAAGCACACCCGCACCGCGGCTGGTTTGTTTGACGTGTCGCACATGGGCCAATTGCGTCTGGTCGGGCCCGATGCCTCCGCCGCGCTGGAAAGCCTGCTGCCAGTGGACGTGATCGACCTGCCCGTGGGCAAGCAGCGCTACGGCCTGCTGCTCAATGAGGATGGCGGCATCATCGACGACCTGATGTTTTTCAACCAAGGCCACAACGAAATTTTTGTCATCGTCAACGGTGCCTGCAAGGTCGGCGACATCGCGCACATTCAGGCCAAGATCAGCACCCGCTGCGAAGTCATCCCGATGCCCGAACGCGCCCTGCTGGCGCTGCAAGGTCCACAGGCCGTGACCGCCTTGTCACGACTGGCACCGGGTGTGGAAAAACTGGTTTTCATGACGGGTGGCAACTTCACCGTGCAGGCTGGCGACCAAGCCATCGAGGTATTTTTGACGCGCAGCGGCTACACCGGCGAAGACGGGTTTGAAATTTCGGTGCATGAAAGCCAGGCCGTCGCACTGGCCAACGCGCTGCTGGCGCAACCCGAAGTCAAGCCGATTGGCCTGGGTGCGCGCAATTCGTTGCGGCTCGAAGCCGGCCTGCCCTTGTACGGCAACGACATCGACAGCAGCACCACGCCGATTGAAGCCAGTCTGGCCTGGGCCATTCAAAAAGTACGCCGCACCGGTGGTGCACGCGCCGGGGGCTTCCCAGGCGCTACAAAAATACTAGCTACTTGCGCAGACTCTACGGGGGCTATAAGCCAAAAAGCCTCAAGAAAGCGGGTTGGCCTGATCGCCTTGGAGCGGATTCCGGTGCGCGAACACGTTGAGCTGCAAGACAGCACTGGTAATCACATTGGTGAAGTCACCAGCGGCCTGCTCGGCCCAACCATCGACAAGCCCATCGCCATGGGCTACGTGCCAGCCGAATTTGCCGCCTTGGGCACAAAAATCAACGCCATCGTGCGCGGCAAGCCGGTTGCCATGGAAGTGGTGGCCATGCCCTTCGTGCCGACCCGTTATTTCCGCGGCTAATCATTTCTTTTTTCGCAATTCAACCTCTCACACTGGAGTTTCCCCATGACGATCAAATACACCCCCGACCACGAATGGATCAATATTGACGGCAACATGGCCACCGTTGGCATCACTGTCCATGCGCAGGATGCGCTCGGCGATGTGGTGTTTGTGGACCTGCCAGAAGTTGGCAAAAGCTACGCGCAAAAAGACGCAATCGCCGTGGTCGAATCCGTCAAAGCCGCCGCCGACGTGTATATGCCCGCAAATGGCGACGTGACGGAAGTCAACGAAGCCCTGCGCGCCGACCCGTCACTGGCCAACTCTGATCCGCTGGGCGCAGGCTGGTTCTTCAAGATGACGCTGAACAACCCCGCTGATCTCGATGGCCTGATGGACGAGACCAGCTACAGCAAATTTGCCGAAGAAGACCACCACTAAAAGCCGCGCCACCATGTCCCATACCATTACCGCTTCACTGCCGGAACTCGAAAACGCGTCTGAATTCATCGCCCGCCACATCGGCATCACGGCCGCAGATGAGGCCCGTATGCTCCAGGTGGTCGGTGCTGCGTCCCGCCAAGAACTGATTCATGAAATCGTGCCGCGCGCCATTGCCCGCAGCCAGGCCATGGCCATCCCATCAGCCATCACCGAAGCCGCTGCACTGGCTGAACTCAAGGCCATGGCTGGCAAAAACAAGGTCTTCAAAAGCTACATCGGCCAAGGGTATTACGACACGTTCACGCCCGGCGTGATTTTGCGCAACATCCTGGAAAACCCGGCCTGGTACACCGCTTACACGCCCTACCAGGCCGAAATCAGCCAGGGCCGCATGGAAGCGCTAGTGAATTTTCAGACCATGATCTGCGACCTGACCGCGATGCCCATGGCCAATGCATCGATGCTGGACGAAGCCACCGCCGCCGCCGAAGCCATGACGCTGGCGTTGCGCGTGTCCAAGTCCAAATCGACCACCTTCTTGGTGGATGCCGACGTGCTGCCGCAAACGCTGGCCGTGATCCGAACCCGCGCCGAGCCGCTGGGCATTGAAGTCAAGGTGTGCAATGCCGATGAGGCGTTGGCGCAGGACAGCTTTGCGGTGCTATTGCAATACCCAGGCACCAGCGGATGGGTGCGCGATGACCGTGAATGGATTGCCAACTACAAAGACAAGGGCGGCGTGGTCATCATGGC
>JBBQZI010000174.1:0-6697 GCA_038207855.1 Burkholderiales bacterium
AACGCCACCACCGGCACGTCTTTGGCCTTCAGGCCGGCGTTGCCGAGCTCTTTGTAGAAAGGCACGTTGGAGTCGCCATTGATGGTGGACACCACGGCGGTCTTGCCACCGGCAGAGAACTTCTTGATGTCAGCCACGATGGTTTGGTAGTCGCTGTGGCCAAACGGGGTGTACTTCTCATCGATGTCCTTGTCAGCCACGCCCTTGGATTTGAGATAAGCGCGCAAAATCTTGTTGGTGGTGCGGGGATAGACATAGTCGGTGCCTAACAGCACCCAGCGCTTGGCGGCACCACCGTCTTTGCTCATCAAATAATCTACCGCAGGAATGGCTTGCTGGTTGGGCGCGGCACCGGTGTAGAACACGTTTTTGGAGAGCTCTTCGCCTTCGTACTGCACCGGGTAAAACAGCAGGCCGTTCATTTCTTCCACCACAGGCAGCACCGACTTGCGGCTCACGCTAGTCCAGCAGCCAAAAATCACAGCAACCTTGTCCTGACCGAGCAACTGCTTGGTCTTTTCAGCAAACAGCGGCCAGTTCGACGCTGGGTCGACCACCACCGGCTCAAGCTGTTTGCCCAGCACGCCGCCTTTGGCGTTGATTTCGGCAATCGTCATTAAAGCCATGTCCTTGAGGGCGGTCTCGGAGATGGCCATGGTGCCGGAGAGGCTGTGCAAAATGCCGACCTTGATGGTGTCGGCCGCATGCACCAGCGTGACGCCGGCCAGGCCAAAACCCAGTGCCATTGACGCGGTTAGCGTCTTGAGGGTGCTTCTACGATTCATGTAAATACTCCACAGGTGGTTAGTAAGGTGACCCAAACGGTGTCGGGAACGGTTACGCATAAGCCATGCCAACTTGTTGGCCTCTGAACAAGGCATACAAATTGCGTAACATGCACACCACTGAATCAACCGCACAGAACCCATGGAACTCACACCGCGCGAACGAGACAAATTGCTGCTGTTTACGGCTGGCCTGCTGGCAGAGCGCCGCAAGGCGCGGGGCCTGAAGCTCAATTACCCCGAAGCCATTGCATTGATCAGCTGCGCCATCATGGAAGGCGCCAGAGACGGCAAGTCGGTGGCACAACTGATGAGCGAAGGACGCACCGTTTTGGCGCGTGCCGATGTGATGGACGGCATCGCTGAAATGATCCCGGACATTCAGATCGAAGCCACTTTTCCCGATGGCACCAAATTGGTGACCGTGCACCAACCGATCGTCTAAAACCGGAGCTTCCTATGACCCCCGGAGAAATCATTCCATCAGACGCCCCGGACTTGTTGCTCAACCCAGGCCGCCGCACGGTGACGCTGGTGGTGATGAATACCGCCGACCGCCCGATTCAGGTCGGCTCGCATTACCACTTTGCCGAAACCAATGCCGCACTGGGTTTTGACCGCGACGCTGCGCAGGGCATGCGACTCAACGTTGCGTCGGGGTCTGCGGTGCGCTTTGAGCCCGGCCAGCAACGCACCGTTGAACTGGTCGATTACGCCGGCCTGCGCCTCGTCTATGGCTTTCGTGGCATGGTGATGGGATCGCTTTGATTTTTTTGGTGTTTTTAGCCTCCAGCCTTTATGCAGTAAGCGCTGGTAGCTCTTATTTTTGAAGGTATTGCCATGGCTACGATTGGACGACGCGCCTATACCGAGATTTTTGGCCCTACCGTGGGCGACCGGGTGCGCCTGGCCGACACAGAACTTTTGATCGAAGTCGAGCAAGACTACACGCTGCGTGCCGGCGCCTATGGCGAAGAAGTCAAGTTTGGTGGCGGCAAAACCATCCGCGATGGTATGGCGCAATCACAGCGAACCAACGCACAAGGGGCCGTCGATTGCGTGATGACCAACGCCTTGATCCTGGACCATTGGGGCATCGTGAAAGCCGACATTGGTTTGAAAGGCGGGCGCATTGTCGCCATCGGCAAGGCCGGTAACCCGGATGTGCAACCCGGTGTAGACATCATCATCGGGCCGGGCACCGAGATCATCAGTTGCGAGGGCAATATCGTCACCGCTGGCGGCATTGACTGTCACATTCACTTCATCTGCCCGCAGCAAATTGAAGAAGCCCTGGCCAGCGGCATCACCACCATGCTGGGTGGCGGCACCGGGCCGGCCACCGGCACCTTTGCCACCACCTGCACGCCCGGGCCGTGGAACATCGAGCGCATGCTGCAGGCCGCCGATGCCTTTCCGATGAACCTGGGTTTTCTGGGCAAGGGCAACGCCAGCTTGCCCGCTGCGCTGGTTGAGCAGGTCGATGCCGGTGTCATTGGCCTCAAATTGCACGAAGACTGGGGCACGACACCAGCGGCCATCAGCAATTGCCTGGACGTGGCCGAAGCAATGGACGTGCAAGTGGCGATCCACTCCGACACGCTCAACGAGTCCGGCTTTGTGGAAAACACCATCGCCGCCACCAAAGGCCGAACCCTGTGCGCCTTCCATACCGAGGGCGCGGGCGGCGGCCACGCACCCGACATTTTGAAAGTGGTGGGGCAGGCCAATTTCTTGCCCAGCTCCACCAACCCGACCATGCCCTACACGGTCAACACGCTTGATGAGCATGTGGACATGCTGATGGTTTGCCACCATCTGGATGCGGCTATTGCCGAAGACCTGGCCTTTGCCGAAAGCCGCATCCGCCGGGAGACCATTGCCGCCGAAGACGTGTTGCACGATCTGGGTGCCATCAGCATGATGAGCAGCGACAGTCAGGCCATGGGCCGCGTTGGCGAGGTCATCATCCGCACCTGGCAAACCGCGCACAAGATGAAAGTGCAGCGCGGCGCGCTCAGCGAAGACAGCAGCCGCAACGACAACTTTCGCGCCAAGCGCTATGTTGCCAAATACACCCTCAACCCGGCCATCGCCCACGGCATCAGCCATGAGGTAGGCAGCATCGCGGTCGGCAAGTGGGCTGATCTGGTGGTCTGGAAACCGGCATTTTTTGGTGTCAAGCCAGCGCTTATTCTGAAAGGTGGCTTTATCGCCATGGCCGCTATGGGCGACCCCAATGCGAGTATCCCGACGCCCCAACCGGTGCACTACCGCCCGATGTTTGGCGCCTATGGTGGCGCGCTGGCGCGTGGCTCACTCACGTTTGTGTCACAAGCCGGATTGAATAACGGCATTCAGGCGCGTTTTGGCTTGGGGAAGACCTTGAGCGCCGTCAAAAACACCCGCGGCGTGCGCAAGCAGCACATGGTGCACAACGGCTATCTACCGGTGATGGAAATCGATGCGCAAACCTACAGCGTGCGCGCCGACGGGCAACTGCTGACCTGCGAAGCGGCAGTCAGTTTGCCGATGGCGCAGCGGTATTTTTTGTTTTGAACTTCATTCGCACCACCAACGCACGTGTGCGCGAGGCGTGAGCCAAACGTACATGATGGTAATATACAAAAATGATTAATCTAAGTCAGATCACCGGGTTTGACTGGGATAGCGGCAATGCGCGCAAGAATGAGAATCATGGCGTGTCCATGGCTGAAGTGGAGCAAGTGTTCTTCAATGCGCCACTGCTGTTACTGGAAGATGCGGCCCACAGCCAGGACGAACCCCGCCTTCACGCGCTGGGCAAAACCGACGATGGGCGTACCCTGCACATCACATTTACCTTGCGCAAATCTGGCGGTTTTATCCGGGTCATATCCGCCAGAGACATGCACCGAAAGGAGCGAGCCGTTTATGAACAAGCCAACTAAAGCCATTCCGACATTCGCCAATGAGGCGCAAGAGCGCGCGTACTGGGAGTCGCATGACTCCACCCATCATCTGGACTGGTCCGCTGCGAAGAAGGTCACGCTGCCAAACTTGAAACCCACAACCAAGACCATTTCGTTACGGCTACCCCAGCATTTGCTGGACTCACTGAAAGTAGCCGCCAACGCCCGCGACGTGCCCTACCAGTCGCTCATCAAGGTTTGGTTGCAGGAGAAGTTGCACAGCTAGCCGCCAACAAACCACCGCTTCAACGCGGCTGAATATGGCTGCGAATCCAGTCAGCGAAAGCAGCTTCTTCGGTGTCGCCAGCGGCGACTGAGAGCATGGTCAACGTGGCATCAGCCTGTGTGGCTTGCAAGCGGTAGCCATTGATGGCCAGAAACAAACCCACAGCCAAAAAAGCTGCGCGCTTGTTGCCGTCAACAAAGGCATGGTTCTTTGCCAAACCCACACCATACGCTGCAGCCAAACTTGAAACATCCGGTGTTTCATACAGCGACAAATTCAGCGGCCGAGCCAACGCCGATTCCAATAAGCCTTCATCGCGCAAACCGCTGGCACCCCCGTGCTCTGCCAGACTTTCGTCGTGCAGCAGCAGCAACACTTGCCGACTGATCCATTTCCAGTGGCTCATTTGGCCAACTGATGAAAGGTGTCACGGTAGTCGCGCATGAATTCGCGCCCCAGCTTGAGCTGCTCGTCCAACTCGGGGTCATACGGTGTCAGGTTCACACCATTGGCGGCTTCCGTCATGAAAACTGTGTCGCCTTTGACCAGCTTCAGCCGAGCCAAAGTCTCTTTGGGCAGAATCACCCCCACCGAGTTGCCGATTTGTGTGAGTTTGAGTGCGGTCATAGTGATCTCCAGTAAGTTATAACAAATGTTATATTATCGCAAAACCTCTTTGCTGCTGACCCTTCTGCCCCAAACACAAAACGCTGCCATGCACCTGCGCAAACTCATCCGCCTACCCTCCAAAACTGCTATGTGGTTTGCTGCCGGGTCGCTGCTCTGCCAAGCCAGCCTGGCTGCCCCCGATGAAGAAGCCATGGGAAAGTCTGCTGGTTATCCGGTCGCCCCCAAAACCGGGAAAGTCGATCAGGATCCCTACATGGTCGGCTCGTTCAGTGCGATGGACAGCATTCGCCCGCATTGCGTTCTGGAACCGTCTGCCACACCGTTGCCACTGCCTAAAGACAGCAGCGAACCTGCTTTCCGGTACAAATTTCAAGGGAAAAAACTGGCGCTTGACGACTACATGCAGCAACAGCGCGTCACTGGCCTGCTGATTTTGAAAGACGGAAAAATCGTCGCAGAGCGCTATAACTATGACCGTAAACCCGAGCATCGCATGCTGTCTGAGTCCATGGCCAAAACCATTGTGGGTTTGGCCGTTGGTAAAGCTTTGGAAGAAGGCCGCATTCACTCCTTGGACGATACTGCCGCCAGCTATGTGCCACAGCTCGCAGGGTCCTTGTATGGTGAGACCAAGCTGATCAATTTGCTCCGCATGGCCTCTGGTGCGCAGTTTGTCCATGATCAAACGCCCAACGATGACCGTGCCAAATTCAGCAAACTCGCCCACGCCAAAGGCTACATCACCGCCCTCAAATCGGTCACCCAACGCGCGGCTCCTGAGGGCGAAGTTTTCAACTACACGAACACCCAGCCTGTGGTGTTGGGTTTGGTGGTGAGAGCCGCCACCGGAAAATCGCTGTGCGCCTATGTGGACGAAAAGATATGGAAACCCATGGGGGCCGAGTCGCGTGCCACCTGGCTCATCAACCCGGCCGACCAGTTTGAACAGTTCGCCGGAGGCTTTAACGCCACGGTGCGCGACTACGCGCGGCTGGGCTGGCTGCTGGCCAATGATGGTCAACGTGATGGCAAGTCAGTGGTCTCGCGCGACTGGTTGCTGCGCATGACGGACGCCAACTTGCAACCACCCGCCTTTCGTCCGGGGACCATGATGCACCTTGGTAACACCGGACAAGGCTACGGTTTCCAGACATGGTTATTGCCCGGTGCAAACCGCAGGTTCGCACTGGAGGGCGTTCATGCGCAATCCATTCTGGTTGATCCAGCGCTCAAGCTGGTGGTGGTGCATACCGCTGTCGGCAAAGATGCCAGAGGTGATGCCAGTGGCACGCATATCGGTGCCGAGCATGCCGCCTTGTGGCGAGGCATTGTGAATTACTACGGTCAATGGTAAGGAAAACCCATGCTCCACGTCTCCAAACTCATCCCCCAAGGCGCTGGCCTGGCTGCTGCGCTGCTCAAACGCGCCACTACCGTCGAGCTGGACTGGGAGGTTCGTCAAAAAAGCCGTTTTGAAGCTACCGACTCGGCTGGCCGCCAGCTCGGCATCTTTTTGCCACGTGGCACCGTGGCGCGTGGCGGCGATGTGCTGGTGGCGCATGACGGCTCGCTGATCAAGGTCTGGGCGGCGGCGCAAACCGTACTCAAAATCACCCCTTGCCCGACGCACGGCACGCCTTTTGACTTGATTCGCGCCGCCTACCACCTGGGCAACCGGCACGTGCCGATTGAGCTCAAGCCTGACCACATCAAGATCGAACCCGACCATGTGCTGGCAGAGATGCTGCGCGCCATGCACCTGATCGTGATCGAGGTCGCCGAGCCGTTTGAGCCAGAAAACGGTGCCTACGCCACCGGCGGGCACTTTGGCGGCCACCACCACGGGCATGATCACGACCATGACGATAAACACGACCACGCCGCGGTGACCAAACCATCGGCCAGTAAAAAGCTCACATCGATTCCGATTGCAACAGCGGCCGCCGCCACCCAGCCCCATGTCCACGGCCCAGACTGCGGTCACGCCCACTGATTGCCAAGGCCATGCACGACAGCAGCCTGATGCAACTCATGTGGCTGGCCTCGCCGGCCTTGCCGATTGGCGGATTTTCTTACTCGGAATGCCTTGAAGTCGCCGTAGATAC
>JBBQZI010000175.1:0-6669 GCA_038207855.1 Burkholderiales bacterium
TGCCGCCGCGTTCTTTTTTGCCACCATGGCGGTCGGCATCAAGATCGCCGGAGGCAGCTTCAGCACACCCGAGCTGGTGTTTTACCGTGGCGCGGTCAGCGTCATCTTCATGGCGCTGGTGCTGCGCTCACGCGGCATCAAGATGGCCACCCGCGTGCCGCTGATGCATGTCTGGCGCAACATCATTGGCGTGTTTTCGCTGTCAACGTGGTTTTACGCGATTGCCCATTTGCCCCTGGCCACCGCCATGACGCTGAACTACATGAGCGGGGTCTGGGTCGCGGCCTTTGTCATCGGCGGTGCGCTGCTCTACGGCCAGCCAGGCCGCCAGGGGCCGCTGATGGCGACCGTGCTGGCCAGCTTTGCGGGTGTGGTGATGATGCTGCGACCAACGCTCGATCAAAACCAGTTGTTTGCCGGTTTGATTGGACTGCTGTCGGGACTGGGTGCCGCCATGGCCTACCTGCAAGTCACCGCCTTGGGCAAAGTAGGCGAACCCGAGGGCCGCACGGTGTTTTATTTCTCCGTTGGCACCACGCTGGCCGGCCTGGTAGGCGTGGCGATCTATGGTTTCACCCCATTGCGCACCGTGCCCTGGCAAGCCACTGCCTGGCTCATTCCGATTGGCGTGCTGGCCTCGCTGGGCCAGTGGTGCATGACGCGCGCCTACAGCCGCGGCCCAACGCTGCTGGTGGCCAACCTGCAATACGCCGGCATTGTGTTTGCGGCCATCTACAGCCTGCTGCTGTTTGATGACCACGCCCAACCGATTGCCTGGCTGGGCATGGCGCTGATCGTGACCAGCGGCATTGCGGCCACCGTGCTGCGCAACCGCGCCCTGCCCAACACACCGGCCGAAGAACATTGACCCATTACTGACCAAGGAAACCCTGATGTACACCACCCTGATTTCTGTGCCCCAATTGCAGACCCTGATGACCAGCGGCCAGCCGCTGATGGTGTTTGACTGCAGCTTCAACCTGCTGCAACCCACAGCTGGCGATGAGCAATACCTTGAAAGCCATATCGCCGGTGCCGTGCGCGCCGACCTGGACCACCACCTGTGCGCGCACACACCCGCCGATGCCGTTTGCGGTGGCCGCCATCCCCTGCCCTCGCGCGAGTCAGTGGTTGAGTGGCTGGGCAGCGTTGGTTTTACCCCTGGCATGCAAGCCGTGGTGTATGACCGTCAGGGTGTCAACTACTGCGGGCGCCTGTGGTGGTTGCTGAAATGGGTAGGCCACGAGGCGGTGGCCGTGCTCGACGGTGGTTGGCAAGCCTGGGTGGCCGCCGGTGGTGCAGTGGCCAGCGGACAAGGCCAGCCACTTGAGGCATCAAATTACCCTCTAGCCCGCTCTGCTGTTGCGTGGGTAGCTACTGATGAGATAGCAGAACAATTGGGCCGACCCGAGCAAACCGTGCTGGATGCGCGCGCCACGCCACGTTACTTGGGCGAAGTGGAGCCGATCGACCCGGTGGCCGGGCATATTCCGGGGGCCTTGAACCGGCCGTTTGGGCAAAACCTGGATGACAACGGCTTTTTCAAACCGGCAGACCAGTTGCGCGCCGAATTTACCGCCGTGCTGGCCGGACGTGACCCGGCAACGGTGGTTCACCACTGCGGCAGCGGTGTCAGTGCCTTGCCCAATGTCATCGCCATGGAAGTGGCCGGCCTGGGCCGCACCCGCTTGTACGCGGGCAGTTGGAGCGAGTGGATCAGCAACCCGGCAAGGCCGGTGGCCAAAGGCTGATCAATATTCCTTGTTGTCAGCCCACATGGCTGTGGTAAAGCGCAGCACCCGGTTTCGGCCCTGATCCTTGGCTTGGTAAAGTGCCACATCGGCAAATTTGACGGCTTGCCAAAACGTCTCACTGTCGGTCGGAAAGTCCGAGATACCGATAGAGATGGTTTTCTGCAACACAATGCCAGCCACCTGAACCTTCAGGTTTTCAACCGCTACCCGAATGGTTTCGGCCACGCGGTCAGCCTGCACGCCGGCAGAATCAATCAAGATGATGAGAAATTCCTCACCGCCGTATCGAATCACCAGGTCTGAAGCACGCACCGACTGCTTGAGTACATTGGACAAGGCCTTGAGCACGGCATCGCCGGCATCGTGGCCATAGGTGTCGTTGACCATTTTGAAATAGTCCAGATCAAGCATCAGAATGGCCGCATGGGCTTTTTTGCGCTGCACGCTGGCCACCAGGGTTTCAACATATTCCTCAAGAAAACGGCGGTTGTGCAAGCCGGTCATCGGGTCGAGCAAGCTGGAGTCGCGCAGGCTTTCCATCAAACGCTTGGTTTCCAGCACCGGCGCCGTGTCGCGCAAGTAGACTTGAATGAAGGGGACCTGGCTTTGCAACTGCGCTTGCTCAGCGGGCTTAGTGAGCAACTGGATCACATTGCCAACCGAGCCCGATTGCAGAATCGGAAAGCAAATGTGGCGGCGCGCGCCGACTTCGTCCGGTGCACGAAACGCGTTGCAAATGTCGGGGTTGCTGATGCCATCCACCAGATGGCCGGTTCGGCGCACGCGGCAGGCCTCGGGGCGCACCAGAATTTGCGGGTCGCACCAGCGGCAGGTGTCGGCCACTTGCCCATCGACCATGATGGCCTTGAGCTGCTTCTTGTTGTTACTGAGCTCGTAGAGCGAAAACTCTTGCAGGCTGAATTCACTTTTCAGCGTGCTGGCGAGGCGCTGGTAAATCTCGGCCTTGGACTCGTCTTCTTCAATTGCATGCTTGAAGTGGGCCGCCTTGGTGAGCCCCTCAACCATCTCGATGGTCGCCGTCAGCAGGTTTTCACCGGGTGCCGGGGTGCGCTCGGTCAGCCGCGCCACATTGGAGCCGATGCGGTTCAGGCCATCATCCAAAAAGGTCAGCAAGCGGTTCATGTCGGTGGCAATCTGGCCGATCTCGTCGTTGGTCTTTTTCTCGACATGCGCCTGAAAGTCGCCCCGCAAAGCCCGTTGCACGGCTTCCTCCACGGCCACCGCCGTCTCCGAAATCGGGCGCAGCATGCGACGCAGCAGCACGACCATCAGTATGGCGAAAAGCGTCACCGCGCCACCAATACCAGCCACGGTGTAAAGCGCCTTTTCTTTCAAGGCGGTGACCGACGTGCTCATGCTGACCGCCCCCAGCACCGTGCCTTCGCTGACCAGATGACACTGCAAGCAATTGGGAGTACCGCTGACGGTGGCAATGTAAGGAATAACGCCCCGAAACACCGTTTCATCACCTTGCGTGACCAGCTCAAAGCGTGATTTGCCCTCACGCAGCACCGCCTGTTCAATCTCGTCGGGCATGGATTCCACCGCCAAGCCCTTGCCAAACTGCTTGACCACATCGGATGAGCGAATCACACGCGCCGACTTGAGCCCTTGCACTTCAACCAGGCGTTGCAAAAATTGCTCCCGCTTGCCGATCACACCATTGATCATTGACTCGGTCAGGTGGACCCGCACAATTTCACCGGCTGTGCGAATGTTTTCGGTCGCCGCGGCAATCGAAAAACTGCGAAACGCATAGAGGCTGATGGCCGTCAGCACGACCAGAAGACCAGCCGCCATGCCAACAAAGAAAACCGTTACTTTGACGTTCAGATTCACAGGAAGACCTCAAAACCATATTTGAAAAGTGGTCAATTATGGCTGCACGCTAAAGCACCTCCAGCGCCAGCAGCTCGGCCACAGTTTGCCGACGCCGAATCAACCGTGGCTGACCATTCTCAATCAGCACTTCAGCGATCAAGGGCCGCGTGTTGTAGTTCGATGACATGGAAGCGCCATACGCACCGGTGTCATGCAGCACCAGCAGGTCACCGACTTGCGCTGGCGGCAATGACCGTGACAACACGATGCCGCCTTCGCCCTGGGTGAACACATCGCCAGACTCGCACAGCGGGCCACCCACCACGGTGTCTTGCATCACGCCGGTGACGGGGGTGCCATCCGCGTGAATCAGTTCCATGGCGTGGTAACTGCCATACAGGGCCGGGCGCATCAGGTCGCTGAAACCGGCATCGACCAGGACAAACTGCTGGCTGCCTTGACGCTTGGTGGCGCGCACCTCGCACACCAGCACGCCGGATTCGGCGACCAGGTAGCGCCCCGGCTCAATTTCCAGCGTGACCGGGTGCCCCAGCAATTCGGCCACGCTTTGCCGGGCGGCATCCCAGAGCGAAAAATAATGCGCTGTGTCAATGCCGGGCTCACCCGCTTGGTAGGCAATCGACAAGCCACCACCCGCCGAGATCGCTTGCAAATCCATGCCCTGCGCTTTCACAGTCACCACCAACGCCACCATGGCACCACAGACTTCCTGTAAATGCGCGTAATCTACGCCTGAGCCAATGTGCATGTGCAGGCCCACCAGCGTCAGGCCATTGGCACGCACGCGTTGCAGCGCCAGTGGCAAATCGGTGTGCCAGATGCCGTGCTTGCTGTGCTCGCCACCGGTGTTGGTCTTGTTGCTGTGGCCGTGGCCAAAACCGGGGTTGATGCGCAGCCACACCGGGTGGCCTGGGCTTGCTGCCCCGAGCTGATCAAGCATGTCAATTGAGCCGCAATTCACCGGAACACCAAGCTCAGCAACCCTTGCCAGCGTGGCGCGGTCGAGCAAATCGGCGGTAAACACAATCTCGGCGTGGCCGTGGTGGCTGCCGGGCGTGTAGCCAGCAGCGAGCGCACGCTCAATTTCGCCGAGCGACACCGAGTCCACGTGCACGCCCAGGCGTTTCATCAGCTTGAGGATATGCGTGTTGGAATTGGCTTTTTGGGCGAAACGGATCACATCAAATGGCTTCAATGAAGCCACTTGACGCGCGATGCTTGCCGCGTCATAGACCCACAAAGGGGTGCCCTGTTGGTGCGCCAATGCGGCCAATGTTGGTGGTGTAAATGGGTTCATGGGCCGATCATGCCCGGTGTTAACTATTCAATCAATACCAATTATTTGTTTAATGTATTCAATATGGATATAGTTTGATGATGAATACCGCACCCGCCATCACCCACCGCCAACTGGCGATGTTTCGCGCCATCATGCTGCACGGCAACCTGAGCCGGGCTGCCGAGGCGACGGCATCAAGCCAGCCGACCCTGAGCCGAGAGCTGGCGCGGCTGGAGCAACTGCTGGGCTTTGATCTGTTTGACCGGGTGCGCGGCCGGCTGCGCCCCACAGTGCGCGCGCTGGCGCTGATGCAGGAAGTGCAGCGCTCGTTTGTCGGACTGGAACAAATAGCCGCACGCGCCCACGAATTGCGCAACCAGACCATCGGCCACCTGCGGCTGGCCTGCCTGCCCGCGCTGGCGCATGCGCTGGTACCGCGGGCGCTGGTGCGCTTCGCTGTGAAGCAGCCCGGTATCAACGTGAGCGTGCACCCGCTGGAGTCGCCTTGGCTAGAGCAAGCCATGAGCGAACAACGCTTTGACTTGGGTTTGAGCGAAACCACCGAGCCGCCCACCGGCGTGCAACTGCAGGAATTGCTCGCAGTGAATGAAGTGGCCGTGCTGCCGCAAGGGCATGTCTTGTGCCGAAAAACCACACTGACTCCACAAGATTTTGAGGGCGAGCGCTTCATCAGCCTGGCCGCGGGCGACCCCTATCGCGCGGCCATTGACCAGATGTTTGAGCAGGCCGGGGTCGCGCGCAACACGTGCCTGGAAACCGCCAGCGCCGTGGCCGTGTGCGCCATGGTGCGCCATGGCTTGGGTCTGGCCATCGTCAATCCGCTGACGGCACTGGAGTTGTCGGGACCCGAGCTGATCGTTCGCCCGTTGAGTGTTGACATTCCTTTTCGGGTCAGCCTGTTGCTACCTGAAGTAGCAGCGCCACAGCCGCTGCGCGGGGCTCTGATTGACGCCTTGATACAAGTCAAGCAAGACATGGCGGTTAGTCAAAAAGTCGTAAAAATCAAACCATAAATCCACCATTGCAGTATGCTGAAGTCCCATGGTCATGCCATGGCTCATCAACTTTAGGAGGTTCTTTATGACTAGCACAACACGCCGGCGCTTTATTGAAATCATTCCCCTAGCGGGCGTCACATTGATGGCGGCCTGCTCGAAAACACCCGAGCCTGCACCCGTCGCGCCGCCGCCAGCACCGCCAATGCCAGCGCCGCCGCCTGAACCGCCACCAGCGCCCGCACCTGCCGCTGAGACCGCGCCGGCCTCTGCACCAGGCACATCGCAAGCCCCAGAGGCCGCAGCACCAGCCACGTCAACCGGCGCGATGCCGATGGTTGACCCCAAAGGGCCACAAGCGCTTGCCTTGGGTTATGTCGACGATGCCACCCATGCCGACAAGGTCAAGTACCCTAAATACGCCGCTGGCAACCAGTGCAGCAACTGCGCGCTGTACCAAGGCAAAGCCGGTGACGCAGCAGGTGCCTGCCCCCTGTTCCCAGGCAAACATGTGGCAGTCCAAGGCTGGTGCAGCGCCTGGGTCAAAAAAGCCTGATTTATATAGAAAATCAGTCGCTAGCCCTTATGCAATAAGGGCTAGCAGCTATCAAAGTTTGCAAGCTTGCGTCAAGCCACACCATGTTGCTTGAACCAAGCCAGCGCGCGCTTGAATCCATCTTCGGCCGCATCCTTGCGGTAGCTGGGTCGGTAATCCGCATGAAACGCGTGCGGCGCATCTTTGTAAACCACAAACTCG
>JBBQZI010000176.1:0-6637 GCA_038207855.1 Burkholderiales bacterium
GACATGCAGCAGGCGCAGGAAGACGGTGCCACGGTGGCGATTTATTACGAGAGTCGCCTGGCCAAGCTGCGCCTGAAGGATGCCGACCTGCCGCTGCTGGACGACGAGGTCGATGAACTGGCCGAGGACGAGGAAGACAGCCTTCAAGCCAAGCTCAAAAGCCGCTGGGCCGCACTGGAGAAAGTGGTGGGCGCCGAGCCTCGCGTTTCCAGCGTGGCGGCCGACCTAGTCGCCCACTTTGAGGAACGCAACAAAGCCCAGACCGGCAAAGCCATGATCGTCGCCATGAGCCGCGACATCTGCGTGCATCTGTACAACGAAATTATCAAACTGCGCCCGGACTGGCACGATGCCGACCCGGAGCAGGGCGCCATCAAGATCGTCATGACCGGCAGTGCCAGCGACAAGGCGCTCTTACGCCCCCACATCTACAGCGCCCAGGTCAAGAAACGGCTGGAAAAGCGCTTCAAAGACCCGACCGACCCGCTGCGCCTGGTGATCGTGCGCGACATGTGGCTGACCGGCTTTGATGCGCCCTGCGTGCATACCCTGTACGTTGACAAACCCAAGAAGGGCCACAACCTGATGCAGGCCATTGCCCGCGTCAACCGTGTCTTCAAGGACAAGCAAGGTGGCTTGGTGGTGGATTACATCGGCATCGGCAGCGAGCTCAAAGCGGCGATGAAGGAGTACACCAACAGCAAGGGTCGCGGCCGCCCGACGGTGGATGCCCATGAAGCCTACAGCGTGTTGATGGAAAAGATGGATGTGCTGCGCGCCATGCTGCACGGGTTTGATTGCAGCGGTTTCCTGACCGGCGGCCACAAGACCCTGGCCGGTGCTGCCAACCATGTGCTGGGTATCAAATCTGCCAGCGCGCTGGACGGCAAAAAGCGCTTCTGTGATGTGGCGCTGGCGATGAGCAAGGCATTTACCCTGTGCTGCACGCTCGATGAGGCCAAGGCGGTGCGCGAAGAAGTGGCGTTCCTGCAAGGTGTCAAGGTGATCCTGACCAAGAAGGAAGCCACGGCCAGCCGCCGCACCGACGAGCAGCGCGAGCTGGCGATTCGCCAGATCATCAGCCAAGCGGTGGTGTCTGACAGCGTGGTGGACATCTTTGACGCTGTGGGGTTGGACAAGCCCAACATTGGCCTGCTGGACGACGACTTTCTGGCCCAGGTGCAGAGCCTGCCCGAAAAAAACCTGGCCGTGGAGCTGCTGGAGCGCTTGCTGGAGGGTGAAATCAAAAGCCGCTTTGCCAGCAACGTGGTGCAAGACCGCAAGTTCTCCGAGATGCTGGCCAGTGTGATTGCGCGTTACCAAAACCGCAGCATCGAGACCGCGCAGGTGATGGAAGAGCTGATCGAGATGGCGAAGAAGTTCCGCGAGGCGGCCTCACGCGGTGAAACGCTGGGCCTGAGCGATGACGAGGTGCGCTTTTACGATGCGCTGGCGGCCAATGAATCGGCAGTGCGTGAGCTGACCGATGAAGTTCTCAAGAAAATCGCCCACGAGTTGACTGAAAACCTGCGGCAGAACCTGAGCGTGGACTGGTCAGAGCGCGAGAGCGTGCGCGCCAAGCTGCGGCTGATGGTGAAGCGCATTCTTCGCAAGTACAAATACCCACCGGATTTGCAGGATGCGGCGGTGGAACTGGTATTGCAGCAGGCGCAGGCGTTGGGGGAGAGTTGGGTGGGGTGAAGACCCTAATCCTGCAATTGCGACTAAAAAAGTCACACAAAGAGATGGTTTTGCCCGATAATTGCTGCACTGCAACATTTTTATTAAAGGTAACACCATGTTCAAAAACACTCCTTTCGAAGCCATCGCCAAAACCATGACGGACGGCGCTCCAAAATTCAACGCCACCGCCATGCAAGATGCCATCGCGCCTCTTCAAGAAAACCTGAAGGCATGGGGCGATCTGGCTCAGAAGCAAGCGCAAGCAGCGCAAGCGGCAATGGCTGAAACTGTAGAGTCATTCAAAAGCATCAAAGAGCCACAAGCCGCTTTTGAAATCATGAAAGCTTCTGCTGAAAGCAGCATGGCCATGGCCACAAAAAATCTGAAAGACGTTACCGCTCTGAGCGTTGCGCAATTTAAATCCACGGTGGACTCGCTTGAAAAGAGCGCTCCTGCGTCTGACGCTTTTGCTGGCGTTGCCAAAGGCATGAAAGAAGCTGCAACAACGATGGAAAATGCGTTGGATTCAGCCGTGAAGTCGGGTACCACTGCCGTGGCTTCCGCGACCGCTACTAAGAAATCGCGCTAAGCCTAAGTCAAAAACGCCACTGCCCTTGACTCCGACTGGACCGCTTCATAGAAGTGGTTCTGGACGGAGGGGCTTTAGACTGCAAATTGCAACTAAAGTCTAGCGAGGGAGTCAGCACCCGTGGTGCTTGGCCATGACATCAAACCCTGACAGCAGGTTGAAGTCTCAAGAATCTCACCGCGATTGCCGCTGCCAACAACTGAAAAACGATGATGGTGAACACGGATCCACCCCAGTGCCACCCCTCGTATGCAACCCCAGCCAAATAGGTAGCGAAGGCACCCCCGGCGTAATAGCTCAAGTAGTAGATGCCAGTCGCCAGGGAGCGACCTTCTTTAACGTTTGCGGCAATATGGCTGATGGTTGCCGACTGACAAATGAACACCCCGCTGGAGCAAACAGCCAAGCCAATGATGACGGCAACCAGTGATGGTGCCAGCGTTAAAAGCAGACCGGTTGCCGAGATTGTCAGCGACACCAGGACTGACCGCAAGAAGCCCAATCTAAAGATGAATCTTCCGGTCATCGGCGTTATGACCACACCCAGCAAATAGACGCTGAAAACATTGGCCAATCCCGCCGTTGAGAGATTAAAAGGGTCTCCAGCGAGGTATAGGTTGACATACGTGAATGTCCCGACCAATGAAAAAAGCACGCAAAAACCCACCGCACAAATCGCCATCAGGCGTGAATTAGTGAGGTGGCGCCCCAATGTCTGGAATGCGCTCTTCATATCAGTATGGGATACGAAGTTTTTCGAAGCTGGCAAGAGCCACACCACCAGTAGCGCGCCAAGGAAGTTCAAAATAGCTAGCGTCACGAAGGCGCCTCGCCAGCCAACCAATTGACCCGCATGGCCGGTCAGGAATCGGCCGAAAAATCCACCCATAACTGTCCCCCCAACATAAGTCGAGGTCATTCGGGCCACGCCACCATCGCGAAATTCTTCGGAAATGTAGGCAATAAGTACCACCACAATGCCAGGAACAGCCAATCCTTGTAAAAATCGCAATGCGCTCAGTGAGTGAAGGCTTCCGGCAAGCGGAATCAGCGCCGTCGGCACAGTCATGGCAAACATCGAAGTGCAAATAATTACTTTTCGGCCTAGTGCATCTGACAGCATGCCCATAAAAGGAGACACCAACGCAATTGCCAAAACGGTGGCGCCAACCGTCACGCCGGCCTGCACCGGTGATGCCTGGAAATCCTGCATCACCATCGGCAGCACAGCTTGCATCGAATAGACATTGAGAAATGCAAAAAATCCAATTACCCACAGAATGGGTTGTGAGGCATGAACGCCATCACCTAAAAAAAACAATCGCAAGTTTTTTGCAGACATAAGATTAGTTTTTACGGTCTCAGTAGACACCAGCGGATTCAAGCTTGAAGCGCCACGGCTGTCTGTTAAGACTGTAACCGTATCCGCTTCGTGAAAACCTCACAGGGTGTTGTGAATCGACTGCCATAGACCAGCAGCTGTTTGGTGCGTTATACGCCCCGGCGCTCGAAGAATGTGAATTTACTGCCTTGGATAGGGCCAGCGCCTGCTAATTTAAGGCGTTACATGACGTAAAGTGCCTGCCTGTGCCGATGTGGTGTTGGCAGGCATTTTTGACCCAAAGCGACCGTACTATGCAAACAAACAAACCCATTGAACTTCGTGGCCAACCGATTGCAGGAGGCAAATTTCCGTTGGTCTGCGCGCCGCTAGTGGGGCGCACGCTCGAGGAGCTCATGGCCGAGTTGGATGTGGTGCTGCCCAAAAAACCCGATGTACTGGAATGGCGCGTTGATTTTTTTGAGCAAATTGGCACTGTAGCCCTTGTCATTGCTGCGGTGATGGCTATCAAATTAAGAGCAGGCGAGATTCCCCTGCTGTTCACCCGGCGCTCCACCATTGAGGGCGGACAAAAGATCGCACTCAATGAAGCCCAGGTGATCGCCCTGTACACGGCCGTATGTGAGAGCAAAAGCATTGACCTGATCGACTACGAAATGGCCAACGATGCCGCCAACATTGCCCAGGTACGCACGGCGGCCAAGGCCAATGGCATCTTGCTGGTGCTGTCGTTTCACAACTTTTCTTCCACGCCGGGCTTGGAAACGCTGGCAAGCAAGTTCTTGACCGCCGAGCAACTCGGTGCCGACGTGGCCAAGGTGGCCGTGATGCCACGCGAACTGGACGATGTGCTTAAGCTGTTCACTGCGACCCTTGAGGCTAGCAAAAAGCTGCGCATTCCGCTCATCAGTATGTCGATGGGGCCCTATGGCTCGCTCACGCGCCTGTTTGGTTCGGCCTTTGGTTCGGCCCTGACTTTTGCCGTTGGTGCCAACAGTTCAGCGCCAGGCCAGGTACCGATCGAAGACCTGAACACGGTGCTGGCGATTTTGCAGAAATCAATGGGCGGGAAGTAATTCTCTGGCAGTGCCCCAACGCGCCTAATGCGTGAGGGGCAATAGTGAGCGTTGGATCAGCTCAGGCAAATTCGACCAATACATCGCCAGTCTGCACGCGGCTTCCAGCGGTGACCCTGATGGCAGCGATGGTGCCCGACACCGGGGCCGTGATGTTGGTTTCCATCTTCATGGCTTCAAGCACCAGAATGGAATCGCCGGCGTTGATGGAGGCGCCAGCGTCAGCCAATACCTTGACCACAACACCGGAAACCGGACTGCGGCAGGCCTTGCTTTCATCGGCCACAGAAGTGGCGTTTGCGCCACTGGCAGTGCGAGCCGCTGCACTTGGCGGTGCTGTACCAGTGGAACTGCCCACCAGTCGCGCTTGGCCAACCGGATAAGCTGGCGGCAGGTTGGCGTGGTCAGTTTCAGCCACTTCGACCTCGACTTCGAAGGTTTTTTCATCCACAGTGATGCGTAGTTTCACAGTATTTCCAATCAATGAGTATGGTGCGAGGCATGCACGCCCATGCGTCCAACCTGAGCCCAGGCGCTGGAGCGAACCAGGCGCACCTGCTGGATGCGGGCACGCACACCCAGAAAAGCCGACACGGCGGCCGCAATGGCCAGCATCTCTTCTTCAGTTGGGCTGGTGCTGACACAAGCCATGGCAATGGCTTGGCTAGCCTGATGTTCCAGGTCGCTGACCCGGAGCTTGAGTGCGTCAATTTCGCCGCGTAATTGCGCAACGACGGACAGTATTTCGGATGCGTTGTCGTCCATGTCCGCTCCTACAAGGGACTGAGTCCGTGTTTTTTATGCGGCCGGGGCACGCGCTTGATCCGCAGGTACTCCAGTGCTTGGGCGATATGGTGGCGGGTATCCGCTGGTTCAATCACCGCATCTACCAAGCGCTGCTCGGCGGCCACATAAGGGTTGGAAAAGGTGTCGCGGTATTCCTTGATCAGTTCAGCCCGACGTTGATCAGGGTCGTCGGCACCGGAAATTTCCTTGCGAAAGACGATTTCTGCGGCACCTTCAGCCCCCATGACGGCAATCTCTGCCGTGGGCCAGGCAAAAACGCGATCAGCACCCAAATCCTTGGCGCACATTGCCAGGTAGGCGCCGCCATAGCTCTTGCGCAGAATAATGGTGATTTTGGGCACCGTCGCTGCCGAATAGGCAAACAGCAGTTTTGCGCCGTGGCGGATGATGCCGCCATATTCCTGCTCTATCCCGGGCATGAAGCCGGGTACGTCGACAAAGGTGACCAGCGGGATGTTGAATGCGTTGCAAAACCGGATAAAGCGCGCTGCCTTATTGGAAGCGTTGATGTCCAGTGCGCCAGCCAGCACCAAGGGCTGATTGGCAACAATTCCAACCGTCGTACCGCAGACGCGTGCAAAGCCAATCACGATGTTCATCGCATAGCCAGCCTGAACTTCAAAAAAATCACCGGCATCGACCACGGATTCGATCACCGTACGCACGTCGTAGCCCTGTTTGCTTTCCTCCGGCAAGGCCGTGTTGAGGGCCAGGTTGGGTTCGACCGAATAGTCACCTTCGACCTGAGGCGAGTCTTCCAGGTTGTTGGCCGGCAAAAAGCTCAGCAGCTTGTGGCACAGGGCAATCGCATGGTGGTCATCCTCGGCAATAAAGTGGATCACGCCAGAATGAACCATGTGGGCATCCGGTCCGCCAAGTTCTTCGGCAGTGACAGACTCGCCAGTCACCTGCTTGATGACTTGTGGCCCGGTGATGAACATCTGGGCCTGGCGGGTCTGAATGATGAAGTCGGTCAGTGCCGGGCTGTAAGCAGCACCGCCAGCACAGGGGCCGCAGATCAGGGAAATTTGCGGTACTGCCCCCGAGAGCATCACGTTGGCATTAAACACCTTGCCGTAGCCCGACAGCGACGCAATGCCTTCTTGCACCCGTGCGCCACCCGAGTCGTTGATAAAGACA
>JBBQZI010000177.1:0-6581 GCA_038207855.1 Burkholderiales bacterium
GCTGAAATCGCGGCCTCGTTCTGCACCGCAAAGTTCTCCTTGGTCTTATAGCCAAACACCATCGCGGTCAGGTTGCTGGGAAAGCTGCGTGCCAGCACGTTGTAGTTTTGCACCGCCTGAATGTAGCGGTTGCGGGCGACCGTGATGCGGTTCTCGGTGCCCTCAAGCTGCACGCGCAAATCGCTGAAACCCTGGTTGGCTTTCAGGTTAGGGTACTGCTCCGACACCGCCATCAAGCGGCTCAGGGCCGAACCCAATTCACCTTGGGCCGCCTGGAACTTTTTGAATGCCTCGGGGTTGTTCAATGTTTCTGGTGTGACCTGAATCGAGGTGGCTTTGGCGCGTGCCTCAATAACCTTGGTCAAGGTCTCCTGCTCAAAGGCGGCCTCGCCCTTGACAGTGGCCACAATGTTCGGCACCAAGTCTGCGCGACGTTGGTACTGGTTGAGCACTTCGCTCCAGGCGGATTTCGTTTGCTCGTCCATGCCTTGGAAATCGTTGTAGCCACAACCGCTCAGCGCCAAAGCCGCAACTACCATTAACAACCAACGTTTCATAAAGTCCTCCTGTCGAAAACTGCAACGGTAGCACATGCACGGCAGCTCATTAGGCCGCCTTCGCCGCAGAAACCACCGCAACTCCGGTTAAAGGTTCGAAATGTTGGGCTGTTTGGTCGAATGCGTCAAAATCGCCCAGTCAAGTTTTTTTCGGCCATCCATACCCAAACCCCTCACATGTCCAAAACAACCAAAATGGCGGCCACCGTGGGTGGTTCTGCTGACGAAATTGAGGCCAGTTTTTACGAAGCCCTGCAAACCGCCGACCTGGAGCGACTGATGGCCTGCTGGGCTGATGAGGATGAGGTTATCTGCGTGCATCCTGGCGGGCCGCGCCTGGTCGGGCTTGGTGCCATTCGCTCAGCCTTCGATGCAATGTTCAGCAACGGCAGTGTTCGCATTCACCCCGAGGCTGTGCGCAAAATCAACGCCTTGGCGAGTGCCGTACACAGCGTGCGCGAGCGTATCGAAATCCTCACCAACGAAGGCCCGGTCGAGGCTTCTGTCTTGGCCACTAACGTCTACCATAAAACCCCGCAGGGCTGGCGGATGGTGGCGCACCACGCCAGTCCAGGTGGCTCCCGTGAGGCGCAAGATATCACTGAAACGCCACCGGTATTACACTAAAAGTGCCTCTAGCCCCCGTAATTAAAGCCCATATAGCTATGAATTACATAGCCCCTACGTGGTTGCCCGGTGGTCACGCCCAAACCATCTGGCCTGCTTTGCACGCGCGTCGCACGGGTGTTCATCGCGCAACGCCAGATAGTGGTTTTCCGAGCTACCGTCGTGAACGCTGGGCAACACCAGATGATGACTTTATCGACCTTGACTGGCTCGATGCGCCGGCTTCAAATACGTTGCTGGTGTTGTTTCACGGATTGGAGGGTTCGTCGCGCAGCCATTACGCGCTGGCCTTCGCCAGCTATGCGCAGACATCGGGATTTGCCTATGTTGTGCCGCACTTTCGAGGCTGCAGCGGCGAGCTCAACCGCGCACCGCGCGCCTACCACTCGGGCGATTCTGAAGAAATTGGCTGGGTGCTGGAGCGTCTGCGCCGTCAACACAAGGGGCGCATCGTGGCAGTGGGTATCTCGTTGGGTGGTAATGCCTTGTTGCGCTGGGCTGAGGAATGGGGTGATCAGGCGGGCGACACGGTGACGGCGTTGGCCGCCATCTCGGCTCCGGTAGACCTGGTCGCCAGCGGTCAGGCGATGGGCCACGGCTTTTGCCGCATGGTTTACACGCCAATGTTTCTGGCCAGCATGAAACCCAAGGCGCTGAAAAAACTCGCCCAGCACCCCGGCTTGTTCAGCGCGCCCGCTCTGCGTGCCGCGCGAACCTTGTACGACTTTGACAACGTCTTCACCGCCCCGCTGCACGGCTTCAAGAATTGCCTGGATTACTGGCAGCGCGCATCCGCCAAGCCGCAGTTGGCAACTATCCGCATACCTGCCCTGCTGGTGAACGCGCTGAACGACCCATTTGTCCCGGCCAGCAGCTTGCCGCAATCCCATCAGCTTGGGCGATTTGTCAGCCTGTGGCAGCCGCCCCAAGGTGGCCATGTAGGCTTTATTCAGGGCCGTCCACCCGGTGATGTGCGGGCGTTGCCCGATGCCGTCGGTGCTTGGCTCGCAGCGCATTGACCAAACAAGCACGCCGACAGCAACATCAGGAGAGTTTTCAATGGATGACATTGTCAAACAAGCCATGGCCAAGTGGCCCAACGTGCCGGACTGTTATGGCTGGCTGGGTTTAGACGCGCGCGGCAACTGGTACATGCGTGATGAGCGCAGCCAAGCCTTGGGTGCGTTCAGCAGCGGCGTTTATGGCTGCAAGGGCTCTCTGCTGCAGCATGAGAAGCTCATTGACTTCATTGGCCGCAACTACGGCGCTGACCCGCAGGGTCAATGGTTTTTTCAGAATGGACCGCAACGGGTGTATGTCGAGTTGGAAGCTGCGCCCTTGGTTTGGCGCATTCAGGCAGACTATTCTGTCAAAGACCACATCGGCCGCAGTGCCCGTGTGAACAGCTGCTGGCTTGACGAGCTTGGGCACCTGTTTCTGGATGCCGACATTGGCTTCGGCCGGGTGCATACGCAAGACATGATCCTTGCGGCTGATGCAGTAGAAAATGGCTTATGGGCTCCGCAAGAGGCATTGCGATGCGATTTACCCTTGCAGTTTGGCTATGTCATTAGCCCACAATCGCTACAACAATAATAGCTATCTACGCTTTGTTTATAAGGGCTGGAAGCCTATGTCCTATAAATCATTATTTTGCAGCTGATGCCGCTGTCCCAGGCGTGCCGCTTGCATCTGCCGGAGCCTTGGGTTCGTCAAACTTGCCTCCGGCGGCTTTGGTCATGTAAACCACGGCGCGGCCAATTTCGTAGTTCGAGAAAGCCCCGCCACCCTGTGCTGTCATGGCGTTTTTACCTTTCAGGGCCGAGTTCAGCAGTGCCTCATAGCCAGTGGCAATCCGCGCAGCCCAAGCCGCAGCATCGCCGAACTTGGGTGCGCCAAGCAACCCTGCGGTGTGACAAGTGGTGCACTGCGCCTTGAATACCTCTTCACCCGTCTTGAGCTCATGCGTAGCCAGACCCAGCGACACATCGCCCACCTTTTGAATTCGCGCAGTAACCGCCTCTTCAGTCATGCTTGATGCGGCACTGCCACTGTCCTGGGCCTTGTAGCTGCTGATCAGACCGAGAATGACCAGCAAAGGCAGACCCGCCAGCAAAGCAATGGTCGATATCTTCCTCAATGCACTGGGTTCTGGTGTCGCATGCGAATCGTGATTGGCTGGCGTGTGGTTTTGGCTCATGAATATTTCTTCGGGTTGGTTGGGCTGGACCAGCGATTTTAATTATAGAGGTCAGGTTTTCAAAACACCTACAATCCACTCTCCAAAAACAGCATGCGGCTGTAGCTCAGTGGATAGAGTATTGGCCTCCGAAGCCAAGGGTCGTGGGTTCGATCCCCGCCAGCCGCACCAAGACACCATTTCAGACGGTCTCAAGACCCATCAAAACCCGCTACTTTCACAGGTAAGCGGGTTTTTTACTGCCTCATCCGGTCTCCCGGGCTAACATGACATAACGTCACTAAAACGGTATTTATGGCGGTATGTCCACTTACCGCCAAAAGGGGAAACATGGCGCTAACTGACACCTTCGTGAAGAACGTCAAACTCACTGGGCACTAGGATGTCATCTACCCCAAAGTCAACGATCACCGAGGCGCTGTTTCAAGGCCGGAGAGGAAGTCGTCCTCCGCCAAGTAGGGGTGCGTTACTGCGGCGCTCTTATGCTCTGCACTGACCATGGCAGCTCGATCGACCGGCTTCAGTATGAAACCTGCATGTCCTGGCGTGATACCTGAGCATAGACAAGAAAGATGTTGCTCCCTTACAGGCTTGGCGGTAATTCGCGCCACTCGCCTTGGCCTAAATTATCCAACTGCCACGGACCAATCGCCACCCGCACCAAGCGCAAAGTCGGAAGGCCGACTGCGGCGGTCATCCGCCGCACCTGACGGTTGCGCCCCTCGCGGATAATCAACTCCAACCAGCTAGTCGGAACGCTTTTGCGAAAACGTACCGGCGGTTTGCGCGGCCACAGTTCAGGCTCGTCTATCTGCCGCGCTTCGGCTGGCAAGGTGAGGCCATCATTGAGTTGTACACCCGCGCACAGTTGCTGAATTTGTTCGGCGCTGGGCTCGCCCTCCACTTGCACCCAATAGGTCTTAGGCAATTTGTGTTTTGGGTCGGTGATACGCGCTTGCAGGCGACCGTCATTGGTCAGCAGCAGCAGGCCTTCACTGTCACGATCCAAGCGCCCGGCGGGATATACCCCAGGCACGGCAATAAAGTCTTTCAGGGTGGCGCGGCCCTGTTCATCGTTGAACTGGGTGAGCACATCGAAGGGCTTATTGAATAACAGCAGCTTAGGCTCGGCTGGTGCCGGCTTGGCCTGTCGCCGAATGGCCTTGATAAAAACATTCTGCAAAACGTCATCAGCCTGCATCAGATTCAGCCATGCGCTGGCCCAGGTAACCCCGCAATCCGCCTTCATGGGCTTGCCAGGTTTGTACAACGCAGCCAAACTCGGTTTCTGCTTGTGGCAAGGTGGGTGTGTTCATGGTTCTGTCTCCTGCTTCCTGCCGACAAATGACATTTGTACTGACCTTTGCTCCCAGAGCTTCTGTCCAGCAATGGTAGTTCACGTCGGGCAATTGATAGGGTAATTTCAAGCTGCCAACGACGGTTCACTGAATTGACAGAATTATGGCTAATGATTGCAATGGCAGCTAGCGGTCATGGCCGGGTTACCCTGTGAGGCACAGAGACCGCCCACAAAGTTCGGACTAGGGCAAAAAGCAAATATGGCCGCCGGTCAGGCACTGGGTGACCTACGAATTCACCGACCCGGCGTTGCGCGCTATGTCATCAGGTCAAAAGATGCTGCTTCGCGCAGGGGTCGTCAATCACCAGCGGTTACGCACCAAATTGATGGACACCCGCCCAAAAATCGACCTCATGGTCACTGGCATGGCTTACATTCGTTCGATGCACTTTTATTACGACTTCGTCAGTGCCAACTTCGGTTTGGCTTCCTGGGTGGCCACCCTTTTGGCCATGGCTTTTGCAACCCTTGTGATTCACTACCTGCTTGGCATCGTGCTCAAGCGCGCCAGTCACATCGCTGGCCGGACCCAAACGGTTTGGGATGATGCTCTGGTAAGCAGTGCCGCCAAACCCACGCTGCTGGCGTTTTGGCTGATCAGCGCAGGCCTCATGGCGCGTGTGTTGCAGCGCGAATCAGAGGTGGAGTTTCTGACCCAGAGCCTGGTCCTGCGCGACATCGCGCTGATCGTCGCCTTCGCCTGGTTTTTGCTGCGCTTCAGCGGGAAAGTTGGCCGCAATATGCTGGCCCAACGCGCAGCCAACGGCGACTATGTCGACCCCACCACCATCGATGCCCTGGTCAAGCTGACACGCTTGTTGACGGTGGTGGTGGCGATGATCACCGTGGCACAGACCCTCAGTTTTCAAATTGGTGGCCTGCTGGCACTCGGCGGTGTGGGTGGTTTGGCTGTTGGCCTGGCAGCCAAAGACCTGCTGGCCAATTTTTTTGGCGGCCTGACGATCTATCTGGATCGGCCGTTCAGCGTTGGCGAGTGGATCCGCAGCCCGGACAAAAGCATTGAAGGCACGGTGGAGTACATCAGCTGGCGGCACACCCGGATTCGGGCCTTCAACAAAAATCCGATTTACGTGCCCAACGCGGTTTTCACCAGCATCATCGTAGAAAACCCATCGCGCATGAGCCACCGGCGCCTGAAGGAAACCATTGGCGTGCGCTACGATGATTTTGACAAGGTCGCCGTCATCGTCGCGGACATTCGCCAGCTGTTGCAGGCGCACCCCGGTATCGATACCTCACAAACCTTGATCGTGAATTTCAATCTGTTTGGCGCGTCATCTCTGGACATCATGATTTACACCTTCACCAAAACCACCGACTGGGTCAACTTTCATGTGGTGAAGCAGGACGTCTTGTTGCAGATCGGCGAAATCATCAACCGCCATGGTGCGCAGATCGCTTTCCCTACACAAACACTGCACTTTGATACCGCCGCACCAACCCAGGCACCCAACATACCAGCGGTCTGACCGGGCAACAGGCCATCGTCTTGACTTTCAGGAAAGATGGTCACTGCTGCCCATATCCGGGTTGTCCTGAATCACCACCAGCGGAAAATACTGTTTTGTGCGACACAAGTCGCAGAGGAGCAACAGTTGCTGAAGGCCCGGAAAGGGGCCACGGTTTCCGGGGGTCTTCACATCCTTGCTCGGTTTGGGTGTGATTTTCGCTTGAACCAAGGCCACCCTTTTCATGTCAGACAATGCTGGGCATTGACTTTCCTTGGCAAGAAGGGATGCCCCAATCAACATATCAAAATGACTGAAATGAACATGATCCAGACAAAAAATCCCAAATTTTCACTCCGGTTTGCGAC
>JBBQZI010000178.1:0-6566 GCA_038207855.1 Burkholderiales bacterium
ACGCACGATAAATGAAAGAAATTGGCGCGAAGTGTAAGGACTAAACGGATCAGTTGACTTAAGCGCCGTCGCTTTAGACTGAAAATGTCAAGGTTGCAACACACCAAGGTCAAATATGTCTGATTCAACACTCTGGTGGCTTGCTGCTGGTGGCTTGATTGCGATCGAACTTGTCACCGGCACGTTTTATTTACTGATGATCTCCTGTGGGCTGATTGCTGCGGCGCTGGCCGCACACGCAGGTTTCGGAGAAATCGCTCAATGGGCTGCGGCGGCTGTGGTCGGGGGCGGTTCAGTACTGGTGTGGCGGCGCTATAAAAAGCTGCAACCGGCGATCGCACCGGCCCAAGCCAACCCGGATGCCAATATGGACATTGGTCAGATCGTGCATGTGGCGAGCTGGCAAGCGGATGGCAGTTGCAGCGTTCAATACCGCGGCGCACACTGGGATGCCGCTTTGCTGCCAGGCCAAAGCGCTGAAAGCGGTAGCTACGTCATTGCCGAGGTGATTGGCAGCCGCTTGATACTCAAAAAATCACCCCCTTCGGCCACCTCACCCACTTTTTAACTTTTGGAGTCTTTCATGGAAATAGTCATTGTTCTATTCGTCATTGCGGTCATTTTTGTCACTCAATCGGTCAAAGTTGTGCCGCAACAGCACGCCTGGGTCGTGGAGCGCCTGGGCAAGTACAACGGTACGCTGACTCCGGGCCTGAGTTTTCTGATGCCATTTATTGATAAGGTGGCCTACAAACACCTACTCAAAGAAGTACCGCTGGACATACCCAGCCAGGTCTGCATCACGCGTGACAACACGCAGTTGCAGGTGGACGGCATACTGTACTTTCAGGTAACAGATGCCATGCGGGCCAGCTACGGCTCCAGCAACTACATCATGGCGATCTCACAACTGGCGCAAACCTCACTGCGCTCGGTCATTGGCAAACTGGAGCTCGACAAGACCTTTGAAGAGCGCAACATCATCAATGCCCAAGTTGTGCAAGCCATTGACGAAGCCGCTCTGAATTGGGGTGTCAAGGTGTTGCGCTACGAGATCAAGGACCTGACACCGCCGAAGGAAATTTTGCACGCCATGCAGCAACAAATCACTGCTGAGCGCGAGAAGCGCGCCCTGATTGCTGCCTCAGAGGGCCGCCGCCAAGAGCAGATCAACATCGCTACGGGCGAGCGTGAGGCGTTTATTGCCCGCTCAGAAGGCGAAAAGCAAGCCGTTATCAACAATGCGCAAGGTCAAGCTGCGTCAATTCTGGCGGTAGCCGAAGCCAATGCGCAAGCCATTGAACGGGTGGCGGCTGCCATTCGCCAGCCGGGTGGCGAATTGGCGGTGCAACTCAAAGTGGCCGAAAAAGCCGTCGAAGCTTATGCACGCGTCGCTGCCGATGCCACCACGACCTTGATTGTGCCGAGCAACATGACCGAGGTCTCGGCTTTGTTGGCTTCTGCCATGAAGATGATTCAGGTGCCAAATAAGGCGTGAATTGCCTTGTCATGGCGTGACCCAGGGCGGTCAATCGCTGCTGCCGCACAAGCGGCAAGCAGCGCCAGTGATGCTATTGGCGCTTGAGCTGACGTGCAATGATTAGTGATGCCACGCAAAAAATCATCACGAAGCAGACAAATGACCAGTTGGCAATCGAACCACCTAAAAAAGTCCAATCAACCGCCGAACAGTCACCGCTACCTTTGAAAATCATCGGTATGACGCGATTCAATGGAAAATTTTCAATCATGCCGTAGAAGTCGCGCCCACAGGAGGCTACTTCGGGCGGATACCACTGAAGGAAACTCTGGCGCGCCGCCACAAATGCACCAAACCCAGAGCCCAGCAAGAGCAAAAAAGCACCACCAATGTGAATGCTTTTCATGCTGCTAGCCCCTGCGAATGCTGCGATGATTGCTACAAATATAAGAGCATATCGTTGCACGATGCACATCGGGCATGGGTTGAGTCCAACAACAATCTGCAGGTACAGGCCAAAGGCCAGCATCACAACACATACACCGCTCAATAGCGCAAAAACACGCCTCGGTGTAGTGTCGAACACCAACAAAAAACCCGCCCCCATGATTTACTTATTGGCTTCGTCCAGCGCTTTGCACGACGGAGCACAGACCGCCTGCGACTTGCCCAAAATCTTTTTGGAGATCATTTGGGAACGCGCGCGATGCTTGCCACATAGAAAGCACGACATGGTCGCTGCGCCAAACGAGGTGGCTGCCGTGAAGGGCGAACCCGACACCTTTGATTTGTAACGCAGGCCATCGGCCACAATTTTGGTTTTGGTATCTGCTTTTGCCATAGGGCCGGATTTTACTGCAGCGCGGGCACAAATGGAAAAGCTTGCTAAAGTTAGTCCTTTTTGACGATACATAAAAGGCGAAACCATGGCGCGTACTGTGAACTGCATCAAACTGGGCATTGAAGCTGAGGGACTCGATTTTCCGCCCTACCCGGGCGAACTGGGTAAGCGCATCTGGGAAGGTGTCAGCAAGCAAGCCTGGGCCGACTGGCTCAAGCACCAAACCATGTTGGTCAATGAAAACCGCCTGAATCTGGCCGATGCCCGGGCACGCCAATACTTAGCGCGTCAGATGGAAAATCACTTTTTTGGCAACGGTGCTGATGCCGCCCAAGGTTACGTTCCACCGAAAGCCTGAGCCCTTTACTGATGCACCAGCCAGCCGCTGGTCGCAATGGATCAGACCCCTGCACAGCACCTGACTGGCAGGGTTTGCCCAGTTGGCGGATTCTTGACACGGCATTTGGTGTCGGTTTGGGATTTTTTCAGACTTGGCAATGCTGGCGTGCCGATGCGAAGGCACCCCACATGCTGCACTATGTGGCGTTTTGTCACCAAGGCGCAACGGTTGCAGACCTCGCCAGCACTTGCGCCGGCAATCTGCCGTTGCAACCGCTGGTAGCGCAACTATCAGAACAATGGTTTGGCTTGTTGCCCGGCTTTCATCGATTTTTACTTGATCAGGGTCGGGTGGTGTTGACCCTGTGCGTGGGCGACACCTTGGCCCTGTTGCGTCAGCAAAAATTTGAAGCCGATGCCATCACGGCGCATGTCAACCTGGCCGCCGATGGGAGTGCCCCCGAAAGCTGGTCGGTATGGTCGGCCAAGGCGCTGGCGCGCTGTTGCCGCCGGGGCACTACTTTGCGCATCAACGCCGCAGCGCCCTTAGAACTGACTGCCTTGCGTGACCTGTTCGGTCAATGTGGCTTTTTGCCCGCATCGCAATCAGCCAATCCAGTAGCCCCGGATAGCTGCGCGTTTCAGGCGCGCTTTGACCCGTCTTGGGTCTTGAAAAAAACCAGGCAAGATGCCCAATCCCCTGCGCTGCCGATTGCGCGCTGCGCTGTGGTGGGTGCCGGCCTGGCCGGGGCCAGCGTGGCTGCCTCACTGGCCCGGCGTGGCTGGCAGGTGCAGGTGCTGGACCAGGCCGCTGAGCCAGCGGCGGGTGCTTCCGGCTTGCCGGTCGGCCTGCTGGTGCCGCATGTCTCTAGTGACGACTGCACACTGTCCCGGCTGTCGCGCGCAGGCGTTCGGTTGATGCGGCAGCAAGCAGGTGAATTGCTTCAACTGGGCGTTGACTGGGCCCCCAGTGGCGTGCTGGAGCGCCAATTGGACGGCGTACCGCAGTTACCCGCCAGTTGGTCTGATTCGGGCCAGCAATGGTCAAGCCCCTACCAAGCCGACGCGCTGGACAACAGCACCATCGACTTGGGGCCTGGCATTTGGCACCACAAAGGTGCCTGGATTAAGCCTGCCAAATTGGTTCAGTCTTGGCTGAATCAGCCTGGTGTGTCGTTCATGGGCAACGCACAGGTCGACCGATTGCGTCAGCAAAACGGGGTATGGGATTTGCTCGACTGCCATGGTCGGGTGCTGTGCAGCGCCGAACGGGTGGTGCTGGCCAACGCCAGCGGAGCCAAGGCGCTTCTGCAAACAGTGCAACGCGATCACCCGGCGCTGGCAAAGCCCTTGAAAAACTTGCCCACCATGCAAGGTGTGCGTGGTCTGCTCAGTTGGGCCAGGTACGCTGACGGCAACACCAACAACAAAGTGTTCCCGCCCTTTCCAGTCAATGGTTCGGGCAGCATCATCCCGAACATGGCGCTGGCTGATGGTACTGGCTGGTTCATGGGCTCGTCGTACCAGCCCGAGTGGCAGGTGGCGCACAGCGATCAAGACAACCACTTGCGCAATTTTGCGCGCCTGCAAAAGCTGCTACCAGCGCTGGCCCGCACGCAAGAATCGGCATTTTTCTCAGGCACTCTCCCGAGCTGGAAAGGCACCCGCTGCGTCACGGCAGACCGCCTGCCCCTGGCCGGGCCCATTGACCAGCAAGAAGAGCAACCCAGCCTGTGGCTATGCGCCGGCATGGGTTCGCGTGGCCTGAGTTTTTCGATGTTGTGCGCTGAACTGCTGGCTGCGCGCTGGGGCGCAGAACCACTCCCAATTGAGGCCAATCTGGCTAAATCGCTGGACGCGTTGCGCGCCTGAGCAGTTTGAATCGCACCCCATAATGGGTGCCCGTCAATGCACTAGAAAACCCACATGATTTTGGTTGCTGGCTCTGCCAATCTGGATTTCGTCGTTCGTGCCCCGCACATTCCCGGACCCGGTGAAACCGTACTCGGACAAGGCTTCAAAACCTACCCCGGCGGCAAAGGTGCCAATCAAGCTGTGGCCTGCGCCAAGTCGGGCGGTGCCACCACCCATATGTTGCTGGCGGTCGGCCAGGATGTCCACGCGCAGCCGCTGCTGGCGTCCCTCGATGCCGCTCAAGTGCACCGCCACCTGGTGCAAAGCGCTGATCAGCCCACCGGTTGCGCTTTCATCTGCGTTGCTGACAACGCTGACAACGCCATCACCGTAGCATCCGGTGCCAACCTGATTTTGCAAGCGGAGCACCTACCTGATCTAGCTGGTTTCAGCCATTTGCTGATGCAACTTGAAATTCCGTTGGCCACCGTGACTGAATACGCGCAAGCGGCCAAGGCACAAGGCCTCAAAGTGGTGTTGAACGCAGCACCCGCTGTGGCACTACCCGCCGAGTTGATGGCCGCGCTGGACCTGCTGATCGTCAATGAAGGCGAGCTGGCTGCGCTGGCGCCCCACCCTGCCAGCATCGCAGCCAACATGTGCCAGCTCGAATGTCCCGGCGTGGTTGTCACCCTAGGTCAACGTGGCTGCATTGCCCGCCTGGGCAATATGTTCTTTTTTCAAAATGCCTATGCCGTTGCTGCGGTGGACACCACCGGCGCGGGCGATACCTTTTGCGGCAGTCTGGTCGCAACCCTCAGCCAGGGGCAAGACATGCCAGCGGCTTTGCGCATCGCCAGCGCTGCAGCCGCCCTGGCCTGCACCCGTCGCGGCGCGCAGTTGAGCATTCCCAGCGCATCTGAAGTGCACAGTTTTCTGAACCAGCAAGATGCACCCAGCGATTGGCTGGCGCTGCAAACCTACTGCGGTCTGGCCGGTTGAACCGAGCACTTGATCAGCCCACCTAGCCATGCTCTCCGAACTGCTCCTGACCGAAATCGCCCGCCTCAGCCAGCAACCCAAATTGCCACTGCACCGGCAGTTGTATGAAGCCTTGCGGCGTGCCATTCTGGATGGCAAACTCAGTGCCGACGAACGGCTACCCTCCAGCCGTGACCTGATGCAGGACTTGCATATGTCACGCAACACCGTGGTAGCAGCGCTGAGCCAGTTGACCGTGGAAGGCTATCTGGTCAGCCGGGTTGGCAGCGGAACTTATGTCAACGCCAACGTGCCCAAGCGCAACCCGCCTCGCCCGCACACCCGCGCACAGCAAGATGACGGCTTGTCCCGGCGTGGCCAAACGCTGTGCAGCCAGTTTTGCGCCTCCGAGCTTGAGATCCAGCCCTTCACCCCCGGCATTGCCGACTTCAGCGCGTTCCCGGTAGCTTTATGGCAGCGACTGCAAAACAAGCACTGGCGCATGACCTACCCCGACATGCTCGACTACAGCAGCTCGGGCGGCTATGCGCCCTTGCGCCGGGCCGTGACCGACTATCTGCGCGTGTTTCGCAGCGTACCGGTGGACCTGGAGCAGGTCATCATCACCAGCGGCACGCAAGAGTCATTGGCCTTGAGCGCCCAGTTGCTGGCTGACGACCACGACACCGTCTGGCTGGAAGACCCGGCGTACTGGGGTGCGGTGAAAGCGTTCATGGTCACCGGGCTGAAGCTGCATGCCATTGCGGTCGATGAACAAGGCATTGCACCCCGGCCAATTGACAGCACCATGCCGCCCAAGCTGATTTACCTCACCCCGTCGCACCAATACCCGACCGGGGTCGTGATGTCTTTGGCGCGACGCCAGCAACTCCTGACCTTGGCACGACAGCACAGCGCTTGGGTGCTCGAAGATGATTACGACAGCGAATTCCGCTTCAGCGGCCCGCCGATCTCATCGCTGGCCGGGCTCGACACCGATGGTCGCGTGCTCTACATGGGCTCGTTTTCCAAAGTGCTCTACCCCGGCCTGAAGCTGGGCTATCTGGTGGT
>JBBQZI010000179.1:0-6487 GCA_038207855.1 Burkholderiales bacterium
CGGAATGTGCGGCACACGGCGTTGCAATGCGCTCACCACATCGTGCAAGGCCGCCGCACCGAGCGATGTCACCAAACCAATGGCGCGCGGCATGAGCGGTAGCGGGCGTTTGCGGGCGGCATCAAACAGGCCCTCAAGCTCTAGCTTGGCCTTGAGCTTCAAAATTGCTCAAACAGGTTGCCCTGCCCGGCCTGGCGCATGCTTTCCACAATCAACTGCAAATCGCCCCGCGGCTCGTACACACCCAGCTTGCCGCTGACTTCCACCAGCTCGCCATCACGCGGTGCAAAGTCCAAACTCCCGGCAGCGCGTTTGAACATGGCGCAGCGCAATTGGCCAGACGCGTCTTTTAACGAAAAATAGCAATGCCCACTGGCCGCGCGAGAAAAACTCGACAACTCACCGCGCACGCTGACTGGGTTAAAGCGAGCCTGCAGCGCGTCGGCAATCGCGCGGCATAGCGCGCCCACTTGCCAAATCTGGGGGGCGGGGGCCTCAAAATTTGCGTCAAACACGGGAAAAACCCCTTGACAAACCCGATAACAGGATCTGGACGAACTTGACTACTCCACAGTTTGGTGAAACCAGGTCGACCCCAAAAAAAATAGCACACAATCGTGCATGCTCGTTGTAACTTATTGATTTCATTGAATTTTTTCCTGCTTAAATTATCACCAAACCGTCACAAGCCACCATTTATGCGGGTTGCAGCCGCATCGACCCCGGGTTTTCCACAAAGTTATCCACAGAAATTGTGCGTATCACAGCCAATTTGGCCCCGGGTTGTTGGCAGGGTCAAACTGATGCGGTCTGCTGCCGCTGGCGCGGATTCTGAGAGCCGGTGGCTGCGCCATAATCACGCAGCATTTTCCATGAGCGGAGTTTCAATTTGTTTTCCATCATACAAGCCGCAGGCTGGCCAATCTGGCCACTGATCGCCTGCTCGGTGCTGGCCCTGGCGCTGGTTATTGAGCGCTTTATCAGTCTCAAAACCAGCAAAATCGCGCCACCCAAATTGCTAGACGAGGTGTTGGTCGTGACCCGTGCCACGGTGCCTGGGCCTGACGTGGTTAGTCAGCTAGAGAAGAATTCTGCCTTGGGTGAAGTCCTGGCCAGTGGCCTGCGCGCCCTTAACGCCAACCCGCGCTGTAGCGAGGACGAACTGCGCTCCAGCATGGAGGGCGCAGGTCGCCTGGTCGCGCACCGACTGGAGCGCTACCTGAGCGCGCTGGCTACCATCGCCTCCGCTGCACCGCTGATGGGCCTGTTTGGCACGGTGGTAGGCATGATCGAGATTTTTGGCTCGCAAGCCCCCACTGGCGCAACCGGCGGCAACCCGGCACAACTGGCGCACGGCATCTCGGTGGCGCTGTACAACACGGCGTTTGGCCTGATTGTGGCGATCCCGTCGCTGATTTTCTGGCGCTATTTCCGCGGGCGGGTCGACGAATATTTGCTGACCCTGGAACTTGCAGCCGAGCGTCTGGCAAGGCACCTGAACACGCTGCGCAAGTAATACCTAGTCATCATGAATTTTCGCCCCCGCCAAAAAGAAGAGCCCGAGATCAACCTGATACCGTTCATTGACGTGTTGCTGGTGATTTTGATTTTTTTGATGCTGTCCACCACCTACAGCAAATACACCGAGTTGCAGATAAAGCTGCCGGTGGCTGATGTCGACGCCCAGCGCGATTACCCCAAAGAAGTGCTGGTGTCGGTCAGCAGCGAGGGCGACTACAGCGTCAACAAACTGCCCGTCGCAGGCCGTAGTGTGGCTGACCTGGCCACTGCACTGCAGGATGGTGCCAAGGCCGGCAAGGAATCGATCGTCATCATTCACGCCGATGCCACGGCCCGCCACCAAGCGGTGATCACGGTGATGGAAGCCGCGCGCCGCGCTGGGCTGACACAAATTACCTTTGCGGCGCAGTCTTCGGCTGCCGCCGGGGGGCAGTGACCGGACTGTTGACGCGTCCGTTATTGCGACTCCGAAGCACTACCATCCTGACCAAACGATGAAAACCATGCCAAGCACACCGGCCTGGCAAACCGCACTGACGCGCGCCTGGCTGCACCGCGGTCTGCTGGCCTGGCTGCTCTGGCCGCTGTCGCTGCTGTACCGCCTGCTGGTATCGATACGCCGAATTTTCTACCGCTTGGGCTGGCTAGTCTCGGTACGCCTGCCGGTGCCCGTCCTTGTGGTGGGCAACGTGGTCGCCGGTGGGGCTGGCAAAACACCGGTGGTGATGGCGCTGGTTGAACATTTGCAGGCACGCGGCGTTCGCGTTGGGGTGATTTCGCGCGGATACGGCCGCAACACCAACGGTTGCCTGGAAGTCACGCCTGATCGCCCAGCATCTGAAACGGGTGACGAACCAGCACTGATTCAGCGTCGCACCCAAGCCCCGGTGTTTGTCGCCGGGCAGCGCGCCGAGGCCGCGCGTGCACTGTTGGCCAAGTACCCGCACACCCAACTGATCATCAGCGATGACGGCTTACAGCACCTGCACCTGCAGCGTGACCTGGAGATTGGCGTGTTTGATGACCGCGGCATTGGCAACGGTTTTTTGTTGCCCGCTGGCCCCTTGCGGGAACCGTGGCCGCGCCCGCTCGATTTGTTGTTGCATACCGGAACCCAACCGGCCTTTAATGGCTTTTGGGCACCGCGTGCCCTGGCCGGGTATGCGCTGCGCAAGGATGGCAGTCAAATTTCGCTGGCCGAGCTGGCTGAATCAAGCGCTACCGACAGCACCCGGCCTTTCACCACCGGCCAAAGCAAGCCGCTGCTGGCGCTCGCCGCCATTGCCCAGCCGGAAGCCTTTTTTGCCATGCTGCGCGCCCATGGGCTGACGCTGGCACGCACATTGGCGCTACCGGATCACTATAATTTTAGTAGCTTTCAGCGCAATGAATACAAGAGCTACACCCTTATTTGCACTGAAAAAGATGCCGTCAAGCTATGGCCGCTGGAGCCCGATGCGCTGGCCGTGCCACTGCAATGCCTGCCGCCCAATAGCTTCTGGACCGTGCTGGATGCGCGGCTTGACAGCTTATTGAGCCCGACTTCCGGCCTGGCTCCCACTCCAACCACAACGCTATCATCACGCCATGGACACACGACTACTTGAATTGCTGGTTTGCCCGGTCACCAAAGGACCGCTGGAATACAACCGTGAAAAGCAGGAACTGATCTCGCGCAGCGCCCGTCTGGGCTACCCGGTGCGCGACGACATCCCGATCTTGCTCGAAAACGAGGCCAGACCCCTGACCGACGAAGAACTCGGGCTGTAAATACCCATGCCTTTCACCGTCCTGATCCCGGCGCGGCTTGCCTCCACCCGGCTGCCCAATAAGCCGCTGGCCGATATTGGCGGCGCGCCAATGGTGGTACGGGTGGCGCAGCGGGTTATCAGCGGCGCAGGAATTGATCCAGCCAAGGTAGTGGTGGCGGCTGACAGTGCGCTGATCGTCACGGCCTGTCTGGCCCATGGTGTTAACGCCGTCCTGACACGCACCGACCACCCATCTGGCAGCGACCGCTTGGCCGAAGCCTGTGATTTGCTCGGTTTGACGGATGATGCGGTGGTGGTGAATGTGCAGGGCGATGAGCCTCTGATTGACCCCGAACTGGTGCAAGCCGTTGCTACATTTTTACTGAATTCGCCTGCAGCCCATATGAGCACAGCAGCACATGCTATTGAGTCAATAGCAGAATTTCATAACCCGAACGTTGTCAAAGTGGTACTCGATGCGCACAACATGGCGCTGTACTTCAGTCGCGCGCCGATCGCCTACCCGCGTGACACCCCGGCGCAGTTGCCCAGCCCCGCACCGCTGCGCCACATTGGCATTTATGGCTACCGGGTTGGGTTTTTGCGGCAGTTTCCCAAGCTCAGCCAAGCCCCAATTGAACGCACCGAATCATTGGAACAACTGCGCGCCCTGTGGCACGGCTACCGCATCGCGGTGCACATCACCGATCACGCGCCAGGCCCGGGTGTCGATACGCCAGAAGACCTGGAGCGGGTCCGGCACCTGTTTGGTGCCTGAGCTGCGCCATGTAAGCCAGCCAGAAGCTGCCGCATGCTATTCTCGCGCGTGAAAAAGTTAGGCTCTAGCATCCGATAGAAATGCAGGCCGCAGCTCCAAATTTTTTAATAATCACCCGAGGACAAGCATGAGACTTATTTTGTTAGGCGCACCTGGCGCTGGTAAGGGCACACAAGCCACCTTCATTTGCCAAAAATATGGCATTCCCCAAATTTCCACCGGAGATATGTTGCGCGCCGCCGTCAAGGCCGGCACACCGCTGGGCGTTCAGGCCAAGCAAGTGATGGACGCAGGTGGGTTGGTCAGCGACGACCTGATCATCAATCTGGTGAAAGAACGCATTGCCCAGCCTGACTGTGCTGGTGGTTTTTTGTTTGACGGCTTTCCGCGCACCATTCCGCAGGCTGATGCCATGAAGGTGGCCGGTGTCAAGCTTGACTACGTGCTTGAAATTGACGTGCCCTTTGATGCCATCATTGAGCGCATGAGCGGCCGGCGTTCGCACCCGGCATCCGGGCGCACCTACCATGTCAAGTTCAACCCGCCCAAAGTGGCAGGTGTCGATGATGTGACCGGTGAGCCGCTGGTGCAGCGCGCCGACGACCAGGAAGAAACTGTCAAAAAGCGCCTGGACGTCTATAGCGCCCAGACCCGCCCGCTGGTTGACTATTACGGCAACTGGGCCAAAGCCGAACCGGCTGCTGCGCCCAAATACCGTGCCATTAGCGGCACCGGCAGTGTTGACGACATCACGGCACGCGCCTTTGCTGCGCTGGCCAGCTAAAAGCTCGCCCTAACCCAGCATCAGCTCAAGCATCAGGGCAATGCGCGCCTTCACCGGCGACAAGCCTTTTGAATCAGCAAATTCACTGCTGGCTGCGGGCAACACACGGCCATTCATACAACGAGTGGCCCGCACTACCCGCACCCCTGCAGCGACCGCCCGGCGCAAGGCGGCTTCCAGATTTTTGTGAATGGTGCCGTTACCTGTAGCGGCCACCACCAGGCCGCGCAGTGGGTTTGCACCGGGGCGCCCGATCAGTAGCGCATCGACCACCTCACCCGAGCAACCTGCGTAGCTCATCACCATTTCGACACGCGGCCAAGTTGCGCAATTTGCTATTGATTCAATAGCTTTCTGCACATATTCTTCCTGGGCTAGAGGCCAATTTCTTAATAATCTCAGACGACCCTCTTCGACATAAGCCAAAGGCCCTGCATCACCCGAGCTGAACGCATCAAGCCTATACGTATGGACTTTTTGCACGTCCAAAGCGGTGTGTACCGTTCCTGCGCACACCGCCACCACGCCATGGGCGCCTTCGGTTAATACCACCGCCAGCGCATCCAGCAGATTTTGCGGCCCATCAGGTGACTGGCTGGAAGCCGGTCGCATGGCGCAGGTCAACACCACCGGCTTTGCATTGATCAGCGCAGCCGGCAACACCGCCTGCAGAAAAAAGGCGGTTTCCTCCAGCGTGTCAGTGCCATGGGTGATCACAAGGCCGCGCACATCAGGCTGTGCCAAGTGGTGCGCGGCGCGTTGTGCCAAGGCAACCCAGATGTCAAACCCCATGTCTTTGCTGTCCACCTGCGCCACCTGCTCACTCTGCAACGCCCTGCCCGCCAAGGCGGCCGCAAGTCCAGGGACAGCACCCAGCAATTGCCCCACACCGACCTGCGCCGCGGTGTAGCCAATGTTGTCTGCGGCACTATTGGCCGTACCGGCGATCGTGCCACCAGTGCCCAGAACCACCACTTTTTCAGAAATATTTTTTGATAACACTTGCAGACTTTCAAAAACTGGTTAAAAATACAGTTACTGGATATGAAAACAGTGTTTTATTGTCCAGCATCACTCGCCCATCGTCACGACCAGGAGTCACCATGCTTAACCGACCCAAACTGACCGACCGCCAGCAACAGATTCTTGATCTTATCCAGAGCGCCATCGCACGCACTGGTGCTCCGCCGACACGTGCCGAAATTGCTGCAGAACTGGGCTTCAAATCTGCCAACGCGGCTGAAGAGCACCTGCAAGCGCTGGCTCGCAAAGGTGCGATCGAACTGGTCAGCGGCACTTCGCGCGGCATTCGTTTGCGCAGCGAAGCGCTTCAATCCATCAACGAGTCACGTAGCAAACAGTTCCCCATGAGCCTTCAATCTCTGGCACAGCTGGCGCTGCCACTGATTGGCCGGGTGGCGGCAGGTTCACCTATTTTGGCGCAAGAACATATTGACCGAACCTATTACGTTGAAAACAGCCTGTTTCAGCGCAAGCCCGATTACCTGCTCAAAGTGCGTGGCATGTCCATGCGCGATGCCGGCATCATGGACGGCGACCTGCTGGCCGTGCAAACCACCCGCGAGGCCAAAAACGGCCAGATTGTGGTGGCACGGCTGGGTGACGAGGTCACCGTCAAGCGCTTCATGCGCA
>JBBQZI010000180.1:0-6462 GCA_038207855.1 Burkholderiales bacterium
AGAAACGGCGGTATTGCAGGTTCGGCAGGAACCTGCGTTTGGTTCTGTTGTTGGCGTGGGAAACTTTGTTCCCAACCATCGGGCCTTTGCCCGTGACTTCACATACGCGTGCCATGTGGACACTCCGATACTTTAAACGGCCCCAACTGACGCTAGAGCCTCACCTCGCCAAGAAAAAGGGTGGCGGTAACCCGATTGCTGTCACGAGCCCTCACGGGCGAATGCAGCAAAGCCAGCGATTATAGCCAAAGGCTGATTGGTTTGGCTGATGGCTATTCCTGCTCGAGAAACCGTTGGGCATCGAGTGCTGCCATGCAGCCGGTGCCGGCACTGGTGATGGCTTGGCGGTAGATGTGGTCTTGCACATCGCCAGCGGCAAAAATGCCGGGCACGCTGGTTTGCGTGGCAAAGCCGTTTTGCCCGCCGTGCGTGACGATATAGCCGCCTTCCATGTCAAGCTGGCCGCTGAAAATTTCGGTATTGGGCGAGTGGCCAATGGCGATGAAACAGCCTTTCAGCGTGATGTCTTCGGTCGCGTTCGTGCTCACATTTTTGATGCGCACACCGGTGACACCGCTGTCATCGCCCAGCACTTCGTCCAGTGTGCTGAAGGTCTTGAGTTCGATTTTGCCGCTGGCCACTTTCTCCATCAGCTTGTCGATCATGATCGGCTCGGCGCGAAACTTGTCGCGACGGTGAATCAGATACACCTTTTTGGCAATATTGGACAGGTACAGCGCCTCTTCAACCGCCGTGTTGCCACCGCCGACCACACAGACGATGTCGTCGCGGTAGAAAAAACCGTCGCAGGTGGCGCAGCCAGACACGCCACGGCCCATGAAGGCTTCTTCAGACGGCAGCCCCAGATATTTTGCTGATGCGCCGGTGGACAGAATCAGCGCGTCGCAGGTGTAGCTGCTGCTGTCGCCGGTCAGGGTAAACGGGCGCTTGGAGAAATCGACCTTGTTGATGTGGTCAAAGACGATCTCGGTCTTGAAGCGCTCGGCATGCGCCAAAAACCGCTGCATCAGGTCAGGCCCTTGCACGCCATCGACATCAGCAGGCCAGTTGTCAACCTCGGTGGTGGTCATGAGCTGTCCGCCCTGCGCCATGCCGGTGATCAGCAGGGGGTTCAAATTGGCCCGCGCTGCATAGATGGCTGCGGTGTAGCCGGCTGGGCCTGAACCCAGAATCAAGACTTTGGTGTGTCGGGTGGTGGTCATTTTTTTGCCTTTTCGATCAATTGGATGTGCCGTGTACAGTTCGGGGTTCAAGTGGACCATAGCAAACCGGCAACCGGCTGCCCGTGGTGAGCGGTGGACTCCTGAACTGTTGTGTGGATTACGGACTAAAGGATTATGCGATGTTGCTGTTGCGCCAGCCGGATTGGCTGGATTGGCTGACGAGTTCAAAGCAGCGCGCGAATCGAATCTATTTTTTGATCAATGACTTATTCTCTCAATACCCTGAATTCTTCGCGTGCTGACAGCAGCTTGGCCGCGCGTTCCGGCTGGCGCCGGTTTGCCGATGAATTGGCGCTGATCGCGGGTTTTCTGGCGTTGATGCTGTGGCTGGTTTCGCTGAGCAGTTTTTCGCTGCAGGACATGGCATGGTCAACCTCGGGTACCGGTGCCACCGTGTTCAACCAGGCAGGGTCATTGGGGGCCTGGCTCGCCGATGGCAGCTATTTTTTGCTGGGCTATTCAGTTTGGTGGTGTGTCGCGGCTGCCATCCGGGTTTGGCTCTCCGCATTGGCGCGCTGGCTGCGTGGCCATGACTACATGCCGGCCAGTGGTGTTCCATTGGCTTCAAGGATGGCGCGACTGTCTGCCAGTCGGTCGGCTTTCTGGTTCGGTTTGGTGTTGCTGGTTTGTGCCAGCGCCACACTGGAGTGGACCCGTTTTTACAGCCTGGAGGTGCGTTTGCCGGGGCACAGCGGTGGTGTTTTGGGCTATTTTCTCGGTCCGCTGAGCGTGCATTGGCTGGGCTTTGCGGGTGCCGGCTTGGCCGCCATTGTTGTGGGGGTGGTGGGCAGTGGCTTGGTGTTCCGGTTCTCATGGGCGCAGTTGGCAGAGCGGATCGGTGGCTGGCTGTTTGCCAGGATTGAAACCCGTCGCGAAAATCGCGAATTTAAGGAAGACCTGGCATTTGGGCAGCAGGCAGCCCAGCAGCGTGCTGATGTGCTGGTGGAAGAACGTCAGGACATGGCGGTCAGTCACCCCAAGCCGGTGCTGATTGAGCCGGTGGCGGTGCCGGTGCCCAAGAGTGATCGGGTGGCTAAAGAGCGGCAAAAGCCGCTGTTCAAGGACATCCTGGACAGCAAGCTGCCGCAGGTTGACTTGCTTGATGCCGCGCTGTCCCGCCAGGAAACGGTCGCGCCAGAAACGCTGGAGATGACCAGCCGCATGATCGAGAAAAAGTTGCGTGACTTTGGCGTGGAGGTGACGGTGGTGTTGGCACAGCCAGGGCCCGTCATCACGCGCTATGAAATCGAGCCTGCCACAGGCGTCAAGGGCTCGCAAATCGTCGGCTTGGCCAAAGACCTGGCACGCTCCTTGAGTCTGGTGTCGATCCGGGTGGTGGAAACCATTCCGGGCAAAAATTTCATGGCGCTTGAATTACCCAACGCCAAGCGACAGACCATCAAGTTGTCGGAGATTTTGGGCTCACAAGTCTACAACGATGCCAAGTCACTGCTGACGGTGGGTCTGGGCAAGGACATCATTGGCAACCCGATACTGGCTGATCTGGCCAAGATGCCGCACGTGCTGGTGGCTGGCACCACCGGCTCAGGCAAATCAGTGGGTATCAACGCCATGATTCTGAGCCTGCTCTACAAGGCCGAAGCACATGACGTGCGCTTGCTGATGATTGACCCGAAGATGCTGGAAATGTCGGTCTATGAGGGCATTCCGCACCTGTTGTGCCCGGTGGTGACCGACATGCGGCAAGCCGCCAACGGCCTGACCTGGTGCGTGGCCGAAATGGAGCGCCGCTACAAACTGATGAGCAAGATGGGGGTGCGCAACCTGGCGGGGTTTAATGCCAAATGGGATGAGGCCAAGGCCCGCGGTGAATTTATCTATAACCCTTTCAGCCTCACGCCTGAGAGCCCCGAGCCGATCGACCGCCTGCCGCACATTGTGGTGGTGATTGATGAGTTGGCCGACCTGATGATGGTGGTTGGGAAGAAGATTGAAGAACTGATTGCCCGGTTGGCGCAAAAAGCCCGTGCCGCTGGCATTCACCTGATTTTGGCCACCCAGCGCCCCAGTGTGGACGTGATTACCGGACTGATCAAGGCCAACATCCCGACGCGTATTGCATTCCAGGTCAGCAGCAAGATTGACAGCCGCACCATTCTGGACCAGATGGGTGCCGAGGCTCTGTTGGGCATGGGTGACATGCTCTACATGCCCAGTGGCACTGGCTTACCGATTCGCGTGCACGGCGCGTTTGTCAGCGACGAAGAAGTGCACCGCGTGGTCAGCTACCTGAAAAGCCAGGGTGCGCCCAATTACATTGAGGGTATTCTGGAAGGTGGTACGGTTGATGGTGAAGACGGTGCCGGTTCGATCGACGGTGGTGGCGAAAAAGACCCGCTCTATGACCAAGCGGTTGAAGTGGTGTTGAAAAACCGCAAAGCCAGCATCTCTTTGGTGCAGCGGCATTTGAAAATTGGCTACAACCGCGCCGCAAGACTGGTTGAAGACATGGAAAACGCCGGGCTGGTGAGTGCCATGAGCACCAGTGGCCAGCGTGAAATTCTGGTGCCGGCGCGTAACGAACCTTGAATGGATGCATGAAAAAATCACTAATTGCTATATTTTTAATAGCTATCTACGCAATGAATGCGGGGGCTGCAGGCCTAAAAAGCCTCGAAAATTTTGTTGGGACTGTCAAATCCGGCAAAGCTGACTTCACCCAGGTCGTGACATCACCTGCCAAGGCAGGGCAAGCCCCGCGGGTCAAAACATCCAGCGGCACGTTTGAATTTGCGCGGCCCAACCGTTTTCGTTTCAATTACAACAAGCCGTTTGCCCAGACCATCGTGGCGGATGGTCAGACGCTCTGGCTTTACGACCAGGACTTGAACCAGGTGACTGCTCGCAAACAGGCTGCCGCGCTGGGCAGCACTCCGGCTGCACTGATTGCGGCGGCACCCGATCTGCGCGCGCTGCAAACTGATTTTGCTCTGGCCGATGCGCCCGACAAAGATGGGCTGCACTGGATGCAGGCCACACCGAAGTCCAAAGACGGCCAGTTGCAGTTGGTGCGGGTCGGCTTCAGAAGTCCGACCGATGCCACGCCGGCAGAAAACGCCTTGCTCGAGGTGCTGGAAATTTTGGACAGTTTCGGCCAGCGATCGGTGCTGACGTTCAGCCATTTTCAGGTAAATTCCCCAGTGTCAGCCATCGCCTTCGAGTTCAAGCCGCCGGTTGGGGCTGATGTGCTGCGGCAGTAGGGCGATACCGTGACGCACATGTTGTCATAGCACTTGAGGATCTGTATATGGATTTCCCGGACTCGATCATTAACACCGGTATCGCACGTGACCCGCGCTTTGTCAGCCAGATCACCCGCGACACCTTCGCCATGGTGTTAGCCGGTGGCCGCGGTAGCCGGCTTTACGGCTTGACGGACTGGCGCTCCAAACCCGCCGTGTCGTTTGGTGGTAAGTGCCGCATCATCGATTTCACCTTGTCGAACTGTGTGAATTCGGGTGTGCGCCGTGTCGGGGTAGCCACCCAGTACAAAGCGCAGAGCCTGATCCGGCATGTGCAGCTCGGCTGGAGTTTTCTGGATGGTCGCTTGGGCGAGTTCATCGAGATCATGCCGGCGCAACAGCAGGTGGAGGAATCTCAGTGGTACCAAGGCACAGCAGATGCCGTTTTTCAGAATCTTCGCGAAATCCGCCACTCCAAACCCAAATACGTACTGATTCTCTCAGGCGACCATATTTACCGCATGGACTACGGTCGCATGCTGGCCGCGCACGTCTCCAGTGGAGCCGATTTGAGTGTCGCCTGCATGGAAGTGCCACTGGCTGAGGCCTCGAGTTTTGGTGTGATGGGTGTCAATGAAGATGGCCGAGTCATCGAGTTTGATGAAAAGCCAGCGCAGCCCAAGGCGCTGCCAAATGACCCGACCATGGCGTTGGCGAGCATGGGTATTTATGTTTTTAATGCACAGTTTCTTTTTGACCAGCTTGACCGCAACGCCAAAGACCCGCAGTCCAGCCACGACTTTGCCAAGGACATCATTCCCCACTGCGTGCGGCATCACAAAGCCTTTGCCCATAACTTCGTAGATAGCTGCATTGTTGACTCTGAAAAGCCGGTGTATTGGCGTGATGTGGGCACGCTGGATGCCTACTGGGAAGCCAATATGGACTTGGTGCAGGTTACGCCGCAGCTCAATTTGTATGACGAAAGTTGGCCAATCTGGACCTGGCAGCCGCAGACCCCACCGGCCAAGTTTTTGTTTGATGACGCGACGCGCTGCGGCATGGCCGTGAACTCGGTCATCGCCGGAGGCTGCATCATCAGCGGTGCCGTGATACGGCGCAGTCTGCTTTCGTCCAATGTGCGGGTGCATAGTTATTCCGATGTGGAAGACTCCGTGATCCTGCCTGCGGTTCAAATTGGTCGAAACTGTGTTCTCAAAAGGTGCATCATCGATAACAAGGCCATCATCCCCGATGGCATGCAGATTGGGGTAGACCCCGAGGCGGATCGACAGCGCTTTTATGTGACGGAGTCGGGTTTGACGCTGGTCACGCGCAAGATGCTGGGGCAAACCGGCTGATTGATCCTTGATTTCCTGCGATTTTTTGAGTCATGACCGCCCCGCCATCCCAACTCCCGCCCCTGGCCGAACGCCTGCGCCCCAAAACACTCGGCGCGGTCATTGGTCAGCAGCAGTTGCTGGGCGCGGGCATGGCGTTGCGGCTGGCGTTTGAGTCGGGTCAGCCGCACAGTTGCATTTTTTGGGGGCCGCCGGGCACTGGCAAAACCACCATCGCCCGGCTGATGGCCGATGCCTTTGATGCCCAGTTCATCACTATCAGTGCGGTGCTGGGCGGGGTCAAAGACATCCGCGAGGCGGTTGAAAAAGCCCAGTTGGCGCAAGCGCAGGGCCGTCGCACGTTGGTGTTTGTGGATGAGGTCCACCGCTTCAATAAAAGTCAGCAGGATGCTTTTTTGCCGCATGTTGAAAGCGGCTTGCTGACCTTTATTGGGGCCACCACCGAGAACCCGTCGTTTGAGGTCAATTCAGCCTTGTTGTCGCGCGCGGCGGTGTACGTGTTGAATCCGCTAACCCCCGAGGATTTACAGCAAATAGTGGCTTCAGCCCAGGCTATACATGCGGTACCAGCTATAGAAAATGTAGCTATTGAGCGCTTGGTGGCTTATGCCGATGGCGATGCGCGGCGCTTGCTCAACACGCTGGAAACCCTGG
>JBBQZI010000181.1:0-6454 GCA_038207855.1 Burkholderiales bacterium
TGCCTCGCATGCCATCGCCTGTTCGGCCAAGTCGGGTATGGGTGTGGACGATATTCTGGAGGCCGTGGTGGCGCGCGTTCCGCCGCCCAGAGGCAACCCGAATGGCCCGCTGCGCGCCATGATCATCGACAGCTGGTTTGACGCCTATGTGGGCGTGGTGATGCTGGTGCGGGTGGTTGATGGCCGCCTGGTTAAGGGCGAACGCATCAAGATGATGGCCACCGGTGCCACCTACAATGCCGACAGCCTTGGTGTGTTCACGCCTGCCAACCAGCCGCGCGATGCGCTTGAAGCGGGTGAGGTGGGTTACATCATTGCCGGCATTCGTGAGCTGCAAGCCGCCAAAGTAGGCGACACCGTCACCCTGATCAAACCCGGGACCGGCGGGTTGGCGTTTACGGCGACCGAGGCCTTGCCCGGTTTCAAGGAGATTCAGCCCCAAGTGTTTGCCGGTTTATACCCGACCGAGGCCAGTGAATACGAAGGCCTGCGTGACAGTCTTGAAAAACTCAAGCTCAACGATGCCTCCTTGCACTATGAGCCCGAGGTGTCGCAAGCGCTGGGATTTGGCTTCAGGTGTGGCTTTTTGGGCTTGTTGCACATGGAAATTGTGCAAGAACGCCTGGAACGTGAGTTTGACCAGGATCTGATCACTACCGCGCCGAGCGTGGTCTACCAGGTGGTACAGGCGGACGGTGAAGTGAAAATGGTTGAAAACCCGGCCAAGATGCCTGATCAGGGTCGTCTGGACGAGATTCGCGAGCCAATCGTGACCGTGCATTTGTACATGCCACAGGAATATGTGGGTGCCGTCATGACGCTCGCCAACCAAAAGCGTGGTGTGCAATTGAACATGGCCTACAAAGGCCGTCAGGTGGTTCTGACGTATGAAATACCGCTGGCCGAGATCGTCATGGATTTCTTTGACAAGCTCAAGAGCTGCTCACGCGGCTATGCCTCGATGGACTATGAGTTCAAGGAATACCGCACCGCCGATGTCGTCAAAGTCGATATTTTGCTCAATGGTGAAAAGGTCGATGCCCTGTCGATCATCGTGCACCGCGCCCAGTCGCAGTACCGCGGTCGCGCGGTGGTCGCCAAAATGCGCGAGGTGATTTCGCGCCAGATGTACGACGTGGCGATCCAGGCGGCCATTGGGGCCAACGTAATTGCCCGTGAGACAATCAAAGCACTGCGTAAAAACGTCATTGCCAAGTGCTATGGCGGCGATATTTCCCGTAAACGCAAGCTCCTTGAAAAGCAAAAAGAAGGTAAAAAACGCATGAAGCAAATTGGTTCGGTCGAAGTGCCGCAAGAGGCTTTCCTGGCCATTCTGAAGGTGGACGCGTGATGCAAGCCCTGACTTCTGTCATATTGGCGGCCTTTTTGGGCTACGTGGGTGCTTGGTACTTTGGCGTGGTTGAAGGCAACTTTGCCCTGTTGCTGTTTATTGCGACCGTGGTTACCGGCATCTTCTGGCTGGCTGAACGCTTTTATTTCTTGCCCAAGCGGCAAGCGGCGGCTGCCGCACTAGCGGTAGCAGCGCTCCAGCGGAATGAAAAACTTGGCACGCTGGGCATCGCCAAGGTCGATGGCAATGTGGCTGAGGCCCAAAGCCGTATCCTGGCCCAACCCTGGTGGCTGGATTGGACAGCAGGTTTGTTTCCGGTGATCATCGGCGTCTTTATCTTGCGTTCATTCCTGTTCGAGCCGTTCAAAATTCCCTCGGGCTCGATGATTCCAACACTGTTGGTGGGCGACCTGATTCTGGTGAATAAATTTCACTACGGCATTCGCCTGCCGGTTATCAATACCAAATTGACGCAAGGAACCCCGCCTGCACGCGGTGATGTGATGGTGTTTCGTTACCCGCCCAAGCCCAGTCTGGACTACATCAAACGTGTGGTCGGTATTCCCGGTGACGAGGTGGCGTATTTGAACAAGCGCCTGACCATCAATGGCAAAGTCATCGAGACCAATACACTGCCCGAATTCTTTGATGAAGACAGCATGCGTTACATGAAGCAGTTTGAAGAAAGCTTGGGTGCGCAAAAGCATCGCCTGCTCAATGATGACAATCGCCCGGCGTTTGTTCCGGGTGCCGATGAGTTTGAGTTCAAAAGCAATTGCCGCTACAGTGTCGAAGGTGTCGTTTGCAAGGTGCCAGAAGGCCATTACTTCATGATGGGCGACAACCGCGACAATTCGCTGGATTCGCGCTACTGGGGTTTTGTGCCAGACCAAAATATCGTCGGCAAGGCCTTTTTTGTCTGGATGAATTTTGGTAACCTCAAGCGCATTGGTGCGTTCAATTGATCAGGAGAAGCGTATGACTCCCCATCTGAAATTGCGGCAACGCGGCATGTCTTTCATTAGCCTGTTGTTTGTTGCCGGCGTGTTGGCAGTGACTGGCGTGGTGGTTGCGCAAGTGATTCCTACCGCCATTGAGTACCAGGCCATCAAAAAGGCCGCCAGAAAAGCCTCTGACGGCAACACAGTGCCTGAGGTACGCATGATTTTTGACAAAGCAGCGAGCATTGACAACATCAGCTCAATCTCTGGCAAGGACATTGACGTGACCAAAGAAAACGACAAGGTGGTGGTCAGTTTTGCTTACCAACGGGAAATTCATTTGACTGGCCCGGCTTACCTGACGCTCAAGTACCAAGGCGACTCCCGCAAGTGAAAGCACAGGTGATGGTTTGAATGCTGGTCTGATAGCTTTGCAGCAACGACTGCAACATGAATTTGTCAATGGCCAGTTGCTGACCCGGGCACTAACCCACCGCAGCTATTCAGCTGATCACAACGAACGGCTTGAATTTCTGGGCGACTCGGTGCTGGGTATGTGTGTGGCGAATCTGCTTTACGAGCGCCTGAGCGCCCTGCCCGAGGGCGATTTGTCGCGGGTGCGGGCCAATCTGGTCAAGCAGGATACGCTGCACCAATTGGCTGACAAGCTGGGACTGCCCGATGTGATTTTGCTGGGCGAAGGCGAAATGCGGTCAGGCGGCCAAAAGCGTCCATCGATTCTGGCTGACGCGCTAGAGGCGGTGATTGGTGCGGTGTACCTTGATGGCGGCTTCTCGGCGGCCAATGCACTGGTGCGGCGGCTTTACCAAGCCGTGGAAATCAACCCCGCCATGGCCGCCATCGGCAAAGACCCGAAGACCGAGCTGCAAGAATGGCTGCAGGGTCGGCGCATGAAAATACCGACCTACACCGTCGTCGGCACGCAGGGGGCCGCGCATAAGCAGACATTTGATGTTGAGTGCGAAATTTCCGAACTGAAACTGTCGCAACGCGGCAACGGCGGCTCGCGTCGCGCCAGCGAACAAGCCGCAGCCACTGCGATGCTGCAATTACTCAAAACCAGGCATGCCACATGACTACTACAAAAAATATAGCTACTAACGCAGATGATACCGGGGCTGAAGGCCAAAATAACCTTGAAGAATTGCTGGCTGGTATGCGCCGCGACATGCGTCCAGCGGGGCCGCTGGAAGCGCCGGTTGAGGGCCAACGCTGCGGTTTGATCGCCATCGTCGGCAAGCCCAACGTGGGTAAGTCCACGCTGCTAAACGCGTTGGTCGGGCAAAAGATCAGCATCACCTCACGCAAGGCGCAAACCACGCGCCACCGCATCACCGGCATGCACACGGTGGGTGCCAACCAGTTTGTGTTTGTCGACACGCCCGGTTTTCAGACACTGCATGGCAACGCACTCAACAAGTCGCTCAACAAGACAGTGGTGGGCGCAGTGATTGATGTCGACTTGATTTTGTTTGTCGTCGAAGCGGGCAGCTTTACGCCAGCCGATGCGCGCGTGCTGGCGCTGTTGGGTAAAAACATTCCAACACTGTTGATTGCCAACAAGCTTGACAACGTGCACCGCCGTGGCGACATCGCGCCCTGGCTGCAAACCATGCAAGAGAAACACAGTTTTTCAGAGTTTGTGCCGATGTCGGCCAAAAGCGCCAAAGACATTGAGCGCCTATTGGATATTTGCGCCAAATACTTGCCTGAGCAAAACTGGTGGTACGCCCCCGACGAACTGACCGACCGCAGCGAGCGCTTCATGGCTGCCGAAATGGTGCGCGAAAAACTGTTTCGCCTGACCGGCGATGAGTTGCCCTACACCTCCACTGTCATCATCGACAAATTTGAAGAAGAGCCACCGCAGAAAAAAGGCCAGAAGCGCCTGCTGCGCATTGCAGCCACCATCGTCGTTGAGCGCGACGGCCACAAGGCCATGGTGATCGGCGACAAGGGTGAGCGCATCAAACGCATCGGCATGGAAACCCGGGTCGAACTTGAAAGGCTGTTTGACTGCAAGGTGTTCATCGAAATGTGGGTCAAAGTGCGCTCCGGCTGGGCCGATGACGAAGCGCGCGTGCGCTCGTTTGGCTACGAGTAGCACGCGCTTTGACTTGGCAAAACTGATTCTGAGGCGTTTGCTCACTGGATGCTCGCCCTTTCATGGCAACCAAAAGAATTTCTGACGAACCCGCCTTTGTGCTGCACCGCCACGACTGGAGTGAGTCCAGCCTGATTCTGGAGGTCTTCACCCGCCACTACGGACGCATGGCGCTGGTGGCCAAGGGGGTGAAACGGCCCAGTTCCAGTTTCAGACCGATTTTGTTGCCGCTGCAGCCGCTGCACCTGGCGTTTGGTGGCGAGGGCGAAATCAAAACCCTCAAAGCCGCCGAATGGCAGGGCGGCCACGTTATGCCCACGGGCGATGCCCTGATGTCGGGCTATTACCTCAATGAACTGCTGTTGACCCTGTTGGCGCGCGAAGACCCGCACCCGGTGCTGTTTGACGTGTATGCCAGCGTGGTGGAAGTCATCGCCAGTGAACATGGCGAGGCACTCGAATCGGCCCTGCGCGCCTTCGAGTTGTTGCTGCTGCGCGAGATCGGCCTGCTGCCGCTGCTCGATGCGCAAACCATGACGCTGCTGGCGCTGCACCCGGCTGAGCGTTACAGCCTGGTGCCCGAAGGTGGCCTGCGGCTGGCTGGCGAACAAGACCGGGCCAGTCTCAGCGGTGCCCAATGGTCTGCGCTGCAGCAGGTGCTGGGCGAGCGGGTGGCCTTTACCAAAGTGCTGCGCGCTTGCGCCGAGGTGGCGATGGCGCTCAAGCCGCAGTTGCGCGCCTTGCTCAATTACCATTGCGGGGTGCAGACTTTGCGTACCCGGCAAATGATGATCGATATACAAAATCTATAGCGCTTCACGCTTATTCCATAAGGGCTAGAGCCTTAAAACAAGGATAAAACCATGACAGACACCACCGCCTTGTCGGTCAACCTGAATAAAGTCGCCACGGTGCGCAACACGCGGCACTTGGGCATTCCGAGCCTCACGCGCGCCGCTACGCTGTGCTTGCAGGCTGGCGCGAATGGCATCACGGTGCATCCGCGCCCGGATGAGCGCCACATCCGGGCTGGTGACGTGCCGGAACTTGCAAAATTGTTGCAAGCTTGGCCCGGGCGCGAATTCAACATTGAGGGCAATCCGTTTCACAACCTGATGGACGTGGTGGGCAAGTTGGTGGCGCAAAAGTTACCGGTACACCAGGTCACGTTCGTGCCCGATTCTGAAGGCCAGTTCACCAGCGACCACGGTTGGATCTTTCCGGCCGATGCCGATCGTCTGCGCCCGCTGATCGAACAGGCCCATGCCTGGGGCCTGCGGGTCAGCCTGTTCATGGACGCTGAGCCCGCCGCTATGGCCGCCGCCAAAGCAGCAGGCGCTGACCGCATCGAGCTTTACACCGAGCCTTATGCTGCTGCCTGGGGTACGCCAGACCAGCCCAAGCAACTCGCACGCTTTGCCGCCGCTGCGCAAGCTGCGCTCGACGCGGGCTTGGGCATCAACGCCGGGCACGATCTGAACCGCGACAACCTCGGCGCTTTCATCGCCCAAGTGCCAGGCGTACGAGAAGTGTCGATTGGCCACGCGCTGATTGCCGACGCGTTGGAGCTGGGTTACAGCGCCACCGTGCAGGCCTATCTGGCTTGTCTGCGCTGATGAGGGGCATGAATAGCTATAATTTATATAGCTGCTTACGCTTATCAGATAAGGGCTAGAGGGCATTTCATTCATGATCTACGGCATTGGTACCGACATCTGCGATGTGCGCCGCATCAAGGCCAGCCTGACGCGCCACGGCGAGCGCTTTGCCGCCCGGGTGCTCAGCGACGCTGAATTCACAACCTGGCAGGCCAGAAGCCAGCGTTGGCCCGAGCGCGGTGTGCGCTATCTGGCCACGCGCTTCAGCGCCAAAGAGGCCTTCAGCAAAGCCATCGGCCTGGGCATGACCCTACCGATGACCTGGCGCGCTTGCGAAATTGGCAATCTCCCCAGTGGCAAGCCCACCATCGTGCTGCATGGTGCCTTGAAGGACTGGTTCGATTCAAAAGGCCTGAGCGCTCACATTACCGTGACCGAT
>JBBQZI010000182.1:0-6388 GCA_038207855.1 Burkholderiales bacterium
AGCTTTACCGCATCGGCATGGTGCTGGCCATTGTCAGCACGCTGGTGATGGGCCTCACCACCGACGTTTACATCTGGGCGCTGTCGCGCTATGTGGCCGGGCTGACCAGCGCGGCGGGAATGCTGCTGGGCACCGGGCTGATTTTGAACTGGCTGATTCGCCACCAACACCGCAGTGAGTTGGGCATTCACTTTGCCGGCATTGGCCTAGGGATTGCAGGCTGCGCAGCAGCCGTGAGTTTTTTTAGTCCCGCGCTGGACTGGCGTGCGCAGTGGTTTGCTTTCACCGCCATCGGCTGCGTGCTAGCCGTGCCCGCGTTGGCTTGGCTGCCGCGCCCGGACACCAGCGGCCTGACCACCAGCGGACAAAAGATGCTGGACAAACCGCCCAGCACGCTGTACCTGCGGGTTTTCATGGCGGCGTATTTTTGCGCCGGGTTTGGCTATGTGGTGAGCGCCACCTTTGTTGTGGCTATCGTCAACCACCTGCCGGGGCTGGCCGGACAAGGCAACCTGGCGTTTTTGGCGATTGGCCTTGGCGCAGCACCCGCCTGCATCAACTGGGACTTGATTGCCCGGCGCACCGGCGACCTGAACGCACTGATTCTGGCCGCAGTGCTGCAAATTGTTGGCATTCTGCTACCGGTGATGGTCGGTGGATTGGTGGCCACCCTGCTGGGTGCGCTGCTGTTTGGCGGCACCTTCATCGGCATGGTCAGCCTGGTGCTGAGCATGGCCGGGCGCTACTACCCCACGCGTCCCGCCAAGATGATGGGCAAGATGACCCTGTCTTACGGCGTGGCACAGATCATTGGCCCAGCCATTACCGGCCAACTGGCCACCCACCTGGGCAGCTACAACGCTGGCTTGTATGTGGCCGCTGCCGTGATGGCGCTAGGCACCGTGCTGCTGCTGGCGCTGAAGCTGGTCGAGCGGCGAGATACCGTGCATAACGCAGCATAAAGATTTGATCTGATTTGTCAACGTCTGGAGCTGCCGCTTGAAACTGAAGACTCGCATCCTTTTGCTCAGCGCCTTGCTGACCATCGTGACCGGTACCATGACTGGATGGGTAGCACGCGAGCAAGCGGTGGGGATCGTGGCGCATTGGGCCTTGCGTTACGCAGAAAAGCAGGTTCTGTACGACAAGATGCGCATGATGCAGCCGGTATTGCGGGAAATTGCCCTCTCGCGCCAGCTCGCCAACTCCCAGGTCATCAAGGACTGGGCCCGCCAACCGGACAATGCCGATAAACGGCAGCATGCCCTGACCGAGCTGGAAACCTTTCGCACCAATTTTGCCGATCAAAGCTACTTTTTGGGGCTGTATCCAAATGGCCGCTACTACCACAACAACGCGAAAAACGAATTTATCAACGCGCCGCTGCGTTACACGCTGGACCCCGCCAAACCTGCCGATCGATGGTTTTACGACATCATTGCGCAGAACCGCGACATGCATATCAACGTCAATCCGGATCTCACGCTGGGCGTGACCAAACTGTGGATTGACGTGCTGATCCGTGACGGCAAGGATATTTTGGGCGTCGCGGGCACCGGCTTGGACTTGACCCGCTTCCTCCGCGACATCGTGGAAAACAGCGAACCCGGTATCACCAACCTGTTTGTTGACCACGTTGGTGCCATTCAGGTCTACCGTGACAAGAGTCTGATCGACTTTGCCAGCATCACCAAAGCAGCGGGGCAACACAAGACGCTAGACCGGCTGTTTGAGTCCCAGGAAGACCGTCAGGCTGTGCTGGCCGCCATGAAAGAAATCGAGCAGCAACCTGATAAGACTGTCAGCCGACAGGTGCACATGCATGGCGAGCCATTTTTGGTTGGGCTGGCTTACTTGCCCGAGATCGATTGGTACGAGGTGACCCTGCTCGACGTGAACCAGCTACTGCCCATGAAGACTTTTGTCGGCATGCTGCTGGTATTTGCCCTGTCGCTGCTGGTGACGTTGATTGCGTTCAATATGTTGCTGAGCCGCGTGGTGTTGCGGCCGCTGGATCGGTTGGCGCATGCCATTGAGCAAGTGCAGGGCGAACATTTTGACCCGAAGGATTTGCCATCCGGCGGCAAGGACGAAATTGGCCGCCTGATGCGACTGTTTTACGACATGGCAGCGCGTGTTTGGACCTCGCGCCATGAGTTGGAGGCACGCGTCAATGAGCGCACCGCCGAGCTACAACGCAGCGAGGAGCAATTGCGCCAGATGGCGCAGCATGACGCATTGACTGGCCTGCCCAATCGGGCACTCTTTACCGATCGACTGCAGCGGTCGCTGGCCGTGGCGCGGCGCGAAGAATCGCAACTGGCACTGCTGTTTCTGGATCTGGATAATTTCAAACCAGTGAACGACCAGTTTGGTCATGCGGTCGGCGACGAACTGCTGCAAGCCGTAGCACAGCGCATGCTGGCCTGTGTGCGCGACTCCGACACGGTGGCACGCATTGGCGGAGATGAATTCGTGCTGTTGCTGCGCGCCGTGGGCGTGCACGCAGGTCAGACAGCCCTGGGCATCGCGGAAAAGATCCGTGCTGCACTGGCTCAGGAGTTCGAATTGGCTGGCCAGCGGCTGCAGATTTCATGTTCGATTGGCATTGCGCTGTTTCCGCAGCATGGCCAGGACGACGTTGAGCTGGCACACCATGCCGACATGGCCATGTACCTGGCCAAGCAAACCGGTCGCAACCGCGTGTGCCTGTATCAAGCGGCTGATCCGCAGGACTGATGCGGCAGGCGGGCTGCCTGTTTTATCAAACCACACCCCGACTGCGCAGGGCTGATATATCTTCAGCGCTCAGCCCCAACTCCGCCAGCACTTCATCGGTGTGCTCGCCCAGACCCGGCGGCGCGCGCAGCAGCACTGGCGGCGTGGCGCTCAGGCGCAGCGGGCTCGCTACGGTGATGATTTCAGTCGGACCGGACCTGGTTTCAGAATTGGATGACGCTATTGATACAGTAGCTACTTGTGCTTTATTTACCTGGGCTACAGCCTGTTTTACTACTAAACCCCGAGCTTGTACTTGCGCGTCAGCAAAGGCTTGTCCGATGTCATTGATGGAGCCGCATGGCACGGCTTTGTCTTCCAGCAGCGTGATCCACTGTGCGGTGCTGCGGGTGCGCGTCACGCCGACCATCAGGGCAATCAGGGCTTCGCGGTTTTGTACGCGCAAGGTGTTGCTGGCAAAACGCGCATCGCTTGACCATTCGGGGCGACCAGCGGCGGCGCAAAAGCGGCTGAACTGACCGTCATTGCCGATCGCCAGCAGCATCGCGCCATCGGCGGTGTCGAAGGTCTGATAGGGTGCCAGGCTGGGGTGGGTATTGCCCTGGCGTTGTGGCACTTTGCCAGTGTTCAAAAAACCGGCCGCCTGATTGGCCAGCACCGCCATGCCGACATCGAGCAGCGCCATGTCGATGTGCTGGCCCAAGCCGCTTTGGTGGCGCGCCTCGACCGCCGCCAGAATGGCGCTGGTGGCGTAGATGCCGGTCAGGATATCGATCAGCGCCACGCCCATGCGCATCGGGCCGCCGCCGGGTGTGCCGTCGGCCTGACCGGTGATGCTCATCATGCCGCTCATGGCCTGAATCATCAGGTCGTAGCCAGCGCGCTCGGCGTACGGGCCGCTCTGCCCAAAGCCCGTGACCGAGCAGTAAATCAGACGCGGGTTGACGGCTTTGAGGCTCTCATAGTCGAGCCCATATTGCTTCAGGCCGCCCACCTTGAAGTTTTCCACCAGGATGTCGCTTTGCGCGGCCATTTGCTTGATCAACGCCTGGCCTTCCACCTTGGCCATGTCGAGCGTGATGGCGCGCTTGTTACGGTTACAGGCCGTGAAATAGGTGGCTTGATCGGTGTCCTTGCCTTGCGCATCCTTCAGAAAAGGTGGACCCCAACTGCGCGTGTCGTCACCGGCACCCGGGCGCTCGACCTTGACCACGTCAGCCCCCAGGTCGGCCAGCATCTGGGTACACCAGGGGCCGGCCAGCACGCGCGACAGGTCGAGAACTTTGAGGTGGGAGAGGGCGGCTTGGCTCATGGTGCTGGGCTTGACTTTATAAGACGTTTTGGGGCTCTAGCGCAGGTGCAGCTTGCGCTAGCAGCTACTTTTTAGATAGCGTTAATTGAATCCATCAAAGCGATGACGGATTAACAGAAGGCCTGAATGCCGGTTTGTGCCCGCCCCAGAATCAGCGCATGAATATCGTGCGTGCCTTCGTAGGTGTTGACCACCTCCAGATTCACCAGATGGCGCGCCACGCCAAACTCGTCGCTGATGCCATTGCCACCCATCATGTCGCGTGCCAGCCTGGCCACATCGAGCGCCTTGCCGCACGAGTTGCGCTTCAGAATCGACGTGATTTCCACCGCTGCGGTGCCCTCGTCCTTCATGCGCCCCAAGCGCAGGCAGCCTTGCAGGCCCAGCGCGATTTCGGTCTGCATGTCGGCGAGTTTTTTCTGGATGAGCTGGTTGGCCGCCAGCGGGCGACCGAACTGCTGGCGGTCCAGCACGTATTGACGCGAGCGAAACCAGCAGTCTTCGGCCGCACCCAAGGCGCCCCAGGCAATGCCATAACGCGCCGAGTTCAGGCAGGTGAACGGGCCTTTCAGGCCTTGCACCTCGGGAAAGGCGTTTTCTTCCGGGCAAAACACACCGTCCATGACGATTTCGCCGGTGATGCTGGCGCGCAAACCGACCTTGCCGTGAATCGCCGGCGCGCTCAAGCCCGGCGCGCCTTTTTCCAGCACAAAGCCGCGAATCGGGCCGACCGTGCCGGACTCGCTCACTTCTTTGGCCCAGACCACAAATACATCGGCAATCGGGCTGTTGGAAATCCACATCTTGTTGCCGGTCAGCTTGTAGCCGCCGGGCACTTTGACGGCGCGGCTCAGCATGCCAGCCGGGTCAGAGCCGTGGTTCGGCTCGGTCAGGCCAAAGCAGCCAATCCACTCGCCGGTGGCCAGCTTGGGCAGGTATTTTTGTTTCGTGGCCTCGTTGCCAAATTCAAAAATCGGCACCATCACCAGCGAGCTTTGCACACTCATCATGGAACGGTAGCCGCTGTCGACGCGCTCGACCTCACGGGCAATCAGGCCGTAGGCGACATAGCTCAGGCCGGGGCCGCCGTAGGCTTCGGGAATCGTGGGCCCAAGCAGACCGAGTTCACCCATTTCACGAAAAATCGCCACGTCAGTTTGTTCCTTGCGAAAGGCCTCGACCACGCGCGGCTGCAGCTTGTCCTGGCAGTAGGCGCTTGCTGCTTCCTTGATCATGCGCTCGTCATCGGTGAGTTGTTGCTCCAGCAGAAAAGGGTCTTGCCAGTTGAAGGATGCGTGGGACATGGGGAATCTCCGGTTGGGGTTGAATGCCTGCATGGTAGCGCGCAGGTGAGTCACTGACAAACGATTTGTTATCACTCAGACATGAGTAATTCTCACTTTTTAGCTTTTTTCTTCTTGAGATTGTGCACGATTTTTATTGAATTATTAAGGCTGTAGCCCTCTAATTAAAAGCGCTAATAGCTACATTATAAATAGCATTATTGAATGCTGACAGACACCTTTATGTGTACATTACGCACACCATGCACAGAAAAATCCCATCACTGCAAGCCCTGACGTGTTTTGAGGCGGCGGCCCGCCACGAGAGCTACACCCGCGCGGCGCAAGAGCTTTCGCTCACCCAAGGGGCGGTGTCGCGCCAAATCACCGCGCTGGAAGCGTTTGTTGGCGTGGCGCTGTTTCGCCGCACCCGCCATGGCGTGACGCTGACCGAGCTCGGGCGTGACTACGCCAGCCAAGTCGCGCCGCGCCTGGCCGCGCTGGAGCAGGACACGCTGGACGTGATGAGCAACCAAGGCCGCGCACTGACGCTGCAACTGGCGGCGGTGCCGACCTTTGCCACGCGCTGGCTGATTCCGCGACTGCCAGACCTGAAGGCACAGCACCCTGACATCACCGTGCACATCGAAACCCGCACCCGGCCCTTCATGTTTGCCGACAGCCATTTTGATGCCGCGCTGTATGCCGGCACGCCCGAGCAGGTCGGCAACTGGGCTGGCACGCAAGCCGTCAGGCTGCTGGGCGAAGATGTGCTGCCGGTGTGCGCGCCAAGCTGGCTGGCCGGCCAAAGCGGTCTGACCCCCGAAGGCATTGCCAATTTGCCGCTGCTGCAGCAAAGCACCCGCCCGCTGGCATGGCGGCAGTGGTTTGACGCGCAGGGTGTGCCCGCTGTACCGCAAGCCTTGGCAGGGCCACGCTTTGAGCTGTTTTCAATGACCGCAGCCGCCGCAGCCTGTGGCTTGGGGCTGGCACTGGTACCGCGACTGTTGATCGCGCCGGAACTGGCCCAAGGCACGCTGGTGGTGGCCTGCGA
>JBBQZI010000183.1:0-6355 GCA_038207855.1 Burkholderiales bacterium
CACCTGCTGGCTTGGGGTCAGGTATTCGGGAAACTCACTGAGGACGCGTGCAGCTACCGAAATATCACTGTCGGCTACATTGATACCTGCGGGTGCGGTAAAAGTTCGAATGATCGGCAAGAAGGCTGCCGTCGCCAAGCGCGGAGCCTCGTCGGTGAGTGTGTAGATGATGGTGGGTTTCTGTGTGCTCATTGCGTATCTCCGATAAATAGTTGTTGGCACGCGCGCACTGGATCACAGCACGACATCGGCGGCGGGATTCTGTCAAAAATTGCTTTCTATCGCCTGACCGAGCCGGTGTGAACCTGCCCTTGGTGGCTAGGGTCAAGTGGCCGGCGCGGCCTAGTCAGTCCAGAGTACCGGCATTGGGTGACTACTGGTACAGACGACATTTCTTTGATCGTCAGGCGATCAACCCAGCGCGTCGTTGACCTGTTCGTTGAATTCGGCCAGGCTCTCGGCTGACTGAACTTCACGCGGCAGCGCATCCCGCACCGAAAACACGCCCAGAATTTTGTTGGTGTCTGTGGTGACGATTGGAAGATGCCGAAAGCCCCGCTCGATCATGATCAGCACCGCATCGGCTACCTTGGTTTCGGGACCCACACAGTCCGGATTGCGCGTCATGATGTCAGCGACAGTCGCGGTGGCCGGGTTGACGGCTTTGGCCAGCACGCGCGTCATCAGATCGCGTTCAGTCACGATACCTTGCAGGACATTGGCGGTATCAATCACCAGCACACTGCCGCAGTTGGCCCGCGTCATCACGCAAGCGGCGGTGTACACCGTGGCTGTAGGGACTACGCTGACAACGTGGCGTTGCGCCATGGATTGAAAAACGGTACGTTCGGTCATGCTGGACTCCTTGGGCGGTGGCTGAGTTGGCTGCGCTTAAGCTTAACGCAGCGACGCGTTGATTTTCTCAAGCGCCTGAGCGCCGGGGCAAAGCTGTTTGGCACCCAAGGTGTTCAAGGGTGCGGCACAGGTGTTTTGCGAGGTGTGCAAGTCGGTTGGTAGCGGGTCAAGGTACAGCAGGCCGGTGACGACTTCGCCACGCGCGGCGTGGGCGTGCATATAACTCATGGCGGCATCGCGGTCGGTTGGGTCATAGTCTTCGTGCAGTTTGCGCAGCCGCAGAATGGAGCCATCGTTTTGCGCGACATCCACCATTTCACCTGGCGCATAGCTGGTGCTGGTGTCGCTTCCAGGTGCGAAAAACTCGATGCGACTGACCGCCTCATCGTGCTGGCGAATGTATTCATAGCTCTTGGTGCTGCCGCCGTGGTTGTTGAAAGTCACACAAGGGCTGATCACATCAATAAATGCGGCACCACCATGTGCCAAGGCGCCTTTGATGAGTGGCACCAGCTGTTCTTTGTCGCCAGAGAAACTGCGCGCCACATAGGTAGCACCTAGTTGCAGTGCCAGACCGACCAGGTCGATCGGGCTGTCGGTGTTGATCGCACCTTTTTTGCTCTTGGAGCCACGATCGGCGGTGGCCGAAAACTGGCCTTTGGTCAGTCCGTAAACCCCGTTGTTTTCAACGATGTAGGCCATGTTGACACCGCGGCGCATGGCGTTGGCAAACTGACCCAGGCCAATGGAGGCTGAATCACCATCACCCGAGATACCCAAGTACATCAGGTCGCGGTTGGCCAGGTAGGCACCGGTCAGCACGCTCGGCATGCGTCCGTGCACGGTGTTGAAGCCATGCGAAGCACCGAGAAAATAGGTGGGGGTCTTAGAGCTGCAGCCGATGCCCGAGAGCTTGGCCACGCGGTGCGGTTCAATGTCGAGCTCAAAACAGGCCTGAATGATGGCCGCTGAGATCGAATCATGCCCGCAGCCGGCGCACAGGGTCGACACCGGGCCTTCGTAATCACGCCGGGTATAGCCGACCTTGTTGGTCGTCAGCGTCGGGTGATGCAGCTTGGGTTTGGCAATGTAGGTCATGCGAGTTCCTTCTGACGGGGCATATCGTTAGCCGGTGCTGCAATGGCAGGTTGCACGCTTTGCCGAATGGTTTTGGCAATGAAGCGCGCAGTGATGGGCGTGCCGTCGTAGTGCAGCACGCGTACCAGTCGCGCCGGGTCGATGTCCATTTCGTTGATCAACAGGTAGCGCATTTGGCCATCGCGGTTTTGCTCCACCACAAAGACTTTTTCGTGGCTGGCAATAAATTGCCGTACGGACTCGGGGAACGGGAATGCCAGCAGGCGCAGCGCGTCAATATGCAAGTCCTCGGCTTCCAGCACATCGAGTGCTTCGCGCATGGCTGGGCTGGTGGAGCCGAAATAAATCGCACCCAGCGGGGTCTTCTGCTTGGCCTGACGTATCAGCGGCTGTGGCACCAGATCGGCCGCAGTTTTAAATTTTTTGAGCAGGCGCTCCATGTTGTAGATGTAATCGGGTCCACGCTCCGAGTAACGGGCGTAGGCATCTTTGGACGTGCCACGGGTGAAATAGCTGCCCTTGGTGGGATGGGTGCCGGGCAGTGTGCGCCACGGAATACCGTCACCGTCGACATCCTTGTAGCGGCCAAAGTCTTTGCCCGCTTCCAGTTCGGCAGCGGTCATGACCTTGCCAATGTCGTAGGTGCGTGCATCGTCCCAGGCAAACGGTTTGCACAGGCGCTGGTTCATGCCGATGTCGAGGTCGCTCATCACAAAAATTGGTGTTTGCAAGCGGTCAGCCAAATCCAGCGCCGTCGCTGCATGCTCAAAGCACTCATGCGGGTCTTGCGGCAACAGCATCACGTGCTTGGTGTCGCCGTGCGAGGCGTAAGCACACGACAACAAATCGGACTGCTGCGTGCGCGTCGGCATGCCGGTGGATGGCCCGCCGCGTTGCACATTGAAAATTGTGACCGGAATTTCTGCAAAGTAAGCCAGCCCAAGAAACTCGGTCATCAGTGACACACCGGCGCCCGATGTAGCGGTGAAAGAGCGTGCGCCATTCCAACCGGCCCCCAGCACCATGCCAATTGAGGCTAATTCGTCCTCGGCCTGCACGATGGCAAAGTTGTGGCGACCGGTGTCGGGGTCGGTGCGGTACTTTTGGCAATACTTCTGAAAGCCTTCAGCGACCGAGGATGATGGCGTGATCGGGTACCAAGCCGCCACTGTGGCACCACCGTAGACAAAGCCCAGCGCTGCCGCCGAATTGCCATCGGTAAAGATTTGGTCGCCAACGTTGTCTGAGCGCTGTACGCGAATTCCCAACGGGTAGGCAATATGTTCCTTGACATAGTCGCGGCCCAAATTGAGCGCCTGGATGTTCGACTCCAGCAGCCGCTCCTTGCCCTTGAATTGCTCGGCAAAGAGTTTTTCAAACACTTCCACATCGACATCCAGCAGCATCGACAAGGCACCGACATAAATGATGTTTTTGAACAACTGGCGCTGACGCGGCTCGGTATAGGCAGCGTTGGCGATTTCGGTCAACGGGATGCCAATGACGTGTACGTCGGTGCGAAATTTGGACGCTGGCATGGGTCGCGTGCTGTCATAAAACAGGTAGCCACCCGGCTCGATTTCGGCCACATCCTCAGTCCAGGTTTGCGGGTTCATGGCGACCATCATGTCAACCCCGCCACGCCGACCGTGGTAACCCTTTTCGCACACGCGGGCTTCATACCAGGTCGGCATGCCCTGGATGTTGCTGGGGAAAATATTGCGCGGGCTGACCGGCACGCCCATGCGCATCACGGCCTTGGAAAACAACTCGTTGGCCGAGGCCGAGCCGGAGCCGTTGACATTGGCAAATTTGATGACGAAATCGTTGATGGCTTCTATGCGGTTCATGCGGCCTCCGATTGGGCAATGTGAGCACTGGCCGGATGACTGTCGCGACTGCGTGGCCCGGCCTGCGTTGTGTTGAGCAAAAACTTCTGCATGTCCCAGGCCCCGGTGGGACAGCGCTCGGCGCATAGTCCGCAGTGCAGGCACACATCTTCATCTTTGACCATGACACGGCCGGTTTTGAGTTCACCCGACACATACAGGTCTTGCGCCAGGTGCGTCGCTGGTGCTTTCAGGTGCGTTCGCAAGTCAGCTTCATCGTCATTAACCGTGAAGGTGATGCAGTCCATCGGGCAAATATCAACGCAGGCATCGCACTCAATGCAGGTGTGGCGGTTGAACACCGTCTGCACGTCGCAGTTCAGGCAACGGCTGGCTTCCTTGAAGGCGGTGGCCGCGTCAAAGCCGAGCTCGACTTCAACCTTGATATTGGCCAGCGCCATTTCAGCCGCTGCCCATGGCACTTTGTAGCGCACATCATTGGACACATCGTTGTGGTAGCTCCACTCGTGGATGCCCATTTTTTGCGACATCAGATTGGTCATGGGGTCGGGGCGGCGTGCCACGTCTTCGCCGTTGAGCAAGCGGTCAATCGACACCGCTGCCTCATGCCCGTGGGCGACGGCGGTGATGATGTTTTTAGGTCCGTAAGCGGCATCGCCACCAAAAAACACCGTCGGCTTGGTCGACTGGAAGGTGCCTTCGGTCAAAACCGGCAGGCCCCATTTGTCAAACTCAATACCGCAGTCGGGCTCGATCCAGGTGAATGAGTTTTCTTGTCCCACGGCCACCAGCACGGTGTCGCAAGGTACCAGCACATCGGGTTCGCCGGTGGGGATCAGGCTGCGTCGGCCTTTGGCATCATATTCGGCTCGCACCAGCTCAAAGGTCATGCCGGTCAGCTTGCCATCAACATGCTCAAAGGTTTTCGGCACATGAAAGTTCAAAATCGGGATGCCCTCATGCACCGCATCTTCTTTTTCCCACGGCGAGGCCTTCATCTCTTCATAGCCACTGCGCACAATGACCTTGACCTCTTTGCCGCCCAGGCGCCGCGCCGAGCGACAGCAGTCCATGGCGGTGTTGCCACCACCCAGCACGATCACCCGTTCGCCCACGCTGGTAACGTGTCCAAACGACACCGAGGCCAGCCAGTCAATACCAATGTGGATGTTGGCCGCCGCTTCTTTGCGCCCGGGGGCTTGTAGATCGCGGCCGCGCGGCGCGCCAGAACCGACAAACACCGCGTCAAAAGCTTGGTCCAGCAGCGCTTGCATGGAACTCACCCGCTGCCCGCTGTTGAAGGTGATGCCCATGTCCAGGATATAGCCGGTCTCTTCGTCCAGCACCGACTCAGGCAGGCGAAAGCGTGGGATCTGTGTGCGCACGAAGCCACCAGCCTTTTGTTCGCCGTCAAACAGCGTGATCTGATAGCCGAGCGGCGCCAAGTCGCGCGCCACAGTTAGTGATGCTGGACCGGCACCAATGCAGGCAATGCGTTTGCCATTGCTGGGTGCAATGGCTGGCATGCGTGACTTGACATCATCCTTGAAGTCCGCAGCAACCCGTTTGAGGCGACAAATAGCTACCGGTTCGGGCTTTCCAGCGTTGTTTTCCTCAACGCGCCCGCGGCGGCAAGCGGGCTCGCAGGGGCGGTCGCAAGTGCGGCCCAAAATGCCCGGAAACACGTTGGACACCCAGTTGATCATGTAGGCATCGCTGTAGCGACCCTGCCCGATCAAGCGGATGTATTCCGGTACCGGCGTGTGGGCCGGGCAGGCCCATTGGCAATCGACTACTTTATGAAAGTAGCCCGGATTGGTGATGTTGGTAGCTTGCAAAGTTGTCTCCTTGCCCTGCTTGCAAAGGCGTTGAATCGCTGCAGGATTGGGTCGCATCCTACGCCGTTGGGCTGATAATGCTACGCCTGTCCCCTTGAATTTTGCTGGTTTACTGATCTAAATCAATAAATTGTCTGCCTGAAAAAGCAGTGCATATTGATATAGCTCAAATGTGTGTGTTTGCGGTTCACGACAATGAAACGACTTTGCCCTGGAGTACCACATGAAAAATGCAACGCAGCCCGACCGATTTCAAGCGCTAGATGCTTGCCATCAGCAGATTCACCATAACCTGGCCGCTTTGACCGATTTGTTGCAGCAGCTTGATGCGGGCAACGATGTTGCGCAGTTTCGCCAACAGGCGGCTGCAATTGAGGCATTCTTCTCAGGAACCTCCCGTCAGCACCATATCGAAGAAGAAACGAATATTTTTCCTGGCTTGCTGACCAGTGACAACGTTGAACTGGTGCAGGCCGTACGCACGTTGCAGCAAGACCACGGCTGGATTGAACAGAATTGGCTGGAACTTGCTCCCATGTTGCGCGCCATCGCGGAGGGTGAGGACTGGGCTGACATGGCCGAACTGAAAAGCTATGCGGAAGTGTTTTTAACCCTGTGCCATGATCACATCGTGCTTGAAGAAACACTGATTTACCCTGAAGCCAAAGCACGCCTGGCGCAAGAGATGGCGGCGCGGGCCAAGCGGTTGGCGGC
>JBBQZI010000184.1:0-6324 GCA_038207855.1 Burkholderiales bacterium
GATCAGTGCGCCAAAAATCATCAGCTCGGCATGCGAGATACCGGCGATTGAAATTTGAATACCCACCAGGCCCAGCACCAGCGGCAGGAACTGGTTCAAAAAGATCGGCAGGACGACGATGAATGCAGCACCAAAAAACGCACCCAAAATCGAACCCAAGCCGCCGATGATCACCATGAACAGCAGGCGGAAAGATATCTCGACTGAAAACGCCGCCGGCTCCCAGGAGCTCAAGTAGACAAACGCCCACAAGCCGCCGGCCACGCCAACGATGAAGGAACTGACCGCAAAGGCGGTGAGCTTGGCGTACATCGGGCGAATGCCGATCACACTGGCAGCCACGTCCATGTCACGAATCGCCATCCATTCGCGGCCAATCGCCGAGCGCACCAGGTTTTTCGCCAGCAGCGCCAAAACCACCAACGCGCTCAAGCAAAACAGGTACTTGCTCACCGCGCTGTCAATCGGCAAGCCAAACACCTGCAAGCCCGACACCGATACCGAGCCCGAGGGCGCGTCAAGGGTGAACCACTTGATGCGCAGAAACATCCAGTCGGAGAAAAACTGCGCCGCCAACGTGGCCACCGCCAAGTACAAGCCTTTGACGCGCAGGCTCGGCAGGCCAAACAGAATGCCGAAAAACGTAGCACACACGCCACCCAGAAGCAGCGCCGGGATCAGCGGCATGCCGGGCACACGCATCAAAAAGTTGTAAGCCCCGTAGGCACCTACCGCCATGAAGGCACCCGAACCCAGCGAGATCTGGCCGCAGTAGCCGACCAGAATATTCACCCCGAGCGCCGCCAGCGCCATGATGACAAAGGGGATCAGAATCGCCTGGAACAGGTAGTCGCTGGCCACCAGCGGCACCCCGACAAATGCCACCGCCAGGATGAGCCCCATAGCCAAGCGGTCCTGCCCGATCGGCAATATTTGTTGATCCGCCCGGTAACTGGTTTTGAATTGGCCGTTTTCTCTGTAAAACATAAATCCTCTAATATTTCTTGAGTTTGCTTGTCTACAACTGATCAGCTGGGGACAGAGCAAAGTTCACTTCGTGTAACTATTGGTCTGTCCCACAATATTTCAGGTTTCAGACGCGGTCAATGATCTTCTCGCCAAACAAGCCCTGCGGACGAATCAGCAGAAAGCCCAGTGCGAGCACATAGGCGAACCAGATTTCAATGCCACCACCGACATACGGGCCCAGGAACACCTCTGACAATTTTTCACCGACTCCAATGATCAGGCCGCCAATGATGGCGCCCGGCACCGACGTCAAGCCGCCCAGAATCACCACCGGTAGCGCACGCATTGCCACCGTGGCCAGGGAGAACTGCACGCCGAGCTTGCTACCCCAGATCATGCCGGCCACCAACGCCACCACACCAGCCACGCACCAGACGATGACCCAGATGCGGTTCAGCGGAATACCGATCGACTGCGCCGCTTGGTGGTCGTCTGCCACCGCACGCAGTGCCCGTCCGGTCGACGTTTTCTGGAAAAACACGCTCAACAAGGCCACCAGCGCAGCCGCAATCACCGCGGCGTAGAGGTCTTCCTTGTTGATCAGAATGCCGCCTGGAAACACTGATTCGAGCCAGAACACCGGGTCTTTCGGCATGCCAATGTCAATCTTGTAGATGCTGCCACCAAACAGTGTCTGGCCCAGGCCTTCCAGAAAGTAGGCAATCCCCAGCGTAGCCATCAGCAGCGTGGTGCCCTCCTGGTTGACCAGGTGGCGCAGCGCCAGTCGCTCGATCAGCCATGCCACGATGAACATCACCCCGCCGGCCAGCACAAAAGCCAGCAGGTTGGCCAGCAACAATTGATTGCCGCCAAGCCAAACACCAATCCAGCCCGAGAAGCGCGCCATCGCCAACGCCGCAAACAGCACCATCGCGCCTTGGGCAAAGTTGAACACGCCAGAAGCCTTGTAAATCAGCACGAAGCCCAAGGCCACCAGCGAATACAACATGCCGGCCATCAGGCCGCCAAACAGAGTTTCAAGAAAAAATGCCATAAATTCCCCTAATCAGTTGAGGTCGAAGCAAAACTTCAATGACCGGTGCCGAGATACGCGCTGATGACTTCTTCGTTATTACGAACTTCATCGGGTGTACCGTCGCCAATCTTCTTGCCGTAATCCAGCACCACAACCCGGTCGCTGATGTCCATCACCACACCCATGTCATGCTCGATCAGCACAATCGTGGTGCCAAACTCTTCGTTCACATCCAGCACAAAGCGGCTCATGTCCTGCTTTTCTTCGACGTTCATGCCGGCCATGGGTTCGTCCAGCAACAACAGTTGCGGCTCCATCGCCAGCGCACGACCCAGGTCGACGCGCTTTTGCAGGCCGTAAGGCAACTGGCCCACTGGCGTTTTACGAAAGGCCTGAATTTCCAGAAAGTCGATGATGTGTTCGACAAACTCGCGGTGCATTTCTTCTTCGCGCTGGGCCGGGCCAATGCGCAACGCCTGCAGAAAGAGGTTGCTCTTGATCTTCAGGTTGCGCCCGGTCATGATGTTGTCGATCACGCTCATGCCCTTGAACAGCGCTAGATTCTGAAACGTGCGGCCAATGCCCATGGAGGCCACTTGGTAGCTGTCCATGTGGCTGAAGGTCTTGCCACGAAAAGTGATGGCACCTTCCTGCGGACGGTAAACACCGTTGATGCAGTTCAGCATGGAGCTCTTGCCGGCGCCGTTGGGACCGATGATGGCGCGCACTTCGTGCTCGCGCACATTGAACGAGATGTCGGTCAGTGCCTTGACACCGCCAAAACTCAAAGAAATGTTCTTGACGTCAAGAATGACGTCGCCAATATGTTTTGTTGCCATGAGATTTTCTTAAGCTGCTGCCTTGACCGGAACGAAGGTCTTGGCATCGTCAATGCGCAGGGTGGCGCTGACGCTGCCGGTGCGACCATCTTCAAACTTGACCTGGGTTTCAATGAACTGGCTGGTTTTGCCACCGTACAGGGCATCAATCAGCACATCGTATTTTTCGGCAATGAAGCCACGGCGAACCTTGTTGGTGCGCGTGAGTTCGCCGTCATCGGCATCGAGTTCTTTGTGCAACACCAGGAACCGACTGACTTGCGATCCGGCCAGCAAGGCATCCTCACTCAGGTCGGCGTTCACTTTTTCAACGCATTCCTTGATCAGCTGGTAAACCTCGGTTTTTTGCGCCAGATCGGTATAACCCGCGTAAGGCAGATTGCGCCGCTCAGCCCAATTACCCACCGCATTCATATCAATATTGACCATAACGCAGACCATGTCGCGCCCATCACCGTAGGCCACAACCTCCTTGATGTGCTGGAAAAATTTGAGCTTGTTTTCCACATACTTGGGCGCAAACATGGCACCGTCATTGACACCGCCCTTGATGCGACCGACATCTTTGACGCGGTCGATGATCTTCAGGTGGCCATGCGCGTCCAGAAAACCGGCATCGCTGGTGTGGTACCAGCCGTCTGCCGTCAGCACTTCGGCGGTGGCCTCGGGGTTTTTGAAATAGCCTTTGAGCAAACCTGGCGACTTGACCAGAATCTCACCGTTGTCCGCCACCTTGATCTCAACGCCGGCACAGGGCACGCCAACGGTGTCAGCGCGCGCTTCGTGGTCGGGCTGCAGGCAAACGAACACGGCGGTTTCGGTGGAGCCATAGAGCTGCTTCAGATTGACCCCGATCGAGCGATAGAAGCTGAACAAGTCCGGCCCAATGGCTTCGCCTGCGGTATAGGCCACGCGCACCCGGCTAAAGCCCAGGTTGTTGCGCAGCGGCCCGTAAACAATGAAGTTACCCAAGGCATACAACACGCGGTCCACCAGCCCCACGCTTTTGCCGTCCATCAGGGTCGGCCCGACACGCTTGGCCAGGTCCATGAAATAGTGAAACATCTTTCGCTTGATCACGCCCGCGTCTTCCATGCGAATCATCACGCTGGTGAGCAAGCCTTCAAACACGCGCGGTGGCGCAAAGTAGTAAGTGGGACCTATTTCTTTCAGGTCGATCGTCACAGTGGCGGCCGACTCAGGGCAATTCACCACATAACCACATGACAGCCACTGCGCATAAGAGAAGATGTTTTGGCCAATCCAGGCCGGTGGCAAGTAGGCCAACACGTCTTCTGCATGGGTAAGCTTGTCAAAGTCAGCCCCGGCGCGGGCACGGTTCAGCAGCGAATCATGGGTGTGCACCACGCCCTTTGGGTTGCCGGTGGTGCCGGAAGTAAAAAACATGGCCGCCACATCGTCCGGCAATACCTTGTCAACTTCAGCCTTGAAAAAATCCGGGTGGACTGCTGCAAAAGCCTTGCCGGCACCAATCAGCTCATCGAGCGCCGCCAGGCCGGTTTCGTCATAGCCGCGCAGGCCGCGCGGGTCATCAAAATAGAGGTTCGACAGCTGCGGACACTGCTCACGAATCTCAAGCAGTTTGTCGACCTGCTCCTGGTCTTCGGCAAAGGCAAAGCGGACATCCGCGTTGTTAACCGGGAACACACATTCCAGCGCGGCAGCATCCTGGTACAGCGCAATCGGCACAGCACCCAGTGCTTGAACCGCCAACATGGTGGCATACAGACGCGGGCGATTGGCTCCGATCACCACCATGTGCTCATGGCGGCGCAAGCCGGCCTGGTGCAACCCACACGCCAGGTGCTCAACCATGGTGGCCATGTCAGCCCAACTGGTGGCTTGCCAGATGCCATATTCTTTTTCACGCATGGCCGTATCCGCTGGACGCTGCGTGGCGTGGTTCAACAGTAATCGCGGAAAAGTCGTTTGCATTGCGGCACCTTGTCTGTCCATATCATGGCAAGCTCCAAACCGTTTGGACGCTTGCTGTCGTTGCCCCAATGATAGGGGCCAGTTTGACGTTGTGTTGTCATTTGGACGACAATTCGAGGCTTTTCCGATAGGTGTTTTCCCTGCTTCGCCGGGTCAACCGGTGTGCCCATCGATACGGAAAGCTGCCCATTCGACCTGCGCTTACACTCGCCAAGACCGACTTTCCGAGCCCAAATACTCCTCCACCAAAGCACCGATGCACACGACTAAAACGTCAAGTCACGCCCTTGCTTGCGGCGAGGCCACCAGGCTCGATGCTTTCAAACACCCGCACCCAACTTGATGATGCCTGGCTGGACTTCCCTGCGGCAGCGTTCAGCGCGCATGCTGCTGCCGTTGCTGGTGACGGTGCTCAGCACACTGGTCGCCATATGGAACCCGCTGCCCCTGCAAGTTTTGCGACTTGGCATGTTTGACCAGTTCCAGCGTTGGCAACCGCGCAGCTACCAGAATGCGCCGGTGCGCATCATTGACTTGGATGACGAAAGCCTCAAGCGCCTGGGCCAGTGGCCCTGGCCACGCACCCGCATGGCCGAGTTGCTGACCAAACTGCAGGCGGCACAACCAGCATCGATAGCACTCGACGTGCTGTTTGCCGAGCCGGACAGAACCTCACCGAAGGCGATGCTGGCGCTGTGGCCGCTGACACCACAAACGCGCGAGCAGTTGGCCGCCCTACCAGACCATGATGCGATGTTCGCCCAAACAATTGGCCAGAGCCGGGTGGTGCTGGGTTGTGCGGTCGAACGCGCCGAACAGCCCGGGGCGCAGCCGCTTGTGAAGGCGCGTTTTGTGGTGCTGGGTGAGCCGGCGCAAACCTATTTGAATGCTTTTTCCGGCGCCATCAATCCGCTAGCGGCACTGGGTGCTGCAGCCAGCGGCATAGGCACGATCGCCTTCACGCCAGATGCGGACGGCATCGTCAGAAAAGTGCCGATGGTGGTGCGGGTCGGGAACGTACTGGTGCCATCGCTATCAGCCGAGGCCTTGCGCGTGGCGGCTGGGTCAAGCAATTTCATCCTGCACATGGTCGACGCCCCAGGCGTTGGGCTGGCCAGCATCGGCATTGGCCCGTTGCAAATCGCCACCAACCCGCAAGGCGAGGTCTGGCTGCACTACGCGCCACCGGTTGCCAGCCGAACCATCCAGGCCTGGAAGATTTTGGCCGATGAGGTCGACGCGAAAGAACTGGCCGGCATCATCTTGCTGGTAGGCAGTTCGGCCCAAGGCTTGATGGACTTGCGGTTCAGTCCGCTGGGCAGCACTGTGCCAGGGGTTGAAATCCACGCGCAGTTGCTTGAGCAGGTGCTGACGGGTGGCGTGCTGCAAAGCCCGTCCTGGGCCACGGCGATTCAAATTCTGGCGGCGCTGGCGGGTGGCCTGCTGATCGGACTCATCACCGTCAGTCGAGCGGCCTTGGTGGCGATCTCCGCGCTGGCCCTGCTACTTGGCACCGTATGGGCC
>JBBQZI010000185.1:0-6280 GCA_038207855.1 Burkholderiales bacterium
TTTTGGCCCGGCTTGGTGCCGTTGAGTTTGTCTTGCATGGTGCTGATCTCACGCTGCTGCCTGAGCGGTCATCCAAACGCGAATATCGCCGCATCGCCATGCTGTCACTCGTTGGGACAATTTCGAGGGCGACGGGAATGTGCCGGACTTCACCATACGCCATAGCGTTGGCGCGCTGAATGGCAATGGTGCCGTACTGTCCGGGCGCTTTGGACTGCGCACCAGTTGGGACTCCCTGAGCCATGCTGAGTCAGGTAACTGGTCGAAAACGGATTGATTCGCCGCCGCCTTGGTGGGCGTTGGCAGTGTGGCGTGAAGTGCCGTTTTTGCCGTGGTGGGTGCCGTGGTCTTGCGTTTTAACGGTGTGGTGGTGGGTGACATTGCGTGACTCCTTAAAGAAGCCCGCATCTTCTGGGAATGTCACTACTAAATATATAGCACTGAGCCAGCAGAGTACGCACTGAGCCAGCAGAGTACGCACTGAACCAGCAGAGTGCTACTTTTCTTTATCCCATGCCCTGCACCAGCGTGTGATTACTGTGGTGCTGTCGAGGTTAGGGAATTTTTCGCGCATATCGCGGGCAAAGGCTTCTTTTCCGTCGTAGTTGGATGGCTCGTTTTGCCACTTGCGCCAGCATTCTTTGACGATGGCCTTGTCCGCCTGCTTGGGATCGTTTGCCAGTTTGCCGCGTGCGCCTGCCTTTGCCAGCCCAGTACGCGCCGCTGCTTGCGCCCTTTGCCAGTCGTCGGCTCTGACAGCCTGAATCTTCGAGAATTCCGCCGCAAGCGCCAGCTCAGATACGTGGCTGCGCAGTGCCTCCGCCATCCACGCAAAGGTTTGCCAGTTGGGGGGCTTGATGCGGTAGGCCAGCGCGTTCGCAAGCTCTGCCATTGGTAAAGCCAAGCCGTCGGCGCATCGTTGCAAAGCGCTGAGGTCGGTCAGCCACTCAAACCACGGCACGGAATCGCTCCAGTAGCCCATGCCGCCCAACAAGCCTAGGATGATCGGTTCCTCCGTGGTGCGGTATACAGCGCGTGCATGTTCCGCTGCCGCCGATACCGCCTGAGCGATACGAAGTAACTCCGTGTCATTTACGAAAAGCGCAGCATCCAAGCTGCCGGGTGGTTTTGTCCCAAATCCAAGATTCATAGCGTCCCCTGCGCCCCTGCAAAAAGGTGCCAGTCCAGCCCGTCAGGGGATAACGGGTTTTCGGGGATCAGCCTAGGACTGGCGAAAACAGTTCAATTCAAGCCGTGGCCACCCTGAGCGGGATCACGTTATCCCCTGACTCCAACGCCGCCACCAGCGCCCCCCAATCGCTCATGAACCGCTTGCGTTCGTCCAGGTGCTGGCTGCGTGCATACGCTGCGACTGCCTGATTTGCTTCTTTGTGGTCTAGCTGGCGCTCCAAGGCTTCGGTTTGCCAGCCGCGCTCTGATAGCAAGCTCCGTGCGCTGGCGCGTAGGCCGTGGTGACTTTGTTTGTCTTTGTAGCCAATGCGCCGGAATAGGTTGTTGATCGTGTTTTCGCTGATGACCTCGTTCTTACCCGTGCCTGAGCTTGGGAACATGCGTTCACCGTGGCCTGATAGCTCGCGCAGTGCTGGCAATAGCGCCATGGCTTGAGGTGACAGCGCCACCGTATGCGCCTGTAGGTGCTTGCCTGTTTTCATTTCAATGGCCGGTATGCGCCACTCGCACGCCTGCAAGTCGATTTGCTCCCACTTGGCTTGTCGTAGCTCTTTGGGCCTTGTCCAGGTCAGCAGGCCAAACCGTGCGCAGAGCTTGGTTAGCGGGTCTGCCCGGGTGGTGTCGCGCAGATCACGCACGAACTCGCCAAACTCGCGCCGGGTGGTCAGTGCAGGCCGGTGGTTGGTGGGGTGCTTTTCGATAGCGCCACGCATCGATGCCGCCGGGTCGATCTCTGCCTTTCCGGTCTGAATGGCGTATCTAAAAACCTGTCCGCAGATTTCCCGAAGCCGCCCGGCGGTATAGGCGGTGCCTGCTGCTTCGACCTTGCGCAACAAGGCCAGAATCTCGGGGGGCTTGATAGCGTCAATCGGCCGATCACCAATGGCCGGGAAAATGTGGTTTTCAAGCTGGGTCAACCGCTTGTCACTTGTCCGCTGCGCCGTGTTCTTTGATTTGAAGGTGTTCCATTCCAACGCCACCAGCTTGAATGTGTTGGTCGCCGCCGCTGCCTTGGCTTGCGTGGCCTCTTTTTTGGCTTGTCCGGGATCAATGTCTTCAGCCAACAGTTCGCGTGCCTTGATGCGCCGCTGTCGGGCCTTGGTAAGCGACACCTCGGGGTAAATGCCCAGCGCCAGCGTTTTACGCTTGTCAGCAAAGCGGTAATCCATGCGCCAATACTTGCCGCCTGACTTCACCAGCAAATACATGCCTTCGCCATCAGCGTATTTATCGCCTGCCGTGGTGCCCGTGTGCTTCACCTGCTTGGTGAATGTGTCTGTCAAAGCCATGATTTGCCCCTGTTGTGACGGTATCTCTGTTGACGGTATCGTGAAGTACCGTCAAAAGTACCGTCAAAATACCGTCATGGCATGGTACCGCTTGACACCCAATGAGGCAATAAAAAACCCGCTTACCTATGAGATTAGCGGGTTTTGAGGGGTTCAGATATGGTCTGAAACAGTGTAATGGTGCCGATTGTCGGATTCGAACTGACGACCTACCGCTTACAAGGCGGTTGCTCTACCAACTGAGCTAAATCGGCTAACTTTTCGATTCTACCTGACCAAATCAGTCAAAAACCAAACAACTATTTGATTCGCGTCAATGTCGGGCGAATATCCTTCTTCTTTATCTGCTTGGGCTTCATTGGTGATCCAGCCGACTCGGTGTCTGCACCAGCTTGAACACTTGCCAGACGAGCTACTCCGGGGGTCTCGGCGGCGGTTAGCGCACCGGCTTCATCTGGTGCCTGTAGGTACCCACCTGACGACTTTGGAATACCCATCTCAACTCTGCGATCTACTTTCGGGAAAGCCATTCCCTGCCCATTTTCCCGCGCAAATATTGCCAACACCTGATTGACCGGAATCATGATGTCACGAACAACACCGGAAAATCTGGCTTTGAATTCGATGTAATCGTTGCCCAGATGCAGTGAGGTGGTTGCGTTCAAACCGACGTTCAAAACAATTTCACCGTCATTGACGTATTCACGGGGAACTTGCACAGAATTATCCACGGCCACCGTGAGATAAGGGGTCAGGTTATTGTCACAACACCACTCATGCAAGGCACGAATCAGATACGGGCGGGTAGAAGTGGTTTCTTCAGATGAAGTCATTATTGGTCCCCGCGTCAGTTACTTTCGCATCACTTTTTCTGAAGGTGTCAATGCCTCAATATAGGCCGGGCGAGAGAAGATGCGCTCAGCGTACTTCAGCAATGGCGCTGCATTCTTGCTAAGTTCAATGCCGTAGTAATCCAGGCGCCACAGCAACGGCGCAATCGCGACATCGAGCATGGAGAAGCCATCACCCAACATGAACTTGTTCTTCAAGAATACCGGAGCCAGTTGCGTCAACCGATCTCTGATATGAGCACGTGCCTTTTCCAACAGCTTTTCATTGGCCTTGACAGAGCGCGACTCAAGCGTGAGGACGTGCGTGAACAGTTCTTTTTCAAAATTTAACAAGAACAAGCGAACACGCGCGCGATCCACCGGGTCTCCGGGCATCAATTGTGGATGAGGGAAGCGCTCATCAATGTACTCATTGATGATGTTTGATTCATACAGAATCAGGTCACGTTCCACCAAAATCGGCACTTGACCGTAAGGGTTCATGACACTGATATCTTCTGGCTTGTTATACAGGTCGACATCCCTGATCTCAAAATCCATTCCTTTTTCAAAAAGGACAAAGCGGCAACGGTGTGAGAAGGGGCAGGTTGTACCTGAGTAAAGCACCATCATGGTGAAGTCTCCTAAAAAATAAAAGAGCGGGAGACATCACGCCTTCCCACTCTAAAAAATCCGCACCGGGCGTTACCCGGGTCAGACAAGCCGATCAGACTACTTGATATCTTTCCAATACGCCTTATTAAGGCGCCAGGTCAGAAAGATCAAACCGGCAAGAAACGCCAGAACCCATACGCCAATACGCTGGCGAGTGGTTTGCGCTGGCTCTCCCATCCATTGCAGATAGTTCACCAGATCACCGATAGTTTGGTCGTATTGTGCCGGCGACAGAGTGCCGGGTGTCAATTGCTCCCAACCTTTGAACTCTTTGATCTTTTGACCATGCAATGTCACCTCTTCAAACACAGCACGGCGATCGCCCTGGAGCTGCCATAACACATGCGGCATCCCGACGTTAAGGAAAACCAAGTTGTTCCAGCCGGTTGGACTAGCAGCATCACGATAAAACGAGCGCATGTAGGTGTAGAGATAGTCTGCGCCAGTGCCATTGGCACCGGCACGCGAGCGGGCAATCACGGTCAGGTCAGGTGGATTGACACCAAACCAGACCTTCGCCTGCTTCGGATCAATTGCTGACACCATGGTGTCGCCAATTTTAGAGTTTGTCAGCAGCAAATTGCTCTTGATCTGCTCTGTCGTCAGCCCGATGTCCTGCAAACGCGTGTAGCGCATGAAAGCGGCTGAATGACAAGTCAGACAGTAATTCACAAACACCTTCGCGCCATTTTGCAATGAACCCATATCGGTGATGCGGTTGGGAGCCTTGTCCCAGGCAGGACCGCCCGTATTGGCTTGCGAGGCGAGCGTCAGTCCGCACGTCAGCGCCAAACCAAACAAAATTTTCTTTGTAAAACCCATGCTTGTCATGAATATTCTCCGAATCAATGGGCCGTAAAGGTAACGCGTGTTGGCACAGGCTTACAGGTGCCGATACGACTCCACCAAGGCATCAGCAGAAAGAAGCCAAAGTAGAACAAGGTACCCACTTGTGATATCCGACCAAAAACTTCTGATGGCGGCTGGGTTCCCAAATAACCCAAAATCAGAAAATCGATCACAAAAACTGCGTAGAGGTATTTATGCCAATCCGGGCGGTAACGAATCGATTTGACCGGGCTGTTATCGAGCCAAGGCAAGAAAAACAAAATCACCACACCACCGCCCATGGCGACCACGCCCCAGAACTTGGCATCAATGGACAACATCATGGCCACGATTACCACAGCAGCGCCAACAATGGCACCTTTGAACAACGCAGGCATCTTGATCTTCAGAACCGCCAGCGCAGCCCCGCCGACAACACAGGCCATCAGCACATACATCAGCTCGTTGGTGACAGCACGCAGCAGTGTGTAAAACGGCGTGAAGTACCACACAGGAGCGATATGCAACGGGGTCTGGAAGGGGTTAGCCGGGATGAAATTGTTGTACTCGATGAAATAACCACCCATCTCAGGAGCAAAGAACACAATCGCAGAGAAGACAAACAGGAACACACTGACACCAAAAATGTCATGCACCGAGTAGTAAGGGTGGAAGGGAATGCCATCCAGAGGAATGCCATTGGCATCTTTGTGTTCCTTGATTTCGATACCATCCGGATTCAGAGAGCCCACTTCATGCAAAGCAATGATGTGCGCAACCACCAGCCCTAGCAGCACCAGTGGCACCGCAATGACGTGGAAACTGAAAAAGCGGTTTAGCGTGGCATCACCCACCACAAAATCACCACGAATCAGCAAGGACAGATCCGGACCAACAAATGGAATGGCCGAGAACAGATTCACGATCACCTGAGCGCCCCAATAGCTCATCTGGCCCCAAGGCAACAGGTAACCCATGAAGGCCTCAGCCATCAAGGCCAGGAAAATAGCGCAGCCGAAAATCCAGACCAACTCGCGTGGCTTGCGGTAGCTGCCATACATCAGGCCCCGGAACATGTGTAGATAGACCACCACAAAGAACGCTGAAGCGCCGGTGGAGTGCATGTAGCGAATGAGCCAGCCCCAAGGCACGTCCCGCATGATGTATTCAACGGATCCAAAGGCCAACGCTGCATCGGGCTTGTAGTGCATCGTAAGGAAAATGCCCGTCACGATTTGCATGACCAGCACCAGCAGCGACAGCACGCCAAATACATACCAGAAATTAAAACTCTTGGCAGCGTAGTACTCGCTCATGTGCTCTTTAAAGAGCTTGGACAACGGAAAGCGGTTGTCGATCCAATTGAGGGTTTTTGCCCCAGCCGAAGCGTTGGGGGAAATGTCGTGAAATTCAGCCATGTTATTTGTCCTTAGGCTTTTTTATCTTCACCAATGAGCAACTTGGTGT
>JBBQZI010000186.1:0-6203 GCA_038207855.1 Burkholderiales bacterium
TGCTGGGCTATTTGGCGGTTGGCGTGGTGATTGGGCCCAACGCGCTGGCACTGGCAAAGAACGCCGACGGTGTGCGTCACCTGGGCGAATTTGGCGTGGTTTTCCTGATGTTTGTGATTGGGCTGGAATTCAATTTACCCAAGCTGCGTACCATGCGCAATCTGGTGTTTGGGTTGGGACTGTTTCAGGTGGTGTTGACCATTCTGATCACCACTGCAGGCAGTCTGGGACTCGCCTGGCTGGCACCCAAATTCTGGCACATAGGCTGGCAGACGGCACTTGCCCTGGCCAGTGCCTTGGCGATGAGCAGCACCGCCATTGTGGTCAAACTGATGGCTGAGCGACTAGAGCTTGAAAGCGAACATGGCAAACGCGTCATGGGCGTGCTGCTGTTTCAGGACTTGGCGGTGGTGCCGCTGCTGGTGCTGATTCCAGCGTTGGGTGCCTCCACTGAAGTGCTGGTGGGGACCATGACACTGGCCTTGTTCAAGGCCACGGTGCTCATCACCTTGTTGATGGTTGGCGGCCCGCGCGTCATGCGCTGGGGGCTGACGCTGGTGGCCAGGCGTAAGAGCGAAGAGTTGTTTGTGCTGAATCTGCTGCTGGTGACGCTCAGTCTGGCTTGGCTGACCGAGTTGGCTGGTTTAAGTCTGGCACTGGGTGCGTTCATTGCCGGTATGCTGATTTCCGAAACCCAATACAAGCACCAGGTTGAAACCGACATACGGCCCTTTCACGACGTGTTGCTGGGGCTGTTTTTCATCAGCATTGGCATGATGCTGGACTGGCGACTGGTACTGGCGCGCTGGCCACTGGTGTTGCTACTGGTGACCTTGCCGGTACTGTTCAAAGCCACTTTGGTAACCCTGCTCACGCGCGTCCTGGGCGCCAGCATGGGTGTGTCGCTGCGCACCGGGCTGTACTTGGCGCAAGCAGGCGAGTTTGGCTTTGTGTTGCTGGCGCTGGCACACGACCGCTCACTGGTGCCCCCTGAATTGCTCAATCCGATCTTGGCCGCCATGGTGTTGTCGATGCTGGCCACTCCTTTCATCGTGATGCACAGTGGGGCGCTTGTGATGCGCATGGTCAGCACCGAGTGGTTGATGGAATCGGTTCAGATGACGACCATTGCCAAGAAGGCCATCAAGGCCAACAAACACGTCATCATCTGTGGGTATGGACGCTGCGGCCAGAATCTGGCGCGCATGCTGGACAAGGAGAATATTCCTTATATGGCGCTCGACCTCGACCCCGATCGGGTCCGGCAAGCCGCCGCTGGCGGTGATTCGGTGGTGTTTGGCGATGCGGCGCGTCTGCAGTCCCTGATGGCGGCTGGCTTGGCGCGCGCCAGCGCGGTAGTCGTCACTTACCTGGAGACGGCCAGCGCCATGAAGGTGCTGGCCCACATCCATGAACACGCACCGCAAGTGCCCGTGGTGGTGCGCACACAGGATGACCACGATCTGGAATTGCTGCAAAAAGCCGGTGCCACCGAGGTGGTGCCCGAAGCCATTGAAGGCTCTCTGATGCTCGCCACCCATGCTTTGGCACTGGTGGGCGTACCGATGCGCCGGGTGATTCGCATTGTGCAGGAACAGCGCGATGCGCGTTACAGCATGCTGCGTGGCTTTTTTCGGGGTGCCGATGATGGTGATCCGGACGAAGCACAACAAGAGCGCCTGAGTTCGCTAACTCTGCCGCAGCACGCCAAATCCATTGGACGCAGCGTTGGTGAGCTGGCACTACCGGCCATGGGCGTGCAATTGGTCAGCCTGCGGCGCAAGACCGGACAAGTGATGCATCTGGCCGATTCACTGGTGCTGATGGAAGGTGACTCCTTGGTGCTGGCCGGCAAAGCGGCCCCCATCAGTCAGGCGGAACTCCGACTAATCAAGGGCTGATGTCAGCCTCGGGCAAAACGCTGCCATCGCCGAGTGCGGCGAACAGCGCCAGCGTGTTGGCCGCCTCGACCGGATCAAGCTTGTTGAGCGCGTAACCGACATGGACGATGACATAGTCGCCCACCGTCACGTCATTAACCAGCGCCAGTGAAATTTCCTTGCGCACGCCAGCCAGATCGACCACGGCGTTATCACCATCGCGCAGTTCAACCACTTGCGCGGGAATAGCCAAGCACATGAGTTGGTCTCCTTGAGTTCATTGCATCCATTTTGCAGCAATCCCATCCGGCGGGTTTTGCGCGAGCGGCATGTGCTGTTGCTGACGCGCAACCCAGGCTTGCCCCAACGCGAGACCACCATCGTTGGGCGGGGCCTGTTGTGCCTCAAAAACAGTTACGCCAGCGGCCTCTAACTCAAGGCGCAAAGCCACCATCAGCACCGCATTCATGGCGCAGCCGCCACTCACAGCGACAATTTTGACCTGCTCACGCTGAACCGCGCGCAACAGCCACTGTGCCAGCCCATGCGCCACACTGGCATGAAACAGGGCGGCACCGTAAGCCGCATCATCGCAATCAGACAAGGCAAGCAACAGCGGCGAAAAATCAAGCCGTGCGTCAGACAGCGTTGCGCCACCGGACAGCGGTTGTACTGGGCCATGGCGCACAGCCAAGCCCTCCAGCTCCATCGCCGCTTGCCCTTCAAAATGCGAGTCACCACGGACCCCGAGCAAGCCGGCTGCCGCATCGAAAAGTCGGCCCAGGCTACTGGTGGGCGGGCAGTTCAGACCGCGATTGAGCAGCGTAAGCAGCGGCCCGGCTTGACGATCAGGGTAATGTTTTTTCAGCCACGGCTTCACCAGTTCAGCACGCCCGGCACCGTAAAGCGCAGACACCGCCATGCGCCAGGGCTCACGGGCGGCCCGGTCGCCGCCCGGCAAATGCAGCGACTGTAAATGTCCCAGGCGCGTGCATTGGGGCCCATCGACACGCAGCAGTTCACCGCCCCACAATCCCCCATCGGGGCCGAGGCCGACACCGTCAATCGCCAAGCCCAGCACCGTTCCATTCAAACCATGTTCGGCGCAAATGGCTCCGATGTGGGCATGGTGATGCGCTACCGCCAAGGTGGGCACACCCCACTGGTCTGCCAATTGCAGGGCCAGCTGGGTGGAAGCGTAATCCGGATGCAGATCATGCACGATCACCTCGGGCCGAACGTCCAGAATGGTCAGCAAATGGCTAACGGTTTCTTCCAGAAAATCAATCGCTGGAGCGTTATCGAGCCCGCCAATGTGTTGCGACAAATAGGCCTCTTGACGCTTGGCAACGCAAACCGTATTTTTCAGATGCGCACCCAATGCCAGTACCACCGGGCCGTCCCGCGCCAGCGCAATCGGCACCGGTGTGTAGCCCCTGGCCCGACGGATAAAAGCCGGGCCAGGTCGGATGACCGAGTCATCACAGCGCACCACAATGTCGCGGTTGTGCAGCAAATAGGCATCAGCAAGGCCCGCCAGACGCTGCATGGCTTCCAGGTTGTCCCGCACCAATGGCTCGCCATGCGGGTTGGCGCTGGTCATGACCAGTAGCATATCGTTGGGCACGCTCAACCAATCGGTGCCTGCCGGTCGGCCCAGGGCCTCATGCCACAACAACAACTGAATCGGGGTGTTGGGCAGCGCAACCCCCAGCCAGGCCAAGCCAGGTGCGATACCCGGCAGTTCAATCTGAGCCTTGGGGCACAACACAATGGGCGCGGCCGGACTGGTCAGCAAGATCCGTTCAGCTGTGCCAATTTGGGCGAATTCAGCCAGTGAGGCGGCGTTTTGTGCCATCACAGCAAACGGCTTTTCTTCCCGCTGCTTGCGCCGGCGCAGTTCAGCTACTGCGCCGGCGTTGCGGGCATCGCAGGCCAAAAGGAAACCGCCCAACCCCTTGACGGCGACGATCTGACCGCTTTGCAAGCGCTCCAGCGTTTGCGCAATCGGGTCGCCCGCAACCTGCTCCCCGGCCGCATCCAACAGGCTCAAGCTTGGCCCACAGACCGGGCAACAAGTGGTTTCGGCGTGAAAGCGCCGATTGGCCGGTGCAAGGTACTCGGCCTGACAGGCCGGGCACAAGGAAAATTCGGCCAGGCTGGTTTGGGCACGGTCATAGGGAATGCCACGACTTACCGTGTAGCGCGGCCCACAGTGCGTGCAGGTGGTGAAGGCGTAGCGCCAGCGCCGGTTAACCGGGTCACACACATCGGCAATGCAGTCCGGACACATGGCGGCATCCGGGCCAATGGCGGTGGCGACTGCTCCCGCTGCGCTTTCCAGAATGGTGAATCCCTCTGCCACAACATCGGCTGTCTCAACTTCGATGCCATCAATACGGGCAAGACGAGGAATTTCAGCGGGCAAGCGGTCCAAAAACTCATTCACCCGGCTCCCCGCCACTTCGATCGTGACACCCGAGCTGTCGTTGCGGACCCACCCGGCAAGACCCAACTCCGTGGCCAAGCGCCAAACGTAGGGTCGAAAGCCTACACCCTGCACCAGGCCGTGCACCCGAACGCGGCGCCCAGTCATTTGTCCGCCAGTAATAGCTCCAGTTCAGCCACGCGGCGCTTGAGCACCGCCACCTGATCAGCATGCTTGCCACGCTGCACTTGCAAGCCTGCCACAAGCCAAGCCACCCAGTCGGCCATGCCCTCGCCACTGGTAGCGGAGACACGGATGATGGTGAGACGGGGGTTGACGCGCCGGGCATTGGCTTCGGCCAGCGCCACATCGAACTCAAGATAGGGCAACAAATCACACTTGTTAAGCAGCATCACATCGGCGGCCTGAAACATGTCGGGGTACTTCAAGGGCTTGTCTTCACCCTCGGTCACCGACAGGATGACCACCTTGTGCTGCTCACCCAGATCAAAGGCGGCCGGGCAAACCAGATTGCCGACGTTCTCGATCAACAACAGCGAATCGTCAACGGGCTTCAGTCTGGTGATGGCTTGGCCCACCATGTGGGCATCCAGGTGGCAACCCTTGCCGGTGTTGATTTGCAAAGCGGCCACGCCAGTGGCGCGAATACGCTCGGCATCGTTGGATGTTTGCTGGTCACCCTCAACCACACTGATCGCCACTTTGTCCTTGAGCAGGCCAATGGTCTTGACCAGCAGCGCAGTTTTGCCAGAGCCTGGGCTCGACACCAGGTTAAGAGCAAAGATGCCATGCTCATCCAACTGCTGCCGGTTGGCTTTGGCGTAGGCGTTGTTTTTGGACAGAATGTCCTGCTCGATCTGCACCATGCGCGTCTGACTCAGACCAGGCGCATGGGCGTGCGCAGCACCGGTGCCAAAGTGCAGGTCATCATGATGGCTGTGCGTATGGGTGTGCACCGTGCCATCGGCATGCACATGGCTGTGCCCGTGGTCTTGCTCTTCGATGCGCGTTTCACCCGCGCCACAACCGCATACTGAACACATGGTTTGATCTCCTGTAACGACCGCCTATTGACTACTCAAGCTCAATTTCCTTGACTCGCATTTCAGTGCCCCCAGTCGCTTGAACCTGGTAACTGCCGCACAGGGGGCAGGCACCATAGAGTTCCTGCATCGGCACGGTTTGTGTGCAGGCCAGGCACCAGCCAACACCCGCCACCGGTTCAATTTGAAGCGCTGCACCTTCCATGATGCTACCGCGTGCGACTGCTTCAAAGCAAAACCGCAGGGCATCGGGCTCTACCGAGGCCAAACTACCAATAGCCAACACCACCAGCTTGACCCGCTTGGCCTGTTCGCGCACAGCGGTTTCCTCGACCAACTGCAAGATACCTTCCGCCAACGACATTTCGTGCATGAATCAATTCCACAACATGAGGTCAACAAGTATGCAGCGCCAGCGCGACACACGTCAACACGGCCCCGCTGATTCATATCGGCTGCAGGGCGATTAAACTGCGGCTCACTGTCCAACCTGCGCCCACTCATGCAACACCTCAGCGTTAACCAATACCTTCGTGACCATATCCGAACCGTTGCAGACTGGCCGGCCCCGGGCGTGCAGTTCCGCGACATCACACCGCTGCTGCAGGATGCCAAGGTGTTTCGGGTATTGATTGATGCCTTTGTGCACCGCTACATGGACCCTGAGCGTCGGCCCGATGTGGTTGCCGGGCTGGATGCACGCGGGTTTATTTTGGGTGCCGTGATTGCCTACGAACTTGGCGTGGGCTTTGTGCCGATCCGTAAAAAAGGCAAATTGCCATTCACCACGGTGGCGCAAACCTATGAGCTTGAATACGGCAGCGCAACCGT
>JBBQZI010000187.1:0-6142 GCA_038207855.1 Burkholderiales bacterium
ACCTTGAGGTGCATGCTACTGAACTGCATCGGCGACCTCCTTTTCAGCGGGTCGTTTTGCTTTGGCCTCATCGACCTTGCCGATCATGTAAAGCGCACTCTCGGGATAGTCCTTGAACTCATCGCGCAAAATGCGCTCACATCCGTCCAGCGCGTCTTCCAGGCTGACGAGTTTGCCTGGCAATCCGGTGAATTGTTCCGTGGTGAAGAAGGGCTGAGTCAGAAAGCGCTCGAGACGACGTGCGCGGGCAACCACGTTGCGGTCATTGGATGACAGTTGTTCCAATCCGAGCATGGCGATGATGTCCTTGAGCTGGGCGTATTGCGCCAACGTGCTGCGAATCTCTTGTGCCAGCGCATAGTGGCGCTCGCCGATGATGCCTGGCGTTGCCATTTTTGAGTTCGATTGCAAGGGATCGATGGCCGGGTACAGACCCTCGCTGGCCCGCTTGCGCGACAGCACGATCGACGCTGACAGGTGCGAGAAAGTATGCACCGCTGCCGGGTCGGTGAAATCATCCGCTGGCACATAAACAGCCTGAATCGAAGTGATGGCACCGGTGTCAGTATTGGCAATACGCTCCTCCAGGCCCGAGAGCTCGGTTCCCATGGTCGGCTGGTAGCCCAGGCGCGACGGCATTTGCCCCATCAGTCCAGATACCTCAGCGCCGGCCTGAATGAATCGAAAAATGTTATCAATCAACAGCAGTACATCGCGGTGTTCGTCGTCCCGAAAATATTCGGCCATGGTCAGCGCAGCATGGCCGACGCGAAAGCGGCTGCCGGGTGGCTCGTTCATCTGGCCAAAGACCATCACCATATTGGGCAAAACGCCGGCGGACTTCATGTCACTGTAAAGTTCCTGACCCTCGCGACAGCGCTCGCCGATGCCGCAGAAGATGCTTACGCCCTCCTGATGTCCCACCATGTTGTGGATCATTTCGGTCAGCAACACCGTCTTGCCAACGCCAGCGCCGCCAAAAAGACCGGCCTTGCCGCCACGCTCCAGCGGCAGCAACACGTCAATGACCTTGATGCCGGTCTCGAAGATCTCGGACTTGGTGGAGCGCCGTGCCAGTGCGGGTGGAGCCCGGTGAACAGAACGCCACTGAATGTCGCTGGGTGCGGGCAGGCGGTCGATGGCATTGCCAAACACGTCGAACATGCGCGACAGTATGGCTTTGCCGACCGGCGCCTTTAAGGGAGCACCGCTGTCTTGGACCACTGCGCCGCGCGCAAGACCCTGTGTTGAGGTCAATGCAATGGCACGCACATGCTGCGCGTCCAGCTGGGCCAGCACCTCCATGATGACGCGACCTTCATCCGCAAGCAGCAATGTTCGAATAGGCGGCAGATTTTCAATAAATCTGGAATCCACAATGCTGCCACGTACAGCTACAACTCTGCCCACGTTTTGAAGGTTTGACTTGGTCGCGATACTTTTCCCCTCAGTCAGGTTGATGCGCACATGAAGCTTCTGATGTCTGTCGAAGCGGGACCGGTAAATTTTTGCACCAAAGCGAAAATTGTTCCGTGTGGTGCCGCACACAGGCTTGATAGCTGTCAATCAATCCCATTTCAAATAAAGCCAGCCGCACAACATGGCACCCACAAGCCACAGCAGCCAAGTTTGTGATACTGCATACGGATAAACCATCAGGGCAACGCCAGCCCAGGTGAGCTCAGACCTGGCGGCTCGCCGGCCACGGCGAAACGCGATGTAGCCAATGATGCCAAAAACCAGTGACCCTGCCAGATAGGAGGGGCTGGGTAATTCGAGCCCCAGTGCGCCAAGACTGGCCAAGTCATTCACAGAGCAGAAACCCTCAGAAATGCACCGGTGTAGACCATGCTAATTGTCCCAATCACCGCCAATATCAGAGCCACCACCGTCATCCCATGAACTGGTGTCATTGAGACCAAAGTTGGCACCTCCCATGTCGGGATTGCTGTTGGTCAGCGGCTGATAGTCGTTGTTAGCCAGGTTGTTGGCTGCTGCGGTGCCATGGTTGCCCATCATGGATTTTCCAATGGCGTCAACGGCCATCATGCCAGCACCAACCGCCACGCCTGTGGCCAGGCCGCCCATAATTCGCCCGCCCAATCCGGAGCCAGCCGTTTGTTGTGGGTAACCCGGCTGTGGGTAGCCGGTCGGTTGTGGATTTGCGGCTTGCCCAACACCACTGCCAATGCCAAAGTTCTGCTGTCCATTCAAACCGCCTTGATAGGCGTAGTCCGGCTGCTGCGCCACGGGGGCTGGCGCTCTGCGCCGAAACATAAAGTACCCGGCAATAATCACGCCGCCTGCCAGTAGCAGCGGCAACAGCCATGAAGAAGACGGCGCTGTCGGCGCAACCGGTGCTGCATAGCTGGTGGCCTGAGTGTTGATCACTCTTGCGGGTGGCTTGCCCGCAAGTTGCGCACGCAAAGCCTGCACGGCTTCAGGTTTGGCAAAAGGCAGTCCAGGTGCCAGCTTTTCAGCGCTTGCGAATGACTCGCGAGCCAGGCTTATTTTGCCTTGACGGGCAAAAAGCTCGGCACGTACGAAGTGCGCTTTCCCGCTATTGGGGTGGGCAACCAGCACCTGCTGAATCATGGCTTGTGCTTCATCGAGCTTGCCAGACTGAGCTGTGGCGTAAACCTGATTCAACGTTGGCTCGGCTTGTGCCATTGCTAAGCCAAAGCCCAGCAGCGAGACCAGCACCAGCGATTGGCAGGCACGTCGAAAGGTTGATTTGTAGTTCATTGCAATGCTCTAAATGTGTGAGTTGGAACGAGTGGAGGAGCTGGAGGTTGATGACGAGTAAGCAAGCGCTAGCGCTGACACTCCTGAATTTTTCCGGAGCCATCAATCAAGCGAATACTCTTGGCATCGTCGTAAACAATTTCGGTCGGCGGTGTAAATTCAAGTGCTTCGCTGCCATTGGCTGGCTGTTCCCACTTAATTTTCCCGTTCAAAATGGCACCCTTGAGGGCCACGTTGCTGGTGCGCAATTGCACCGCATCCATGCCGTGGCGATATGCAATATGCACCGGCACGGCGAATCCATTGCAGACATACGATGACAACGCGGCAGGGCGCGGCATGAGTCCCTTGTTGTCAATGGCTTTACGGACGATGCCAGTAATCGTGACGAGTGCGACAACAACCAGTCCAGTGACAACGATCGCCGGCAAGATCGTGCCAATGGACATGTATTTTTTGATGCCATGCGCTTTCGCCGTAGGCGGTGCGGATGCAGGGTCCTGCGCGTGTTTGATTTCTGAATTCATGGTGTGAGCATTGGTTTATAAAAAAGCCTGAAGGCTATAGTGATCGCTAACGTCACCTGCGCGGTGTCCGCTTGGAAATTCCAGTCTAAAGTTGCTGCATTGTTGCGTGTAAGACTTAGCCGAATCTTAAAAATGCCGGTCAATTGTTTCCCATAAGGCGATTCAGTTGCGATTGCTTGCACAATCAGCCTTTAAGTTTCACCTAAGCCTGAGCAGCGATGATGCTGCTGAGTTGGAAGCACTGCCGGCTTGCGGCTTTTCTATCCCCCTTTTTCTCATGACCAACTCACGAATCAAGCACATGGCCTTGCTGGCCGCCTTATTTTTTGCAAGCAGTTGCCAGGCATTTCAACTCAATTCCCAGCATGCCATTGTCATCAGCAATGCATCGGGTGCCGTGCTGTTCGAAAAAGGCGCCAACGATGCGGTGCCGATTGCCTCATTGACCAAGCTGATGACGGCCATGACGGTGTTGGACAGCAAGCCCGACATGCAGGAAAAAATTGCCATTACCGATAGCGATGTGGATGCGCTTAAACACAGCAAATCACACGTTCCGGTGGGCTCGATGCTGGCCCGCCAGCAGGTTTTGCAGCTCGCACTGATGTCCTCTGACAACCGGGCAGCAGCGGCCTTGGCGCGCACCTATCCGGGTGGAAACCTGGCATTTTCCAAGGCCCTCAACGCCAAGCTGACCGCGCTGGGCATGACCCACACCATCATCCTGGAGCCCACCGGGCTGTCGCCAGAGAACACTTCAACGGCGGCTGATTTGGCCAAAATGGCGCTGGCCGCGTCGCGCTACCCTGAAATAGCCAACATCACCACCGACACGTCGGCATTGGTTAAATTGAAAAATCGAATTGTGACGTTTCACAACACCAATCATCTGGTCGGAGCGAAAGGCTGGGACATTGTTTTGTCCAAGACCGGGTTTACCAATGAAGCCGGCCATTGCCTGATCATGCGCTTCAAGCAAGCGGGCCAGGATGCCACGCTGGTCTTGCTCAATGCCGGTGCAACGGCATCAAGCCACCTGGATGCCAAAAAAATCCGGGAATTTGTCGCCAAAGCGCGTGGTGCGAAGCAGCATTTTGCGGCCGTGCAAGACAACACCAGTCTCACCATCCATTGATAGGACTCAAGTGATTCGCACCCAGCAGTTGCGCTACCAGTATCCCAATGGCCCGGCACTGTCGTTCCCGGATGTGGATGTGCCCCAAGGCACGGTGCTGTTGCTCAGCGGGCCATCGGGCTGCGGCAAATCGACCTGGCTGGCGTTGGTAGCTGCATTGGTAAGCCCGACAGCGGGCGAATTAACAGTCGCAAATCAGCCACTTAGTACTCTTAAAAATATAGCGGCAGACGCATGGCGGGCAAAGGCTATTGGCTTTTTGCCGCAAAAATTGCATTTGAGCGCCGTACTCTCGGTGCAGCAAAATCTGGCCTTGGCGCAGTGGGCCAGCGGTGTAACTGAGGACGTAGCGCGCATCCAGCAGGCACTGAATGCGCTGGGGGTTGCCGACCTGTCTGATCGCTTGCCGGCGCAACTCTCCGGCGGGCAAGCACAGCGCGTGGCGCTAGCGCGTGCCGTGCTGCAAAAGCCGCCAGTGATGTTGGCCGACGAGCCCACTGCCAGCCTTGATGATGAAGCCGCAGCCGATGCCGTGCACCTGCTGCTGACCACGGCCAAGACGCATGGAGCGACCTTGGTCATTGCCACCCATGATGCTCGGGTGGCTGCACTCATTCCATCAGATATTAATGGTGTAATTGGCTTCAAGCCCTTACGGTTGTTGCGTAGCACGCTATGAATAGAACAGCATTCAGAACCCTGTCGCTGGCTTGGACCTACCTCTGGTCGCGCCCGTTGGGCGCTGCACTGAACCTGTTGCTACTCAGTCTGGGGTTGGCTTCGATCACATTTTTGTTACTGGTGAGCCACCAGTTCAGCACAGCGTTTGAGCGCGACCTGCGAGGCATTGACGTGGTGGTGGGTGCCAAAGGCAGCCCGATGCAACTGATCTTGTCTGGCGTGTTTCACGTTGATGTGCCGCCGGGCAATATCCCGCTTTCAGAAGTCAAAAAGCTCGAAGAGCACCCGATGGTGGCGCAGCTTATTCCAATCAGTCTGGGTGACAATTTTCAGGGCTGGCGCATCGTTGGTACCACGGTTGACTACATCAGCCATTACCAAGCCAGCCTGGCGCAAGGCCAGCTGTGGACGCAGCCGATGCAGGTCGTGTTGGGCGCTATCACCGCGCGCAAACTCGGGCTGGCGCTGGGCAGCACCTTTGTCGGATCGCATGGATTGGCCGCCGGGGGTCATGCGCATGGCGACAGCATTTACACCGTGGTCGGCATTTTGGCTGCCAGTGGCAGCGTGCTTGACCGGCTGATTCTGACCGACACCGCTTCGGTCTGGAAGGTGCATGAAGACTACACCGCGCTGGAAGATGAAGACCGCAAGATCATGATGGAAGAGCGCGAGATCACCATGGCGCTGGTCCGCTACAAAACTCCGCTGGCAGCGATGAGTTTTCCGCGCTACGTCAACACCAGCACCGACATGCAGGCCGCAGCACCGGCGATCGAAATCACGCGGCTTTTGAGCATGCTGGGGATTGGCACCGAAGTGCTGCGTGCTTTTGCTGGGGTATTGCTGCTGACGGCTGGCTTGAGTGTCTTTATTGCGCTATGGAGTGCGGTGCGCGAGCGCCGGGGCGATCTGGCGCTGTTGCGCATGTTGGGGGCACCGCCTGGCAAGGTGGCGGCCTTGCTGCTGCTCGAAGCGCTCTGGTTGGGCGTGTTGGCGGCCATACTGGGCGTGCTGGCCGGGCAGGGCATGACGGCGGCGCTGGCCTGGTTGC
>JBBQZI010000188.1:0-6111 GCA_038207855.1 Burkholderiales bacterium
GGAACAGCTCGGGCTGTGGAGATAAGTAGCCACCGCAGCGGTGGCACAAAGAGTTGGGGCCGCGTAAGCGTCCCCGTTTAGCCGCTTTGAGCGGCTCACAAATTTGAAAGCCCCCGGCTTTGCCGGGGGATGGTTACTTTACCGTGAAACTTGCGAGCACTGCGCCCATGGTGGCGCGCTGCCTATCGGCGACTTCCTTGGGCAGGAGAGTAATGAAGATACTGACCAGATAAGTTCCCTGCATGCGACTCGAGGTAAACAACAGCACGTTCATCTCCTGCATGCCTTTCCCGTTAAGGTCCACGTACCCCATGGCATGCACGCCTTGCTGACCGCCAGGCATGGCCACCGGTTCCAGCTCGGTAAGCCGATAGTTGCTCGACGTTAGGCGTACATTGTTTAAAGCCCAGAACTGCTGGAAGAGATTTGGAAAAGCTTGTACCAAGTTTGAACTCCATGGATAGACGATCTTGCCGGATGTATCGGTACGAATGCCGCTTTGCTGGAGCCGCCGCAGCCCTGGATCGTTAGGGTCGACCGCTATTCGGGCCATATTCAGCTTGGCAGATTCTCCATTCGGACCAATGACACCCAGAGTTCCGTAGGCACTTCTCGGGTCCAGTCTCCAGCCATCGGGAACGCCAACGCTGGCTGAGCGGTCCGCGAGCACCACCGTGCGCAGGGGAGCCGGGCCGGCGACTAGCGAACTTGATTTCGGGTATTCGGAAGGGCCAACTCCGCCAGGATTCCAAACACTGAAGAGCCGGGTCAGCATGGGATTGACGGTCGAACCAAATCGCTCGGCACTATCCGTCACCAACGCCGCCTCAATGTGGCCGCGTGTTGATTCTGAAGCGATCACCATGCCGGCTACAGGAATCGGCTTTTGCCCCGGAGGATGTCTGGCAACTGTAAAAAAGACCGCGACTGAATTGGTGCCGCTGGCGTTGAACAGTCTTCCCACTTTTGGTCTTTCGCCACATTGGTTATGCACGGCGCGCAACACCGTGCCCATGGCCTGCGCTTTGGTGGCGGCACCCTCCACCTGTCCATAAACGATGGTGCCACCTTCGGGGGCATCAATGGTCTTCAAACCGCCTTGCGCCAAGGCAGTTCTCATACTTGTGAAAACGAGGAACAGCGAAAGCACCAATGCAGTGAGCGTGAATTTGTTGAATTGCATACGAAAATTTCTCCTCAACAGAAAAACGGTGGCAGCAATACGGCGTGTTTGCGAGCTTATTCACAAAACGCTTCGCTCGCCATGGCCGAATTTTCTAGAGTAAAAATAGCATATATCGTGCCAAATTCATATTGTGCTTATATATCAATCAGTTACGGCGTGGGGTGTAACGTAGCGGGGTCGGAATGTAAGTTAATCCGACAGCTCAGGCTAAGGGTCGAAAGTAAGTATCCGACCAGAACAAGTGGAGAACCGAGGTCAATCCTTTGTTACCAGTCGACTAAATAGTGATTGATTTTTCAGGGGAAACCAGTCAACAATGTGTTTCCCCTGGCTTGCTATTTACTGCGGACTAGCAGCAAGGTCGTCGTGGCGGCACGGATCATGTGCTCGGCCACGCTGCCCACCAGCAGGCGCTCGAAGCCGCGCCGACCGTGGGTGCCCATCACGATGAGATCGGCATTCCACTGGGCTGCTGCATCAATGAGCATGTCAGATAAGCGCTTCTGGTCAGACTCGATCAGTATGCGATAGGCTTCACAACCCGCCGCCTTGGCCTGGGCTGCAGCCTTGTCGAGCAGCGCATCGCCGGTGCCGCGCATTTCCTGTTTGACTCGGTCGACGTCAATGTATGACCCAAGACCCATGCCGTGCTGGGTGACCGGTGCTTCATCCAGCGCCGTGCCAATGCAAAGCTCGGCACCCAGTTTGACAGCCAGTTGAATCGCTTCGTCGAGCGCCTTTTGCGCCGTGCTGCTGTTGTCGATAGCGACAAAAATTCTTTTGTACATAGGGGTTCCTTAAAGCTTAGTGAATAATCATCAGTGTGAACGGCCAGACGTAAGCCTGCAGGGTGACAAGAAGTCCAACCAGGCAGGCCAGCACGATCGAGTGAACGAAAACGTAGCGCAAGATATCGCCTTCATGGTTGAACCAGCGGGTCGCTGTGGAAGCCACAACAATCGACTGTGCGTCAATCATTTTGCCCATCACACCGCCTGCACTGTTGGCCGAGCCCATCAGGTTGATCGGCAAGCCCAGTTGATCAGCCGCCACGCGTTGCATGCCGCCAAAGAGCACATTGGATGCGGTGTCTGAGCCGGTCATGGCCACGCCAATCCAGCCCATCAAGGTGCCAAAGAACGGGTAAAAAACACCGCTGTTGGCAAACGCCAGACCCAGCGTGGTGTCGGTGCCTGAGAAGCGCGTCAAGGTACCCAAGCCAAGCATCAGCACGATGGTCATCAGCGAGTAGCGAACCAACCAAAACGTCCGGCCGAAAGTCTTGACAATTTCTAGGGGCTTGTATTTCATGACCAGGGCACCCACGATGGCGGCGAACAATATGCCGGTTCCTGTAGCAGACAGCAAGTTGAGCACGTAAACCGCTGCTTCTGGATGCGGTGTCGGCACCACCGGTGGCATTTTCATGACCAGGTTGTTCAGACCTTCCATAACAAACTTCGGCGAAAAGATGCCGTTCAGAAACGTCTTGACCGGTGGCAAGCCCCATACAAACACGAACACCGTCAGGATCAGCCAAGGAATCCATGCCTGAATGGTTTCAGCACTCGAATAAGTTTTTACAGGCTCATCCGCAGGCAGTGTTGATTCAGTGGTCTTGCGGCCTTTGAGGTTGGTCGAGGTCCACTTCGTCTTCGGTTGCCAGACGCGCAGAAACAAAATCAGGCTGGCCAGCGACACAAGCGCGGCAATGATGTCCACCAGTTCTGGGCCGATGAAGTTCGACACCAGGTACTGCGGAATAGCGAATGACAAGCCAGTCACAAGAATAGCTGGCCAAACTTCCATCATGCCTTTGCGGCCGGCGAAGGCCCAGATCATCCAAAACGGCACCAAGATGCAGAACGGTGTCAACGTCAGGCCAATGGTGGCTGTGAGTTGCGCCAAGTCATAGCCATGGACCTTGGCCATGGTGATCACGGGGGTGCCGAGTGCGCCGAACGCCACCGGCGCGGTATTGGCAATCAGACACAGGCCGGAGGCGGCCAGCGGCGAGAAGCCCAAACCGATCAAGATACCGGCGGTGACTGCCACGGGAGTGCCAAACCCGGCTGCGCCCTCAAAAAAGGCGCCGAAGCAAAAGGCAATCAACAGCAGTTGCAGGCGTCTGTCATCTGTGATGCCGGACAGTGAGGACTGCAGAATTTTGAAACTGCCGTTCTGGACCGACAGCTGCTGCAGAAAAATGATGTTGAGCACGATCCAGCCAATCGGCAGCAAGCCGGTCATGCCGCCATACACTGCGGCAGTGCCTGCCATGCCGGCGGGCATCCCATACGCAAAGACGGCCACTGCGACCGCAGCCAACAAACCCATGCCAGCGGCAAGGTGCGCCTTGATATCAAGAAAACCCAGTGCGACCAGCATCACCAATACCGGAATTGCCGCGAGCAGGGTGGAAATCACCATGTTTCCAAATGGATCATAAATTTGTTGCCAAACCATAAAAAATCTCCTCTAAGTATTTAAAAACGAAGCGTGGGCTTGTCAGCGCCAAACGCGAAAAACGGGCGTGGATTCAACAATTCATCAGCACCTCCTGCCTTGTGCATTCTTCGAGCAGGTAAGCAATCGAGCGGTAAGGCCGACCGGTCTCGGCGGTCAATCCGATTTCGCAGGTGCGGTTGGTAGACACGCCTTGGCAGCAATTGGCGGGCAAGGCATCGTGTACTTTGCGCAGCGCATGGACGTTGAGTTCGGGCACGGCAAAACCCCGGTCGCCGCCAAAGCCACAACAGGTCACACCAGCCGGCTCAATCACCTCGTCCACGCAAGCCCTGATCAGTTGGTGCAGCTTGGCATCAGACTGGGTGCGGCGCACGCTGCAATTGATGTGCAATGCAATCGGCCCCGGCTGGCGCACCACCCGCATGCGCGGCAGCAGGGCATCGACGGCAAACTCATGAAAGTCGTAGACGGTCAAGCGCGAAGCCAGAATTTTTTGCATGCGCACCGTGCAGGTGCTGGCATCCATGATGACCGGGTAGTAACCACCTTGGCCATCGTCTGCGGCTTTCAGCAAAGCCTGGGTCACCGCATCGGCCATGGCATCGGCCTCTTCGGCCATGCCTTTGCTGGCCAGCATCTGGCCGCAGCAAAGTTGGTCAAAACCCTCTGGCAGACGCGGCGCATAGCCGGCGCGCACCAGCAGTTCCATGATGACTTCGGGCAGGCTGGCCTCGTCCGCGGTGTTGGCACCAAAGATGCGTCCGCCGCAGGTGGGGAAATACACCACCGGGTCACCGGCACCGGCAAACGGCGCGGGTAGCTTGCCGGCTTGGGGCATGCCACGCTTCCAAGCACCGCCCGAGAGACGCGCCAGCAGTTTTTCGCCCACCACGCTGCGGGCGATGTGGCCGGCGCTGATGCCCATTCTTGAGAGGCTGGCCACTTTGCCAAAGTTACCGGCTGTCCACTGACCGACTTTCTTCGACGTTGAGCCCATGCCCCGACCCCGTAGCAAGCGTGTCAGCTCACCGGTGTCAATGCCGACCGGGCAAGCGGTGGAACACAGCCCGCATCCGGCGCAGGTGTCCAGACCAAAGTAGGCAAAGTCGGCCTCCAGGTCGGCCACGCTTTCGTTGGCCGCCGTGCGGCGCGAGAGTTCACGCCAGCTCACAATGCGCTGGCGTGGTGACAGTGTCAGCCGGTGTGACGGGCACATTGGTTCACAAAAGCCGCATTCAATGCAGCGGTCCACCAGTGCCTCGGCGGCGGGCATGGGCTTGAGGTGCTTCAGATGTGCCAGCGGGTCGTCGTTCAGGATAACACCGGGGTTGAGCAGGTTTTCCGGGTCAAACAACTGCTTGATGCGGCGCATCAGGTCGGTAGCCTGTTTGCCCCATTCCTTTTCAACGAACGGTGCCACGTTGCGTCCTGTGCCGTGTTCGGCCTTGAGAGAACCGTCGTACTTGTCAACCACCAGATCACACACATCGTCCATGAACTTGGCGTAGCGGTCAATTTCCGCTTGGTCAGAAAAATCCTGGGTAAACACGAAGTGCAAATTGCCTTCGAGCGCGTGGCCGAAGATGATGCCCTCCAAATAGCCATGCTGGCGCATCAGTGCTTGCAAGTCGAGTGTGGCAGCCGCCAATGAAGCCACCGGAAACGCCACGTCTTCAATGATCACGGTGGTGCCGGCACGGCGCATGGCACCGACCGATGGGAACGTGCCCTTGCGGACTTTCCAGTACATCTCGCAGATCGCTGGGTCGGTGGAAAACTCTGGTGCCTCTATGGTGGCGATGCCATCCATTGCGGCCAGACAGGCATCAATGCGCAATTGCAAGGTGGCAGCGGTTTGGGCGCGTGCTTCTATCAGCAACGCGGCAGCACCCTCACCCAGCCCGCGCATGGTTTGCGGCAAACCTGGCTTGTCTTGCACCGAGCGCAAGGCGGCCCGGTCCAGCAGTTCGACCGCGCTCACCGGTGCAGTCTTGAGTGCCATCACGGCCTGGCAGGCGACCTCGATGTTCGGGAAAAACACCAGTGCGCTGGCCTTGAACGGGTCTTCAGCAACGGTCTGCAAGCTGACGCGCGAGATAAAACCCAGCGTGCCTTCGGAGCCAATCATCAGGTGCGCCAAGATGTCGATGGGGTCCTCAAAGTCGATCAGCGCATTCAGGCTGTAACCGGTGGTGTTTTTGATTTTGTATTTGTGACGGATGCGTGCCGCCAGCTTGTCATCGGCACGCGTCTCTTTGCCAAGCCGGGCCAGCTCAGTGACCAGACTGGCGTGGCTACGCAAAAATGCCGCTACACTGAAGCTGTCTTCGGTGTCAAGCAGCGTGCCATCGCACAGCACCACACGCAAGCCAACCAGAGTGCGGTAGCTGTTTTGCACCGTGCCGCAGCACATGCCGGAGGCGTTGTTGGCCACAATGCCGCCCATTTTGCAAGCG
>JBBQZI010000189.1:0-6110 GCA_038207855.1 Burkholderiales bacterium
CCACGCCAGCACAACGCAGCGCCTGCTCCCCCGCCCACAGACGCTGGGCGACAGCCTCGGCCTGAACCCACAACAGCGCGCGCACATCCAAGCCCTGCGCAGCCAAGCCCGGGCCGAAGGGTGCATGCGGCGCACCGACCAGCACGACTTTTAGCGAACGCCGTGGCGCAGCCGTCAGCGCGCACAACACCGGCAGCAGCAAACGCCACTCATGCCAACCACTTTGGTCCTGCAAAATTTCGCACAAAGCCCCCACCGGCCAACCACCACCAGGCAATTGCGCGTCCAGCGCGGCATGGCCCGTGGGCAGCGCGACACCGGCGGCGCTGGCCGCATTGGCCAGTGCGTCAGCACGCCAGACACCCGCGCCAACGGCATCAAGCAAAGTGGATACAGAACGCAAAGCCATGGCACATCACATCAATCAAAATGCCATTAGACACCATTTAACTGGATAAATAAACAGTCTTTTAAACATCCTGACCAGCAAAGCATTTATCATTGCCCAATGCCACCCAAGCCACCATCAACCTCCTTGCCAAGTCGCTGGCGTGCGGCTTGGCTGCGCACGCTTGTCAGCTGGTGGTTCATGCTGCACTTTGGCGCGGTGGTGTTGGTGATGGCCTTGTCCCCCTCGACCTACAACCGGGCGCACCGCGCCATCACCGCGCGCTACATCTACACCAGCACCTGGCAGGTGCTGCCCTGGTTTGCCTCGCTGGCATCGCTGCTGAGCCTGGTGCTGATCCGCATCGTGCTGGTCACCGCGCTGAGCTACGGCCTGTCCCAATACGCGCTGCAAATGGTGGTGCGGGTGCTGGTGCTCGAACTTATTCCACTGTCGGCGGCCATGTTTGTGGCCCTGCGCGCTGGACTGGCCTTCAATACCGGCACCGCGCCACCGGCGGATGCCGTCAGAGTGCGCCGGGTGGCTGACCTGAGCCTGCAACGCCTGCGCACCGAACTGGCCCCGCGCGTGATCGCCGATGCGTTTTCGGTGCTGACGCTGGCCATGATCAGCAGCGTGGTGGTGTTGGTGCTGACCTATCTGACGGTATATGGCCTGTCGCCTTGGGGCCTGCCGGGTTTTACCCGTGCGATGGGGCAGGTGTTTGACTTGTCAGTCAGCCTGGGGTTTATCCTGAAAGTGGTGCTGTTCAGTCTGGCTGTAGCGGTGGTGCCATTGGCGGCCAGTCTGCAAAGCAACCCGCAAGCCAGCACGGTACAACCAGGCGCAGTGCGCCTGTTTCTGGTGCTGTTTTTTCTTGAGGCTGCCTCGCTGGCGGTCAAATACATCTGAGCCCTGAACCCGCCATGAACACCCCTGACATTGCACCCACCGGCCAAGCTGCGCCGATTGCCAACCTGGAACGCAAAGCCATTGCCCTGCTGCTGCTGGTGGCCACCGTGATACTGGGCTTTCTGCTGTATGTGATGTACGCCCGAGGGGTGTTTGAAAGCACCCAGCAACTGGTGTTGATCTCGGACGATTCAGAAGGTGTCATCGTCGGCATGGACTTGACGTTTTCAGGTTTCCCAATCGGCCGGGTCCGGCGCATTGAGCTGGCCGAGGATGGCAAAGCCCGCATGGTGATTGCTGTGCCACACAAAGACGCGCACTGGTTGCGTACCTCGAGCATTTTCACCATGGAGCGCGGCATGGTGGGCGACACCCGCATCCGGGCCTACAGCGGCATTCTGAGCGACCCACCGCTGCCGCCCGACGCCGAGCGCAGCGTGCTGCGGGGTGACACTGCGGCCGAAATCCCGCGCCTGGTGGCCTCGGCCCGCGAGCTGCTGGAAAACCTGAGCAACATGACCGGATCGCAATCCAGCATCAACACCAGCCTGACAAACCTGAAAACCGTGACCGAACGGCTGACGGGCCGCTACGGCATGCTGACTGGCGTGCTGGGCACTGAAGACAACGCCCAGAAAATCATCGCCACCCTCGACCACACCAATGCCCTGCTGGCCAAGGCCGACCAGCGCGTGTTTGGCACCGGTGGCGTTGTGGACAGCACGCAGGCCACCATCAGCAGCAGCAAGGCCGCCGTTGACCAACTCACCGGCGTGCTGACTGATGCCCGCCAGACCTTGACCAAGGTCGATGCCGTGCTGGCCGAAGCGCAGGCGGTGGGGGCCAACGCCAAAGTGGCCACAGCCGATCTGAGCACACTGCGCGCCGAGGTCGAATCAAGTCTGCGCAAGGTCAGCCAGTTGACCGATGAGATCAACCGCAAATGGCCGTTTGCACGCGACACGGAGATCAAGCTGCCATGAAAAATTCATTGATCCTGCTGGCCTTCGGACTGCTCAGTGCCTGCACCAGCACGTCACCGCCGCCCGACTGGAAAGCCAATGCCTTTGCCGCCCTGAACAGCTACACCAGTGCCTACCTGAGTGGCGACACCCGCGTGGCCGACTTTGAATTGGCCCGCGCCAAAACCGAAATTGCCCGCACCGGCCGACCGGACCTGATGGCCCGCGCCGAGTTGGTGCGCTGCGCCGCCCAGGTGGCCAGCCTGGATTTCACGCCATGCACGGGCTACGCCACGCGGGCCCTTGATGCCCAGCCAGCCGAGCAAGCCTATGCCGCCTTCATCAGCGGCCAGTGGAACGGCATCAACGCCGCCTTACTGCCAGTGCACTACCGGGGGCTGGTGGCGCAAGCGCTTCAAAATGCCCAGCAGCCAGCACCCGGTGCAGCTTCGGCCAACCACCAAGCGACTGGCCAAGCGATTAGCCAAGCGACCAGCCCATTTTCCAACCAGCTAAGCCAGATTCAGGACCCGCTGTCACGCCTGATCGCCGCTGGCATGCTATTTAAAAAAGAGCTACTTACGCCCACAGATATTGGGCTAGCGGTTGAAACAGCATCAAACCAAGGCTGGCGCAGGCCGCTGCTGTCCTGGCTGGGTGTGCAGCAACAGCGCGCACAGGCCGCAGGCGATGCAGCCGCCCTTGCCAGCCTGCAGCGGCGCATTGATCTGGTGCTGCAAAAGCGGCCTTGAGGCATACCGACTCACGGCAGCGTGACATAGCGTTGCGCCAGCGCCAGAAATTCATCAATCGCAACCGGCACGCATAACTCATCAGCCAGCACCGCCGCCACGGCCGGTGCTGCGAGCGCAGCAGCACGGGCATCCAGAAACAGCAAGCGGTTGCGCCGCGCCAGCACGTCTTCCACGCTGCGGGCGTACTCATAGCGGGCGGCAAAGCGCACCATGGCTTCGGTCAAATTGGGGGCCAGCAGCACGTCATGGCCCGGCAACTGCGCCAACAGCACCTGCTCACTGCCATACAAGTGCGCGCCGGGTGGTTCGCTGATGCGCACAGTTTTTGACCCTGCCGCTGGCGCACCCACCAGCGCGTGATGTGCGGTACGCGCAGGCGGCAAGTCAGTCAACAGCCCCGAGGTTTGACACTGCGTCAGCACATCTTCAGCCATGGCGCGGTAAGTGGTCCACTTGCCACCAGTCACCGTGACCAGACCTGATGCACTGACCAGCACGGTATGTTCGCGACTGATGCCTTTGGTTTTTTCGCCGTCGTCATCGGCCGGCTTGACCAGCGGACGCAACCCCACCCAGACACTCAACACATCCTGGCGGGTTGGCGCACGCTGCAAATACTTGGCCGACTCGCTCAAGATGAAGTCGACTTCTTCGGCAAACGGCTGCGGCTCAAACGCCAGGTCATGACGCGGCGTGTCGGTGGTGCCCAAAATCACCTTGCCGAGCCAGGGCACGGCAAACAGCACCCGGCCATCGGCGGTTTTCGGCACCAGCAGGGCATGGTCGCCAGGAAAAAATGTGCGGTCCACCACCAGATGCACACCTTGGCTGGGTGCCACCATGGCGCGACTGACGCGGCCACTGCTTTGGTCGTCCATCTGGCGCAGGGCATCGACCCAGACGCCGGTGGCGTTGACCACGCAGCGCGCGCTGATGTCAAACGTGCGGCCGCTTTCTGTGTCACGACACTGCAATCCCGATACCCGCCCTGCGGTATGACGCAAACCGGTTGCCTCACAGTAGTTCACCACCAGCGCACCACTGGCAGCAGCGCTGCGGGCCAGCACCAGCGCCAGCCGGGCATCGTCAAACTGGCCGTCCCAGTATTTCACGCCACCCAGCAAGTGCTGCGGATTGACGGTGGGCAGCAGTTTTTCGGTTTCGTCGCGACTTAAAAATTCAGTCGCACCCAGGCCAGCCTGGCCTGCCAGCACGTCATAAACTTTCAGGCCAATGCCATAAAAAGGGGTTTCCCACCAGTGGTAAGACGGCATGACAAAGGGCAGTGGCTGCGCCAGGTGCGGCGCGTTGTGCAGCAGCAAGGTGCGCTCATGCAACGCCTCGTGGACCAATGAGATATTGCCTTGCGCCAGGTAACGCACGCCACCGTGCACCAGCTTGGTGGCGCGCGATGAGGTGCCCTTGGCAAAATCGTGCGAGTCGATCAACACCACGCTTAAACCGCGCAACGCGGCATCCAGCGCCACACCCAGGCCGGTGGCACCGCCGCCAATAACCGCAAGGTCGTAGTCACGTGGCTGCGCCAACTGGGTCAACAAGTCGGCGCGACGGGTGGCTAAGGGTTCTGGAGTAGTTTGCATCAGGCGATTTTCAGTAAGCTTGGATTATTGGTTAATTTACCCCCGAACCCGCCAAATGACCTACCTGTTAGCCCTGGATCAGGGCACCTCCAGCTCACGCAGCATCGTGTTTGATGCACACGGCCAGATCATGGCCATGGCGCAGCGCGAGTTGCCACAGATTTACCCGCAACCCGGCTGGGTTGAGCATGACCCCTTTGTCATCTGGCAAACCCAACTGGCGACGGCACGCGAGGTGCTGGCCAAAGCCCAGCTCAAAGCCAGCGACATCCATGCCGTTGGCATCACCAACCAGCGTGAAACCACGGTGGTGTGGAACCGCAAAACCGGTCAACCCATCCACAACGCCATCGTCTGGCAAGACCGCCGGGCTGAGCCGGCTTGCGCGGCCCTGCGCGCCCAGGGCAAAGCTGCGCTGATTCAAGCCAAAACCGGACTTCTGGTGGACGCCTATTTTTCGGGCACCAAACTGCAATGGCTTTTGAACCATGTACCCGGTGCGCGCGCACAAGCCGAGGCTGGCGAGCTGGCTTTTGGCACGGTTGACAGCTGGCTGATCTGGCAACTGACTGGCGGCAGCAATGCCAGCACGCGCACGCAAGCCGTGCACGCCACCGATGTCAGCAACGCGGCGCGCACCATGCTGTTCAATGTGCGCAGCAACCAGTGGGATGCCGAGTTACTGGACTTGCTGGGCATTCCTGCCAGCCTGTTGCCCACCGTATTGCCGTCGAGTGCCGCCTTTGGCCATGTTCAATCCGATCTGCTGGGCAGCCGCATCCGCATTGGCGGTGTCGCGGGCGACCAGCAAAGCGCGCTGTTTGGTCAAGCCTGCTTCACCGAGGGCATGGCCAAAAACACCTATGGCACCGGCTGCTTCATGCTGATGCATACCGGCCAGCAGTTCCTGACATCCACCCACGGTTTGCTGACCACCAGCGCGGCACAAGTTGACGCACAACCGGTCTACGCTTTGGAAGGTGGTGTGTTTGTTGGCGGTGCGGTGGTGCAATGGCTGCGCGACGGCCTGCACGCCATTGACTCGAGCAGCCAGGTGCAGGCCTTGGCGCAAAGCGTGCCCGATGCCGCCGGTGTGATGATGGTGCCGGCCTTTACCGGCCTGGGTGCGCCTTACTGGAACCCCGATGCCCGCGGCACCATTGTCGGCCTTACCAGGGGCTCAACCCTTGCCCATATTGCGCGAGCAGCTCTTGAAAGCATAGCATTCCAAAGCGCCGCACTGCTCGATGCCATGAGCCGTGATGTGGTGGCCAACGGCGGCAGCGCCGTGGCTGAGTTGCGGGTGGATGGCGGTGCCTGCGCCAATGATTTGCTGATGCAGATACAAGCCGACCTGCTCGGCATTGCGGTGGTGCGCCCGGCCGTGATCGAAACCACTGCGCTGGGCGCGGCCTATCTGGCAGGCTTGAGCACGGGCGTGTATGGCAACCAGGCCGAACTGAGCCAGCACTGGCGCGTAGAGCGCACTTTT
>JBBQZI010000190.1:0-6102 GCA_038207855.1 Burkholderiales bacterium
ATTGATCGGGCTGGCGCAGGCCGGCACCACCTACGCCATTATTTACGGCGTGATTGGCCGCAACGTCAGCGCCAGCCAGCGTTCGGTCGCCATGGGTATCGCGGCTGCTGCGGGTTCTTTTGGACAATTTTTGATGGTGCCCACCGAAGGCTTTTTGATCAACAGCCTGGGCTGGCAACAAGCGCTGGTGGCGCTGGCACTGGCCGCGCTGCTGATGGCACCACTGGCCTGGTGGCTGCGCGAGCCCAACTTCAGAGGCGGTGCTGGGCATTTTCGCGAGCAATCCATCATGCAAGCGCTGCATGAGGCCTTCAAATACCGCAGTTTTCAACTGCTGATGGCGGGCTATTTTGTCTGCGGTTTTCAGGTGGTATTCATCGGGGTGCACATGCCGAGCTACCTGAAAGACCAGGGCTTGTCGCCCCAGGTGGCGAGCTATTCGTTGGCCTTGATTGGTCTTTTTAACGTGTTTGGCACGTACGCGGCGGGCGTGCTGGGCCAGCGCGTGCAAAAGAAATTCATCCTGGCCTTCATTTACCTGACGCGCGCGGTGGTCATCAGCGTGTTTTTGCTGGTACCGCTGTCACCCATGAGTGTGTATGTTTTTTCTGCCGTCATGGGCTTGCTGTGGCTGTCTACCGTACCGCCGACCAATGCGGCGGTGGCGCAAATTTTTGGCGTGGCGCATTTATCCATGCTCAGCGGTTTTGTTTTTTTCAGCCACCAGATCGGCTCCTTCATGGGCGTCTGGTTGGGCGGCTACTTGTATGACCGCACCGGCAGCTACAACATCGTCTGGTACATCGCGATCGGGCTGGGCGTGCTGGCCGCGTTGTTGAATTTGCCTATCAAGGAAGCCACCATTGTCCGCGCCCCGATGCCGCAAGCGGCCTGATGCCATGAAGCCAGTGAAAAAGCTCTTGTTGTACGCCAGCTTGCTGGTGTTGCTGGCGCTGGTGTTTGCCATGTATGGTCGACCGGACTTTTTCATGTCGATGGCCAACCAGATTTGGGGTTGTTTTTAGCCATGACTGGCATCACACGCTTGCCACATGAAGCCGGCCCAGCATCCGACTGGGTACAACGCTGGACGCATCTGACCAAGCCTGCTGGCACGGTGCTTGACGTGGCCTGTGGCCATGGCCGCCACATGGCCTGGTTTGCCCAGCGCGGCTTGCAGGTGACCGGAGTTGACCAATCCCTTGATGCCGCGCGCGCCGCCAGCCGATTTGGCAAGGCAGTTCAGGCGGACATTGAAAACGGCGCCTGGCCTTTGCTGCAAGCGGGTCTGCCGCTACAGTTTGATGTGGTAGTGGTGACCAACTATTTATGGCGCGCGCTGTTTCCCATCATCATCCAGAGCCTGGCACCGGGTGGCCTGCTGATTTATGAAACATTTGCGCGGGGCAACGAAACCGTTGGCAAACCCTCACGGCCCGATTTTTTGCTGCAACCTGCGGAATTACTAACGCGATGCCAGGGCCTGTACATCGTGGCGTATGAAAACGGCTTTCTGAACCAGCCCGAGCGTTTTGTGCAACGCATCGTTGCCCTTGCGCCTGCAGGCAGTACCGATGAAGGACTAGCGCCGGCGCGCTACCCACTCTCGCTAGAATAACTGACTAAGCTTCAAGAGTTCACAAAATGACACTTCCCTTCAGCCAAATTACCGGCAGCATCGTTGCCCTGGTTACGCCCATGCAAACTGACGGCAGCGTGGATTACCCGGCGCTGCGCAAACTGATTGACTGGCACATCGCGGAGGGCACCGACTGCATTGGCGTGGTCGGCACCACCGGTGAGTCACCCACCGTCAGCGTGCAAGAGCACCAGGAAATTATCCGGGTCGCGGTTGAGCAGTCTGCAGGCCGCGCACCCATCATGGCCGGTTGCGGTGCCAATTGCACGGCCGAAGCCATTGAACTGGCCAAATTCGCCAAAGCAGTAGGTGCCGATTGCCAACTGCAGGTGGTGCCTTACTACAACAAGCCCACGCAAGAAGGTCAATACCGGCACTTCAAGGCCATTGCCGAAGCGGTCGATTTGCCGATGATTTTGTACAACGTCCCAGGCCGCTCGGTGGCCGACATGTCGCACGAAACCGCATTGCGGTTGGCAACAGTGCCCGGTATCGTCGGTATCAAGGAAGCGACTGGCAATATTGACCGCGCGCAATGGCTGATTCGTGAAGCGCCCAAGGGTTTTGCCATTTACTCGGGCGATGACCCGACTGCGGTGGCACTCATGCTGTGCGGGGGTCAGGGCAACATCAGCGTCACCGCCAACGTGGCACCACGCCTGATGCACGAGCTGTGCATGGCGGCCATTGCCGGTGATGTCAAGCGCGCCATGGACATCCAGTTCAAGCTGATGCCGCTACACAAAAACCTGTTCGTCGAAGCCAACCCGATTCCCGTGAAATGGGCGGTGGCTCGCATGAACCTGTGCGGTGGCACACTGCGCCTGCCCATGACCGAGTTGACCACCGCCAATGAATCCATTGTTGAAGATGCACTACGCGCTGTCGGCCTGATTTAATCCACCGACCAGTTGCCCTATTTAATACTCAAAGGACCTTTGTGAACCATTTCTCCAGACTTGCACTTCTTGGCCTGACCTTTTCTCTGGGTGCCTGCTCGGTGCTGCAGGGTGACAAGGTCGATTACAAAAGTGCCGGCAAAGCGCCAGGCACTTCGTTGGAAGTGCCGCCGGACCTGACCCAGCTGTCCCACGAAACGCGTTATGTTGTGCCCGGTGCGCCGGTCACGGCATCCAGTTACCAGTTAGGCCAGGCGACCATCCAGACCGTGCCAACAGCGGCCACCAGCTTGGGTGATGTACGCATTGAGCGCGCCGGCAACCAGCGCTGGCTGGTGGTCAGCCAGCCAGCCGACAAGCTGTGGGAACCGGTCAAAGACTTCTGGCAGGAAAATGGTTTTCTGCTGGCCATGGATCAAGCCAACCTGGGCATCATGGAAACAGATTGGGCTGAAAACCGCGCCAAAATTCCACAGGATTTCATCCGCAATACTTTGGGCAAAGTGCTTGACTCGCTGTACTCCACCGGCGAGCGCGACAAGTTTCGCACCCGGCTGGAACGCAATGCCAGCGGTGGCACCGACATTTTCATCAGCCACCGCGGCATGGTTGAGGTGTATGACTCAGCCCAAAAGGACCGCACCGTCTGGCAACCCCGCGCCGCCGATCCCGAGCTTGAAGCCGAATTTTTGCGCCGTCTGATGGTTAAGCTCGGCGTCTCCCAGGAGCAATCCAAGGTGCTGGTCGCAGCGGGTGTCAGCAAAAGCAGCTCGAACGTGAGCACCGTTAACGGTCAAGCCGTGGTTCAGATCAACGATGGTTTTGACCGCGCCTGGCGGCGTGTCGGACTGTCTCTGGACCGCACCAACTTCACTGTTGAAGACCGCGACCGCAGCAAGGGCCTTTATTTTGTGCGCTACGTGGCACCCTCGGCCGACAAGGCTGAGCCCGGTTTTCTGGGCAAATTGTTCAGTTCATCCAAACCTGACGCAGCACCGCAAAAATTCCGGGTATCGGTTGTGAGCCTTGGCGATGCCAGCACCGTGTCCGTGCAAAACGCCGATGGCACTGCGGCCGCACCAGCCGATGCGCAGCGCATCGTCAAATTGCTGGCCGACGACCTGAAATAGCCACCTCAGTCCAGCCAGTGGGTGAATTCATCCACTGGAACTCTGGGCGTGTGGTAAGTGTTGACGATAGCGCTTTCATCGGCATAACCCAGCGCCATGCCACACACCAGCATTTCAGAATCACCTGCCCCGATATGGGGCAGAATTATTTTGGCAAAACCGTTCCAGGCTGCTTGTGGACAGGTATGCAGCCCACGCGCACGCGCTGCCAGCATCAGGTTTTGCAGGAACATGCCGTAGTCCAGCAATGAGCCGCGTCCCATCACCCGGTCAATGGTGAACATCAAGCCCACTGGCGCGTCAAAAAACCGGTAATTGCGCTGATGCTGCGCATGCATCTTGTCCTTGTCACCCTTGCCAATACCGAGCAAGCCATACAGGCCCCAGCCGTTTTCGCGGCGGCGGTCAATATAGGGGCTGACCCAGTGCTCGGGGTAATAGTCATATTCCTCGGCGTATTCGGATGCCAGGCTTGGGTTGGCGCGCAACGCATCGTGTGCAGCACACACCTTGCCAACCAGTGCAGCACGGCTGGCACCGTGCAACACATACACCTTCCAGGGCTGGGTGTTGGTGCCAGACGGTGCCCGACTGGCAACGCGCAGCAACCCAGCGATGGTTTCACGCGGCACATCTTGCGCCGTAAAGGCCCGCATTGACATGCGCGAGGTAATAGCCGCGTCTACCGCAGCCCCCATTTCCAGATCATTCAAAGATGGCGCAACAGTCATACAAATTTCTCCAATACGATTTTGAGGGAGGCAGGCAATGGGGTGGATTGATGCGGCAAACGCAAACAGCCCAACCACATCACACACACACGGGATTTTTCCGGTTAGACCCAGATTGTCCATTAGACAAAGTGCCGTCATCCCCGTGCGTCTTCCTCGGACTTGATCCGGAGACGGAAACCCAGTGGAAAAAAATAGGAGGCGATTGAAGGGAAGCTGTCCATCGTGCCACCAACGGATCAATTTCACCGACTCCTTGGTGACCATTGCTGACCGTAATGATTTCACCGCCTGTACCGGCAATGCTGCGTAAAAAGTCAGTTGGGGTGCCAGACTGAATTTTCGAAGACGACCCAATGCTGTCGATCAACCAGCCAATTGCCAGTGTCCGATTTGCGCCTGACTGTCGACAACGAAAAGGCACGCAGAAGGGAGAGTTGCACGGCACCCAATACCCAGCGTCTGTCCTATGATGGCGAACATCCGGACACACTGACGGCAACTGTCAGAATGATTTGGCTCGACACTAAAGGTCACTCTTTCACAAAGTAGTCGAAGCCGTATGTCAGGTTCCAGAGTAGATCGGCCGTTCGCCATTAGATATCGACGGTCAGTTCCTGTCCGGATGCGGATACAGACGACACCGGAGCGTGCGTCGGCTGACTGCCAGATTGGTCTTGTTGGCCGTCAGCTCATGGTCGGGTGCGGCCAGACGGGTGGCCGACCTTCGTCAAACGTAATTATCGGAACATCCAGTTCGTTGACCACCGTCACTTGAAAGCCATGAATCTCGCCCTGCGTGAGGATGACGATTCCGCGGAATTTTTCCGGTTAAAGACTACTGACAAACGCCGCAAGGTCCGGGCGCAACCGGGCAGGTTTGCGCTTGCTGACGGTGCCCACATTGATGCAGCAGACGGCTTGCTCACCCTCGGTCAACTTGAACAGCTGGCGCAAAGGCTCGGCGCGCATCGCCTGGCCGCTGGTCAGGCTGCCGCCAAAACCCAGACTGTGCGCCAGCAGCAGAAAGTTTTGAATCGCAGCACCGACCGAGACCATACGCTCCAGCGGATCAATGTCGGGCTCACACGGGCCCAGTCGGGCAATCGCCAGCGCCAAAAAAGGCGCGCGAAAAGCTTTTTCCCGGGCTTGCGCCAATTGTTCTGCAGTGGCATTGGCATCGCGCTCATTCAAGGCTTGGGCAAAGACATCGGCCAGCGCCGTGCGCCTATCCGGCGGCACCCGCACAAAGCGCCACGGCATGACCATGCCATGATCTGGAGCCGCCGCAGCAGCCTTGAACATGTCGTCAACTTGAGCCGGGTTCGGGCCCGGCTCGACCAATCGTTTGGGTGAAATGTTTTGTCGCGACGTGATCAAGGTCAGCGTAAAACTGGCCTCATCACAAGCGCTATCGTCAATCAGATGCATCATGACGCAATGGTAGCGCCTGCCTGCGCTCGGGGTAGAAATGCGTGCGGTTTTGCTTTTATCAAGCAATCAGGGTAATCCACAATTCCCAAGCATCGCATCAGACTTTACATTCGATAGTCCTTATATATGGAGATTCCCATGCAAACACGTCGCGAGACACTCAAACACAGCGCCATTGTGGCTGGCCTGCTGGCCACCACGGGGCTGTTTCCCCAATACGCCTTTGCCTACAACAAAAGCGCCTTTGAAGCCAAAAACATGGCTGATGT
>JBBQZI010000191.1:0-6053 GCA_038207855.1 Burkholderiales bacterium
CACATCGCGAGCCCTTCATGGCGCTGCCTGAAGACGATCTGTCGTCTTCGCAAGCGCTGGTAATTGACAGCAACCCCACCTCACGCTCGATTCTGGTATCGCAGTTACGCGACTTTGGCATGGGCAATGTGGTGCAAAGCGCCCGCTTGGTGGACGCACGCCGACAACTGGAATACCGCAAATTTGATGTGGTGCTGTGTGAGCTGCATTTTTCTGACGACCTGATGACCGGGCAGGATTTGCTCGATGACCTGCGGCGCAACCAGTTGCTGCCGTTTTCAACCGTCTTCATCATGGTCACGGGCGAGGCCACTTATGCCAAGGTGGCTGAGGCCGCAGAGTCGGCTTTGGACGGTTACTTGCTCAAACCGCACAGTGCCACACAGCTCGGCGAACGCTTGCGCCAAGCGCGCATTCGCAAAATGTCTTTGCTGGAAATTTTTACCGCCATTGAAGCCGAAGACTTTGAAACTGCCGCCCGGCTGTGTTTGCACCGGTTTGAAACCAAAGGTTTGTTTTGGCTGTACGCGGCACGCGTCGGGGCCGAATTGATGCTGCGCACCGGCAAGTTCGATCAGGCGCAAAAACTCTACCAGGCGGTGGTCGATGCCAAAACCCTGCCCTGGGCCAAGCTCGGGGTGGCGCGATCGCTGCTGGACGAAGGGCAAGCCGGCAAAGCTGTCAGCACCCTTGAAAATCTGATCAGTGAAGACCCCAACTATGCCGATGCCTACGACGTGATGGGGCGCGCCCAGTTCGAGCAAGGCAAATTTGAGGCAGCGTTGGAAACTTACAAGATGGCCAGCACGCTGACACCCGCCTCCATCACGCGCTTGCAAAACCTGGGCATGATGAGCTACTACATGGGCGACCGGGTGAATGCTGAAAAGGTGCTTGATCGGACTGTGCGCCTGGGGCTTGATTCAAAAATGTTCGACTGCCAGACGCTGGTACTGCTGGCGTTTTCACGGTTGGAGAGCGGTGATCGAAAAGGCCTGCAACGCTGCCGCGATGACTTCGCTCGCTTGCTCGAGCGCAACCCCGACAGCCAACGCCACCAGCGGCTCTCAGGCATTGTGGATGCCTTGCAACTCATTGAAAAGAGTCAATTCGCCCTGGTGCTGCGCACGGTGCGCGACTTGTGCCACGTCATCAAAGAGCCGGAGTTTGATTTTGAGTCCGCCTCCAACCTGGTCGCCTTGCTGGCACAACTGGCCAACAAAGCCATTCAGCTTGACGAAGTCGATGCGGTGATTGACCGCCTGGGGCTGCGCTTTGCCGGGACGCGTGCGCTGTCGGAACTGCTGGCGGGCTCCGCCGCCAGTCACCCTCCCTATGCCGAGCGATTACGCAGTGCCCACGGACAAATTCTGAAACTGGCCGAAGCCGCCATGAAACTCAGCATGGCGGGCGACCCGAAAGCCGCCGTCAAAGACCTGGTTTTGCATGGCAGCAGCACCCTCAGTGGCAAGCTGATTGAAACCGCCTATCTGGTGATGCACCGCTATGCTGACATGATGACCGATGCACACGAACTGCTGGCAACCGTGCAAGAACTGCGCAAGCGCTACAGCACCCACGTCACGCGCGCCGCCTTGGGCGAACAAAAACGCCAAGCCGGTGGCCTGACCCTGCGCGCCGACGGCAAAAAAACTGTAAAAGCCGCTGACGGCACCCCGCAGGGCTAAACCTCAGCGCGCGAGGCCATCCGGCTGGCGCTACCAAAACACTATTTGTCCCGTTTACGGGAAAACACTATTGTCCAAGCGCATCCACTTTACGAATAATGAAGTTTTAGCACTGACGGGGCATTGCCAGTCGGTGCATTTTTTAAAATCGCTCAATAGGAAGGTTGTTCCCCATGCACATCATTGAAAAAATCGGTCTCACGCTAAGCCTGGGTGCCGCCTTGGTCAGCGGTGGCGCACTGGCACAGCAGCAGCAATTCGTCAACGTGCTGACGGGTGGCCAAAGCGGCGTGTACTACCCGATGGGCGTTGCCCTGTCGCAAATTTTCGCCAAGGCCATTCCGAATGTGCGCGCCACCGCGCAAGTGACCAAAGCCTCGGCTGAAAACCTCAACCTGCTGCAAGCTGGCCGCGGTGAACTGGCGCTGGCCCTAGCCGATTCGGTCTCCGATGCCTGGAAAGGCGATGCCGAAGCCGGCTTCAAAACCAAGCTCGACAAGCTGCGCGGTCTGTCTGCCACTTACAACAACTACATCCAGATCGTGGCGAATGCCGACTCGGGCATCAAAACTTTGGCCGACCTCAAAGGCAAGCGCATTTCAGTGGGTGCGGCCAAGTCTGGCACCGAGCTCAACGCGCGCGCCATTCTCAAGGCTGCAGGCCTGACCTATGCCGACCTGGGCAAGGTGGAATATTTGCCATTTGGCGAATCGGTCGAGTTGATGAAAAACCGCCAGCTTGATGCCACCTTGCAGTCCGCAGGTCTGGGTGTGGCCTCCATCCGCGATCTGGCCACTTCGGTCAAGATTGTGGTGGTGCCGGTGCCGGCCGATGTGGTGCAAAAGGTTGGCGACGAGGCTTACCAGACCGCCATCATTCCGGCTAACACCTACACCGGCCAAACTACCGACGTGGCCACGGCTGCCATCCCCAACTTCCTGGTGACGCAATCGGGCGTATCGGACGAGTTGGCTTACCAGATGACCAAGGCCATGTACGAGAACCTTGATACGCTCTACGCCGCCCACAATGCGGCCAAGGGCATCAAGCGCGAAAACGCCATCAAGGGCATGCCGGTGCCGCTGCACCCGGGTGCGGCGCGTTACTACAAGGAAGTCGGCCTGATCAAGTAATTCCATTTACAGTGAATGCGGCCTCTGATACGGGGCCGTTTTTGTTTCTGTTCCAACGAGGTTGCCATGACCGATGCCCATGAATCACCCAGCCACGACATGAACCGCGCCATCTTTTGGATCGCGCTGATGTTTTCCAGCTTTCAGTTGATCACGGCCGCCTTCAGCCCGCTGTCCAGCCAGGTGGTGCGCACGGTGCATGTCGGCTTTGTGCTGCTGATGATCTTCACGTTGTACCCCCCTTTGGAGGAACACCCACGCCTGGCCGGACTGGGCCGGGTGCTGGGTTGGGTGATCGGGATGACGGGCTTCATCTTCAGCCTCTACCACTGGGTGTTTGAGGCCGACCTGACGCAACGCGCCGGAGAACTGATCCCGATGGACTGGGTGATCGGAGTCGTCTCCGTGGCGCTGGTGTTTGAGGCGGCGCGGCGCGTCATGGGCTGGGGCTTGCCGATCATTTGCGGCATCTTTTTGCTATACGGCGTGTTCGGGCAACATCTGCCCGGCGCCCTGGCGCACCGCGGCTTTGGGTTGGACCAGATCGTCAGCACCTTGGGCTTTGGCACCGAAGGCATTTATGGCACGCCGACCTATGTGTCATCAAGCTACATTTTTTTATTCATCCTGTTTGGCGCTTTTCTGGAGCAGGCCGGCATGATCATGCTGTTCAACGACTTTGCCATGGGTCTGGTTGGCCATACGCGCGGCGGCCCTGCCAAGGTGTCGGTGATCTCAAGTGGGCTGATGGGCACCATCAATGGCTCAGGTGTGGCCAATGTGGTCACCACCGGCCAGTTCACCATCCCGCTGATGAAACGCTTTGGCTACAGTTCGGCTTTTGCTGGCGGGGTCGAGGCGACATCGAGCATGGGCGGACAAATCATGCCGCCGGTGATGGGAGCGGTGGCCTTCATCATGGCCGAAACCATCAACGTGCCCTACGTGACAATTGTCAAGGCGGCGCTGATTCCGGCTATTTTGTACTTTGTCACGGCCTTCTGGATGGTGCACCTGGAGGCCGGTAGCCGGGGTCTCTTTGGCCTGGCCAAGAGCGAATGCCCGAACCCCTGGACCGCAGTGCGCCAGCGCTGGCACTTGCTGCTGCCGCTGGTCGGGCTGGTGGTTCTGCTGTTTTCTGGCTACACGCCGCTGTTTTCTGGCACGGTCGGGCTGGCACTGACGGTAATCCTGATTTTTGGAGCGGCCGCCATGAACGGGGTCAGCAGTCTGTCCCTGCGCGTGCTGTTCTGGGTCTTGCTGGCGTTGGCATGTTCCGGATTTTTCAAATTTGGTGTGGGTACCTTCTTTGTGGTGATTGCGCTGCTGGTGGCTTTGACCTACATCCGCCGCACCAACGGTGACGCCCGAAAACTGGCGGTGCAAGCCATGGTCGATGGCGCCCGCCATGCCTTGCCGGTGGCGATTGCCTGCGCGCTGGTCGGCATCATCATCGGTGTCATCAACCTCACCGGTGTCGCCGCCGAGCTGGGTGGCCACATCATTGCCATTGGCGAGAAAAGTCTGTTTCTGGCATTGTTTTTGACCATGATCATTTGCCTGGTGCTGGGCATGGGTATCCCGACCATTCCGAACTACATCATCACCAGCTCACTGGCTGCGCCAGTGCTGCTGAAACTGGGCGTGCCGCTGCTGGTGTCGCACATGTTCGTGTTTTACTTTGGCATCATGGCTGACCTGACACCACCAGTGGCGCTGGCCGCTTTTGCCGCCGCGCCGATTGCCCACGAAAGCGGTTTAAAAATCAGCATCCAGGCCATGCGGATTGCGATTGCAGGCTTTATCGTGCCCTACATGGCGGTCTACAGCCCGGCCCTGATGCTGCAGAGCGGCAATTGGTTCGACACCAGCTACGTCGTGTTCAAGGCACTGGTGGCGATTGCCATGTGGGGTGGTGGCGCGATCGGGTTTTTGATCATCCCATTGAACTGGATTGAGCGGATTTTCATCATTGTGGCGGCCAGCTTTCTGGTGGTCGCCTTGCCGCTGACCGATGAGATCGGGTTTGCAGCAGTGGCGGCCTTTTTGGTGTGGCACGTGTGGCGTAGCCGGGCGATCAAACCCCGGTTGGCGTGAACGGTGCTGAGTTGTTCTCACCGGCCGCATTGACACGATGATGCTCGGGGTCTGCCTGACGTTGGCGAGTGCGCTACAGGCCACGCCGGTGTTTGTGCCGGTAGAAAAATTCACGCTGGCCTGGATGCATTCGATTGAAAAGGTGCGCTGGGAAGAGGACTATGCGGTGGTGGCCAGCGCAGATGGCCTGCGTGCCGAGTTGCACGCTACCAAAGCCCGGGTGCGCGGCTCAGCTGCTGGTATGGAACCACCCATTGATGCCCAGTTGCAAAATGGCTGGTACGAGTACACGCCCACCATCAATTCGCTCTCTGAGTTGCGCTTGATGCGTTCAGAGTTCACCGCCGACTACGACTGGTGCATGCAGGGGGTTTGTCAATCAATGTCAAATTTAATAGCTAGTGACGCAGGTGTTACAAGGGTTACGCCCTGTTTTGGCATACAAGCCAAAAAATCGTCAGCCCCATAGGTCGAGTGGTGGATCGGTCACCACCGCTCGCAAAATATCCGAGCGAGAGATAAAGCCAATCACCGAACCCTGCTCATCGACGACTGGCAAGCCGGGCAAACCGGTGTCGAGCAAGACCCGCGCGACCCGGCGAATATCAGCATCCGGGGCCACACTGGGCACCGGTGTCACCATGATGTCTTTGACGTTTTGCATCAGCATGGCGCGCCACGCCAAGACATGGCTGTCGGGCGAGGGCAAACGCTCGGGTTTGAGCAAATCAGCCCGCGTCAGCAAGCCAATCAACTGCCCGTTTGCCGCCACCACCGGGGCTTGACCCAGCGCTTTTTCGCTCAACAATTGCCAGGCTTGCTGCACGCTTGCGGCATCGTCCAGGGTGACAACTTCGCGGCTCATCAAACTATCCACGGTGGTCAGAGGGCGACGCTCTTGCACGACTTTTTGCGTTTGCGCGTAGGCCGCCAGCGCACTGCGACTGGCCTCGTCGCCAGAGGCTGCATTGGCCAGGGCCTCGGTAAATTCTCCAGCGGCTTCGGCCACAGTGTCGCGACCATCGCGCGCCACCGGCCGCAGGGCATGGGTGCGCGTCAGAGCGTCGACACCACCCACGTGACGCAGTTGCTCCATGGTGCCACTAAACAAACGCCCTGAAGTGCCATAGACAAA
>JBBQZI010000192.1:0-6042 GCA_038207855.1 Burkholderiales bacterium
GTTGAAGAACACATGGCCCAGGCCAATTACCAGATCAAGGTCCAAGCCAAGCAGTTCTCCGACACCCTCGGTCGGCTGCAGGCCGCGTGGCGCTCGGTGGGGCAAAGCCGGTCGGGGCGCTGAACACCAGGCGCTTCTTCACCTGCTGAAATCCGGTGTTAACCCAGCAGTAACCCAGCAGCGCTCTGGCGATTAGCATCAGAGCCTTCGTTACTGCTGCGAGCCTCCATGCCACCTGCCAACCCGCCCGCTTTCGAGCGCACTATTCGCCCCTGGGGCTGGTATGAAGACGTGTGCTTGGCAACGGGCTACAAAATCAAGCGTATTGGTGTTTTGCCGGGTCAGCAAATCAGCCTGCAAAAACACCGGCATCGCGCTGAACATTGGGCCGTGGTGCAAGGCACGGCGCGCGTCACGGTAGCTGATCAGGTGTTTGACCTGTTGCCCGGGCAGCACTGCGACATTGCGCTCGGGCAAGTCCACCGCTTGGCCAATCTGGGCACCGAGCCGCTTGAGATTGTCGAAATTCAGTTTGGCAGTTACTTGGGCGAGGACGACATCGTGCGCCTGAGCGATGATTACGGCCGTGTGTGACGCCTGGCGTGTCACGATTTCAGAGGAGCAATTCCCATGAATTTGAATGTGTTAACCGATGGCTTCAAACTGCCCGCGGGGGCTGAGCCGCTGGTGTGCGTCGACATTGGCGGCACCAAAGTGGCCGTCAACATCGTGGATGCACAAGGCATTCGTGGCAAGCTGACTGAGCCGACCGCCAAAGTCGGGGCGCACGATGCGCTGGCGCTGCAGATCATCCGGCTGATTGAGCAAAGCTGCGCCGCCGCTGGCGTGGCGGTGATTGATGTGGCGCGCGTTGGCGTGTCGTCTTGCGGGCCATTTGTGTTGAACCAGGGGCTGGTGGAGTTGGCTGCACCGAATATTTGCGGTGGCTTGGCCGGCCAGGCGCGCGGTCTGCCCAATGACTGGCAAACCGCCTTGCTCGAAGCGCCGCTACGCGCCCGGTTTGCCCACGTGCGGGTCGAAAACGATGGCATCGGCGCGCTGGAGGCCGAGCGCCGCTGGGGCGCGCTGCGGACAGGCGGCGTAGCGCTGGCCAATTGCGCCTATGTGACGTGGAGCACCGGCATTGGCACCGGGCTGTGTGTCGATGGCCATGTGCTGCGCGGTAAAAACGGCAATGCTGGTCACGCTGGACATCTGTTTGTCAGCGACAACAGCGACGCATTGTGCGGCTGCGGCAACGTCGGTGATGTCGAAGGTCTGGTGGCAGGCAATGCGATTGGGCGACGCTTTGCACCCGTTGGCTACACAGATGCTGCTGCTCTTTTTATAGCTGCTTACGCAGGTGATATAAGGGCTACAGCCATTATTGATCAATTATGCCGGGTCATGGGGCGCATGCTATACAACCTGATCGTCACGCTCGATCTGAGCCGCATCAGCATCGGTGGTAGCGTTTACTGGCACCACCGCGACTATTTGCTGCCCAAACTACGCGAGGCGGTTCGTGGCAAGCTGCCCGCATTGACTAATGGCTGCGAGCTGGTCAGCGCAGGCTTGGGCACGCAGGTGGGTGATTTTGGAGCGCTGGCTTTGGTGGTCTGATAGTTCACCGGGCCATAAGGGTAAATACTGCTTGCTGTTGGCGGTTAATTAATTAACAATTAATTAATTCTGGCGACACAGTGTCGGCACGAATCAACCCGCACCCTTGCTGCATCGTGCGGCGGGGGTTGAAACTCAGGAGATCACATGTTGAAACTTTCTCATATGGCGGCAGCCGTCGCGTTGGTAGTGGCTGGTTCTGCGGCAATGGCCGCCGAGGTTGAAGTGCTGCACTGGTGGACATCCGGTGGCGAAGCCAAGTCGGTCGGCGAGTTGAAAAAAATCATGCAGGCCAAAGGCAACACCTGGAAAGATTTTGCCGTGGCCGGTGGTGGTGGCGACAACGCCATGACGGTGCTGAAAAGCCGTGTCGTCGCTGGCAACCCGCCGGCCGCGGCCCAGATCAAAGGCCCGGCTATTCAGGAATGGGCCGCTGAAGGCGTGCTGGCCAACCTGGACCCGGTCGCCAAGGCTGAAAAATGGGACAGTCTGCTGCCAAAAGTGGTGGCTGACGGCATGAAATACAAAGGCAATTACGTGGCCGCTCCGGTGAACGTGCACCGTGTGAACTGGATGTGGGCGAACGAAGCAGTGCTCAAAAAATCTGGCGTGGCCGGTGCCCCCAAGACCTGGGACGAGTTCTTTGCTGCATCAGACAAGATCAAGAAAGCCGGTTTTATTCCTGTCGCACACGGTGGCCAGAACTGGCAAGACTTCACCACCTTTGAGTCGGTGGTGCTGGGTGTGGGTGGTGCCAAGTTTTATCAGGACGCGCTGATCAATCTCGATCAAAAGGCGTTGACCAGCCCAACCATGACCAAGTCGCTGGAAATTTTCCGCAAGGTCAAGGGTTACACCGACGCCGCTTCCCCTGGGCGCGACTGGAACCTGGCCACCGCCATGGTGATTCAGGAAAAGGCCGCCTTCCAGTTCATGGGCGATTGGGCCAAGGGTGAGTTCACCGCTGCAGGCAAGGTGCCAGGCAAAGACTACATCTGCGCCGCAGCGCCTGGCACAGCCAACGCCTACACCTTCAATGTGGACTCGTTTGCCATGTTCAAGCTAAAAGATGCGGCTGCCCAAAAGGCGCAGGCGGATCTGGCAGCGGCCATCATGGGAACCGAGTTCCAGGAAGTCTTTAACCTGAACAAGGGCTCGATCCCGGTGCGCCTGAACATGGACATGGCCAAGTTTGACGACTGTGCCAAGTTGTCCTCCAAGGACTTCGTTGCAAGCTCCAAGGCCGGTGCGCTGCTTCCCTCAATCGCTCATGGCATGGCTGTGAAGCCAGCAGCTGAAGGCGCAATCAAGGACGCGGTGAGCCAGTTCTGGAACGACGACAAGATCAGCGTGGCCGATGGTGTGAAGAGCATTGCCAAGGCGGCGGCTATTCAGTAAGTTGGGTTGCTCGCTGCACCGAGATCGCTTGGCTTTGATGCGTGACCTGGGTTGCTGGCGTTTACTGGAGGTGTGTGGCGGGTGGTCATAGGTCTGGCCACAGTACCCGCAGCAGGGCAGGGCTGCATGCCGGCGCTCATGTCCCCCGCCCTGCGGGCTCCTCCTTGATTGAGCTCTGGCATACACCCCAGCCCTGCTGCTAGACAGTGTTGGCTTCTTTGACCGATTCAATGGACTCGGTTTTCATTGCTGGCGCACCAACATTGTCAAGATGCGATGGGGCGGGTGTTTCGCGTAGTGAGGTCAAGGAGGAGGCCGAAAGCCGGGAGGCTTTCGGTCGGGGGACACGAACGAAGCGCAATACCTGCCCCGTCGCGTCGGTTAAAGCAGTGGTTGCCCCTTCAGCAAGGCAACCCACTTGTTGAACAAAACAAAGGTGAAATATCGATGAAATCCTTTGAAAACATATTGCCCAAGCTGGTGATCGCACCGGGCTTTTTGCTCGGCTTCACCTTCATCTACGGCTTCATGATCTGGAACGGCATTCTCTCGGTCACCAACTCGCGCATGCTGCCCAATTACAGCGACTTCGTCGGGCTGGAACAGTATGTGCGGCTGTGGGATATGGACCGCTGGTACGTGGCCCTGAAGAATCTGGGCATCTTCACCGTGCTGTACGTCGGTGTGTCGATGCTACTGGGCATGGTGCTGGCGATTTTTCTGGACCAGAAAATACGCTTTGAAGGCGTGCTGCGAACCATCTATTTGTACCCGATGGCGCTGTCGTTCATCGTCACCGGCACCGCCTGGAAATGGATTCTGAACCCGAGCCTGGGCCTGGAAAAACTCATGCACGACATGGGTTGGGCGTCCTTCAGTTTTGACTGGCTGGTGCAAAGCGACACGGCCATTTACTGCATCGTGATTGCTGGCGTCTGGCAATCTGCCGGCTTTGCCATGGCGCTGTTTCTGGCGGGGCTGCGTGGTATCGATGACAGCATCATCAAGGCGGCGCAAATTGACGGTGCCAGCCTGCCGCGCATTTACTGGCGCATCATCTTGCCGGTGTTGCGCCCGGTGGTGTTCTCCACCATTCTGGTGCTGTCGCACCTGTCCATCAAGGCGTTTGATCTGGTCATGGCACTGACTGCGGGCGGGCCGGGTTATGCCACCGATGTACCTGCCACCTTCATGTTCACCATGAGCTTCACCCGCGGCCAGATTGGTCTGGGTGCGGCTAGCGCCACCATGATGCTGGCCACCGTGGCGGCCATTGTGGTGCCTTACCTCTACAGCGAACTGCGGTCCAAACCGCATGAAAGGTAAGCCCATGAACGCCAAAAACTTATCCCGGCTGGCGGTGTACAGCGTGCTGCTGATCGCTGCCTTCTTCTTTCTGGTGCCGCTGTACGTGATGCTGGTTACTTCGCTGAAGGATGGCGCGCAGATCCGCGCTGGCAATCTGTTGAGCCTGCCCACCAGCCTCAATGTCGACGCCTGGGCTCTGGCCTGGTCAAGCGCCTGCACCGGTGTGGACTGTCGCGGTCTCAAGCCTTTTTTCTGGAATTCGGTGTCAATGGCCGTGCCAGCGGTGCTGATCTCAACCACCATTGGTGCCATCAATGGTTACGTGCTGAGCATGTGGAAGTTCCGTGGCTCAGACCTGCTGTTTGGCTTCATGTTGTTTGGCGTGTTCATGCCGTTCCAGGTGGTGCTGCTGCCGATGAGCCAGGTGCTCGGCTTTTTGGGTTTGAGCAGTTCGATCACCGGCTTGGTGATGGTGCACTCGTTGGCTGGTATGGCTGGCACCACGCTGTTTTTCAGAAACTACTACACCGCTATTCCGCGTGAACTGGTCAACGCCGCGCGCATGGATGGTGCCGGTTTCTGGCGCATCTTCTACCGCATCGTGATCCCGATGTCGACACCGATCCTGATGGTGACGCTGATCTGGCAGTTCACCAACATCTGGAACGACTTCTTGTTTGGCGTGGCTTTCAGTGGCGCCGACAGCAAACCCATCACGGTCGGCCTGAACAACATGGCCAACACCACCAGCAGTGTGAAAAATTACAACGTTGACATGGCCGCGGCCATCATTGCCGGCGTGCCGACCATGCTGGTCTATGTGCTGGCCGGTCAATATTTCGTCAAAGGTCTCACAGCTGGCGCTGTGAAAGGATAAATCGCATGGCAGCTCCTCTCCACATCGCAGGTATTCGCAAGGTTTTTGGCAAGGGCGACAAGGCCGTTGAGGTGCTCAAACGCATCAACATCGACGTGGCGCCAGGCGAGTTCCTGATTCTGGTCGGCCCCTCGGGCTGCGGTAAATCGACCCTGCTCAACATCATTGCCGGCCTGGAGGAACCCACCGAAGGCGAGTTGCGCATCAATGGCAAAAACGTCATTGGCATGGCCCCGGCGCAACGCGACATCGCCATGGTGTTTCAAAGCTATGCGCTGTACCCGACCATGAGCGTGGCCGACAACATTGGCTTTGCGCTGGAAATGCGCAAGGTGCCCAAAGATGTGCGCACCAAACGCATCCATGAAGTGGCTGCCATGCTGCAAATTGAGCACCTGCTGGACCGCCGCCCGGCGCAGCTCTCAGGCGGGCAACGCCAGCGGGTGGCGATGGGCCGGGCCCTGGCGCGCGACCCGCAACTGTTTTTGTTTGACGAGCCGCTGAGTAATCTGGACGCCAAACTGCGCGTGGAAATGCGCGCCGAAATCAAACGCTTGCACTTGGTCAGCGGCATCACCACGGTGTATGTGACCCATGACCAGATCGAGGCGATGACGCTGGGCAGCCGCATTGCCGTGATGAAAGACGGCATCTTGCAGCAAATTGGCACGCCCGACGAGATTTACCGCCTGCCGGCCAACACCTACGTGGCTGGTTTTATTGGCTCGCCTACTATGAATTTCATAACAGGTTCCGCAAGCAGCACGGGGGCTACAGGCCTATTTTCCTTTGAAGATGGTAGCCTGCAGCTCCCCAGCCCAGTGCAGGGCAAGGTC
>JBBQZI010000193.1:0-6008 GCA_038207855.1 Burkholderiales bacterium
CATGAACAGCCCCCCACCAAGCCCCATTTTTTATTGGGACATTTTTTGCAATGTCATCGACAATTTTGGCGACATTGGCGTGTGCTGGCGCCTGGCTGTCAATTTGGCACAACGCGGGCAAACGGTGCGCCTATGGGTAGACGATGCCAGCGCATTGAGCTGGATGGCCCCCGAAGGTGCTTCTGGCGTTCAAGTGCTGCCTTGGACAACACCTCTCGACATAACAAATGTCACATCCGGTGACGTGCTGGTTGAAGCCTTTGGTTGCGAGATCGCTCCAAAATTTGTAGCTAGCTACGCATATTCCATAAGGGCTAGAGGCCATAAATGCCTATGGATTAACCTGGAATACCTGAGTGCCGAGCCTTATGTCGAGCGCTGCCACGGCCTGCCCTCACCCGTTTTAAGTGGCCCAGGTACAGGCCTTACCAAACATTTCTTCTATCCCGGCTTCACGCCCGGCACCGGCGGCTTGCTGCGCGAAGCTGATCTGCTGAAACGCCTGTCCCACTTTGACCGCGCCGCCTGGCTGGCACAACAGGGCATTCACTGGCAAGGTGAGCGCTTGGTATCGCTGTTTTGTTACGAGCCCATTGCACTGGCCAGCCTGCTTGCCTCTCTTGCCAACGCCACCGAGCCAACTCGCCTGCTGGTGACAGCCGGGCGTGCCGCAGCCGTCGTGCGCAGCAGTTTTACAAGTGAAATTGACCTCCAGCCCAATGAAGAAAAGCATGGACAGCTATCAATTTCATACCTTTCGAAACTCACGCACGCTGATTTTGATCACCTGCTGTGGGCTTGTGAGCTGAATTTTGTACGTGGCGAAGACTCACTGGTGCGCGCCCTGTGGGCCGGCAAACCGCTGGTCTGGCAGATCTATCCGCAAGATGACGATGCGCACCACGCCAAGCTCAATGCCTTTCTGGACTGGTTGCAAGCACCGCCGGCACTGCGCCGCCTGCATCAGGTCTGGAATGCTTTGGCAAGCGAAGTTGATTCGGTGCCGGTTATCCCGATACTTCCTGCGCTGATACCTAATCTATGGCAAAAAACGATCACCACGGCCAGAAATCGCCTGCTGCGACAGGACGATTTGGCCACCGCGCTACTTCGCTTCGTTTCAAAAACCCATTAAAATAGCAGGCTTTGCGGCGTGGGATGAAAAATTTATCAATCCTTTGGCCGTTTCTTGCCGCCTTAAAGCGCGGCCTACTTTCACTCTCAAGCTTATGAAAATCGCTCAAGAAATCCGCGCCGGTAACGTCATCATGCACGGAAAAGACCCAATGGTCGTCCTGAAAACCGAATACAGCCGTGGTGGCCGTGGCGCGGCCACTGTTCGCATGAAGCTCAAAAGCCTGATTGCCAACTTCGGCACCGAAGTCGTTTTCAAAGCTGACGACAAGCTCGATCAGGTCATTTTGGACAAAAAAGACTGCACCTACACCTACTTTGCTGACCCGATGTATGTCTGCATGGATGCCGAGTTCAACCAGTATGAAGTCGAATCCGAAAACATGGGCGACTCGCTGAACTACCTCGAAGACGGCATGGCCATCGAAGTGGTGTTCTATGACGGAAAAGCCATTTCGGTTGAGCTCCCCACCACCGTGGTGCGCGAGATCACCTGGACTGAGCCCGCCGTCAAAGGCGACACCTCCGGCAAGGTCTTGAAGCCTGCAAAATTGGCCACTGGCTTTGAAATCGGTATTCCAATTTTCGTAGCCCAGGGTGACAAGGTTGAAATCGACACCCGCACCGGCGAATACCGCAAGCGCGTCTAATTTTTTGTAACGGGCTGCAAGGCCCGACCAAAAGGCTTCTCATTGAAGCCTTTTTTTTCGCCACAATGCGCACTATGAAATCCACCCAACCGCTGCCACAACTGATCACCGAAAACCGCTTGGCAGATGCCTGGTCTGATCTGCTCAACCACCCTGCTGATGCGACGGTCATGCGACCCAATGCGCATCGACTGGCGTTTGCCGACCCAGAATTCATGCTGCGCCGCGAAACCCGGGGCATACGCATCCAACTGGAAATGCTCAAGCCTGATCTGGACCAGATCGAGCAGGCGATCCACAACACGGTCGTGGTATTTGGCAGTGCGCGGTTTGCCTCTCCCGAGACGGCGCAACAACACTTGGTGCAAGCACAAACCAGTGGCGATGCAGCGGAAATTGCGCTGGCCCAACGCCATGTCAGAAACGCGGGGCATTACGACCAAGCCAGACTTTTTGCCAGACTGGTCGCCAGCTATGGCTTGGAAAACACCCCTGAAAAGCGGCTGTATATCTGCACTGGCGGTGGCCCCGGCATCATGGAAGCGGCCAACCGCGGGGCCTACGAATTGGGCGCGCTGACAGTCGGATTAAATATCGCGCTGCCCCATGAGCAACATGCAAACCCCTATGTGACGCCGAGCTTGAGCTTCAAGTTTCACTACTTTGCGATGCGCAAAATGCACTTTCTGATGCGCGCCAAGGCATTGGTGGCATTTCCAGGCGGCTTTGGAACGCTTGATGAATTGTTTGAAGTGATCACCCTGGTGCAAACCAAAAAGGTACAACCCGTGCCGATCGTGCTATTTGGCAGCGACTACTGGAAGCGCTTGATCAACATCGACTTGATGCTCGAAGAAGGTGTCATTGCACCCGACGATCTGAAGCTCTTTCATTATGTTGACACGCCAGAAGCGGGTTGGGAAGTGATTCAAAACTTCTACGGCTTGTAAGCCACAGCGATTCAAAGCGGCAGTGCCGGCTTGGCTGGCCGCAAGCGCCACGCCAGACGCGCACCCGCGGCTACGCCAGCCCCGACTGTCCAAAACACCACGGACACCCCGGCAACCGCGCCAGCAGTGCCAAACAGCATGGGCATCAAGACGCTTGATGCGTTAATCGCCGCCAGCCGCAAACCCAGCGCCTCACCGTGGCGCGCCTGCGGCGTGATCTGGTGCAAGGTGCTCATGATCATCGGCTGCACTGACCCAAGCGAGATACCCAGCAACGCCGAGCAAGTTGCCATCGCCCAGGCTGAGTTCATCATCGGATAAATCGCAAACAAAACTGCCGTGCAGACCATCGCGGTGGTAATGACGGCCCACTCACGCAAATGCTTGGCCAACAGCGGCAGCGCCACCCGCACGCCGGTTGCAGCAAGCGCAAAGCCACCCAAAATTGCCCCAATGGCCGAGGCGCTCAGGCCGCGCTCGTGTCCGAGAATCGGCACCACAAAGGTGTGCACATCCCAACACGATGACAGCAGCCAGTTCACCAGCATCAAGCGCCGCATCATGGGTTCGCGCAGCAAATCCCAGGCTTTGCCTTTGGCCGCACCGGGTTTGATGGGCACAGGCGGCAGCTCCACCGTGTGGCGTACCCACAGCCAGGTCATCAGAGGCAAACAAGCCAAAAAGAAAAAAGCCAGCCGAAACCCGCCATAGTCAATCAACAAACCAGCGCTCAGTGGTCCAACAAAATTCGACAGTGCCGGGCCAATCGAGAGCCAACTGAACATGGACTTGAGTTCGGTGACATTCTGGGCCGAGCGCCCGACATGGCGCTGCAGGCTGATTGCAGCCACGCCAGTCGCGCCGCCAGTCATGAGTGCGCTGAGACAAAGCACTGGAAATACCGGAAAAGCGACCGCCAAACACGCGCCGCTACTGGCCGCCAGCACACAAAAACCAATCGGCCGCTTGAAGCCATTGCGATCGGTAAAACGCCCCGCAGGCAGCGCCAAAAATACCTGTGTCAGCGCAAACAAGGACAACAGCGCACCTACCGCCAGTGCGCTGTAGCCCTCGCGCAGCGCCATCAAGGGTGCGGCCATGCGCATGCCGGCCATGCAGGCGTGCAAGCTAACGTGCCCTGCAATCAGGCGCATTAACGCCACCGGGGTCAGCACCGCGGATTTGGCGGCTATCACAGAGAGGCCGCCCCGTCCACGTCGTCAAAGTCCTTGTCCGCTGGAATCAGCACTTGTGCCTGCGTATCTGGCAGTGCTTCAACCTGCTTGAGGGCGCGTCCCATGGCGCGGCTGCGCGTCTGGGCGCTGTCGAGCGTTTTCAGAACCGTCTCGGTCTGTGCCTTGACCTTGGCCAATACGTCGCCAAATTTGCCAAATTCGGTTTTCACCGCGCCCAGCACTTGCCACACCTCACTGGAGCGTTTCTCCAACGCCAACGTCCTGAAACCCATTTGCAGCGAGCTCAACATCGCCAACAGCGTGGTCGGCCCGGCCAAAGTGACACGGCAGTCACGCTGCAAATATTCCATCAAGCCGGGACGCCGCAGCACCTCGGCATACAAGCCTTCAGTGGGCAGAAACAAAATCGCAAAGTCGGTGGTGTACGGCGGCTCAATATATTTATCAGAGATGGAGCGCGCTTCGAGCCGAATACGCTGCTCCAGCGCTTTGGCCGCCAATTCGGCAGCCAGCGGGTCGGCGCGGCCTTGGGCATCCAGCAGGCGCTCGTAGTCTTCGTTTGGAAACTTGGCATCAATCGGCAGCCATAGCGGCTCGCCTGAGTCCAACTTGCCGGGCAGTTTGATGGCAAAGTCGACGACGTTTTTGCTGCCTGGCCGGGTCACGATTTGAGCCGCGTATTGATCCGGCACAAATACCTGTTCCAGCAGTGAGGCCAGTTGCGCCTCGCCAAAAATACCACGGGTTTTGACGTTGGTCAGCAGGTGCTTGAGGTCGCCTACGCCTTGTGCCAGCGTCTGCATTTCACCCAAACCCTTGTGCACCTGCTCCAGCCGATCAGCCACTTGCTTGAAACTTTCGCCCAAGCGCGCCTGCAAGGTGCTTTGCAATTTTTCATCCACCGTGGCACGCATTTCATCGAGCTTGGCCGCGTTGCTGGTTTGCAATTGTGCGAGTTGCTTTTCAAGTGTCTCCCGGATTTCGCTCATGCGCCGCACATTGGCTTCACTCAGGCTGGACAGCTGCGTAGACAGCGTGTCAGACAGCGTCTTTTGCAGCAGGGCCAACTGCTGGCCAAAGGCATCAATCTGGGTGTTTTGCGTGCGCGTGGCCTCAGCGCCCTGTTGCACCAGGGTTTGCTGAAAAGTGGCCAGGTTTAGCGCCAACTCCTGGCGTGCATCACGTGACGAGTCAGTGATGTCGCGGCGCAGTTGGCGAGTCAAATTCTCGGCATTGCTGCCGATTTGCACCAACAGGGCCTGGTGCCGTGCCGTTAGAGCCTGCTCAGCCAATAGCTGCTGCGCCTGTTGTTCTGGTGTCGGCCCCACTGCTTGCGGCTTTCGCACCAGCAAGATCAATAAAAAAACCAGGTTAACCGCGGCCAACGCCAAGCCACCCCAAATTGAAAATTCAGTCACTTTTGAAAATCTCCTGAGCCTGCAGTGCGTTTGAAAACATCAGATCAAGCGCAGGTCATGACAAATATTTATAAGAGAAATTGGCCTCTAGCCCTTATGCTTAAAGCGCTAGCAGCTATTTATTGTGGAGCATTCGTCAGTACTTGCGGATTTAACGGTGTCAGCGGCTTGCCATGCAGCAGGTAGCCAATCAGGTTGTCAGCGGCCAGCTGTGCCATCGCCAGCCGCGTCGCAAGCGTCGCGCTGGCAATGTGCGGCGTCAGCACCACATTGGGCAAAGCCAGCAAATCAGGATGAACCTTGGGCTCGCCTTCAAACACATCCAGCCCGGCAGCCGCAATGCTGCCTTGGCGCAGCGCCGCTGCCAGTGCCGCGTCATCGACAATTCCGCCGCGTGCAATGTTGATCACGGTTGCGGTTGGCTTCATTTGGCTCAATTCATCCGCACCAATGATGTGATGCACCTCGGGCGAATAGGGCAGCACCAACATCAAGTGGTCACAACTGGCCAATAGCTCGGCCTTGCCGACCCAGCGCGCTGCGCACGCGACCTCGGTTGCCGCGTCGAGTTTGCTGCGATTGTGGTAGATCACCGTCATGCCAAAACCATGCGCGGCCCGTTTGGCAATGCCTTGGCCGATTCGGCCCATGCCCAAAATA
>JBBQZI010000194.1:0-6001 GCA_038207855.1 Burkholderiales bacterium
TGCCCAGTTCGATGTCGTCTTCCACTAGTAGCAGGTGCATGGTCGGCAGGGTTTTCAGAAAAAATTGAGTCTACCAGCCACACCCAGAATTTCGGTGTCCGCTTGATGGATTCACTTCTATTGAGCTGGTAATGGTGGCCGTTAGCTCCAGCTGCGCAGGGGACGATTGCGCTGACGTGCTGAGTATTCGCAGCGACCGACAGCTTTGTCGAAACTGACTGGGCGAACGGCTCCACCGCAGCGATCCTGCCTATAGGTCTTGGCTTACCTGTGACTGCTTTCGGGCAGGTGCATCGAGAGGTCCAAGGCCCGCTTTGGGTCGTAACCTGCCGAAGGCCCCAAAAGTTGACTATCTCCAATGGGGCTAAAGCTGGCGCACCATCATCCCCGATCGAGATTCATAGAGAAATAGCCTCTAGTAGTTCGTTCCATTAAACCAAATACATATCAAGTCACACCGAGATCAAACTTGTTCCAACGAAACACCACTGGCGATGCATTGATCTCTGCGATGCCTTTGAGGATGCGTTGTTTCAGATCGTCTTTGGATGTGACCCGGATGTGTCGCAAGAATGTACGCGCCATCTTGGAGAAGGCGCACTCAATCAAGTTGAGCCAGGAACCATGCTTTGGCGTATGAACATACTCGAAGCGCCCGGGGCGACTACTGAGATAGGCCATGGTCTCCTTGGAGATGTGGGCCGAGTGGTTATCCAGCACCACGCGGATGATGGCATCCTCGGGGTAGTGCGCATCGATCAGCTTGAGCAAGGCGATGAACTCAATGCTGCGGTGACGGTCCTCGACGTTGGCAAAGATATGACCCGAATGCAGGTCAATGCCCGCCATGATCGACACGGTACCGTGGCGAACATACTCGTAGTCACGCCCAACACCGGGTGCCTTGCCAGGCACCGGCGGCAAATCGGGCGCGGTCAGCCCGATGGCTTGAACACCGGGCTTCTCATCGACGCTGACGGTGTAGATGGGGTTGGGCCGCGCATCATGCACAGCGCCTTGCGCGTACAGCGAAACGTCCCGGTAGACCATCAGCACTTCCTGCATCTTGCGGTCAAAGTCGGGGTCTCGCTTTTCCAGGTAGTAACGAATCTTGTGCGGCTTGATGTCGTTGTCGTCCAGGATGCGCCAGACGGTGCTTTTGCCCGGATTGGCCAGGCGGGGAAAACCGGCAGCCTGCGCGCGCTCGCCCACAAACCGCGCCAGCGCGGAGATCGACCACAACTCGGCCGCCAGTCCATGATCCTTGGGCTTGGTGCATGCGATGCTGACCACCCACGCCTTAGCTTCGTCGCTGATCTCGGGTTCGCGTGGTCGGTGGTACTTGTCCTTGAGTCCCATCTGCACACCTGCTGCCAGCGCCTTGTCTACGCACCGGTAGATCATCGGTCGGCTAAACCCGAGCAGGCGCTGCAGTTCTGTGATCGACGCACCATCGGCATAGCCCAGCATGACCTTGGCACGTTCCACCTCCCGCGCCGGGGCCACCCGCGATGCCGACAGTTCCTGGAGTTTGGAGCGTTGTTCTGGAGTCAGCGCCAGCGGGGAGCGCTCAGATTTTCTCGCCATGATCACCACCTTCATGAGTTGAAGAAGCATGGTGATTATCATCTATTTAGTAACTGTATTGATGGAACGAACTACTAGCCCAATAAATACAAGCGCGACAAGCTTTCAATTACATAGCAAAACCAGCATCACCAGTCTTGCATTTACAGCTTGACTCTGCTCACAAAAAACCACCAAACACCCACCGCATCACCCAATCACACCCCGCGCCGCCGCCATCTGCGCATGCTCAAACGCAGGCGCAAAATCCTCCAGCTCCCTGGCCAGCAGCCCCACCTCGGGGCTCAGCGCCATGGCGCGCCAGTCACGCACGGCGGCGTGAACCTGCGCCAGCACTTGCAATGCGTCCGCTGGCTGCAAACTGAAATACCCGGCCTGTGCCATCAGCATGTCCAATGACGTAATGGGGCCGGTGCTTTCACTCAGCCAGGTTTTGGATTCGCGGTCTTTGTCGGGAAAAGGGTTCACGTCGAAGTGCGGTGCCAGTCGCCACTGGCCTTGCCCAACATACAGAAAGCCAAGGTTTTGCAGGTGATCATCGACATTGGTGATGAGCAGGTTGAACACCAGGCGCCGCCAAAGCTGTTGGGCATCTGCGCTGGGGTTGGCGCACCTGGCGCGGATGATGTCGGCAATTTCGGTGTACGAACGCTCTTCTTGGCGGCTGGCTTGCAGCATGGACGCTGCGGACAAATAAGGGATGCGCGCGTGCTCCGCCGTGCGGTCAACGCGACGGATCACAGCCACCGGGGTGTCACCCACCAGCACCACTTTGGCATCAGCAGCATCAATGCCGGCACGCTGTGCCAGACGCAGCGCCAGCACTTCGGCACGGGTCACCTGGCGTGTGTCCATCAAGCTGGGGAACTTGCCCAGCGCCAGGCGGCCATCGGTATCGAGCACCGTGCATTTGGGTCGCATACCGCCGAGCGAGGTGCCCTTGCCTTGCAGGTACTTCAGGTCATCCAGGGTTTCGTGTCCACCTTCCACCGCACGGCTGGCCTGATACAGGTGCGGCAAGTCCACCAGGGGCGGCGTGCTGCGTTTGCCCTCTTCCACCGTTTGCAAAAAGCTGCCGCTGTTGTGCTGCAAACGCAGCGCACCCATGCGGCTGAAATCATCCACCGCGCTGAGGTAATCCAGGGCGTTGAGTGCTTTCAGGTGCGGGTTGGTTTTGCGCGCCTTGGCGTGCGCTCTGGCGATCACGCGGCGACCCCAGGCATCGGGTTCGGTGTCGGCCAGGGCCAGGTGAAAACATGAGTCGTCGCGGCTGGGTGCGCGCCGGGACTGATGCCCTGCCACCAGCGCCAAGTCAGGTGACACCTCAAAGCGTGCGGGGTCACTCAGCCAGGTGTTGTCGTAGGCGAAGGCGGAGTATTCGCGAGCACCATCTTTCACGTAGGTGAGCTGCCCCACGATTTGGCCGGCTTTGCCGATGCACACCGCTACTTGCTGTTTGGTCGCCGATGCCGTCATAAAGCCCCCGATTGATCACGTGATTTGCGAGTGCGCACGCGTTTGGGCAATTGCTCGTCCATCAGGCTCAGGCCGATCTGGTCTTCTCCGGTGTCCAGCAACTGGTTGAGCCGATCCAGTTCACCAAAAACATGCAGGGTACGCGCGATGAAGTGCAGTGGAATACGCGGGTCGCCTTTTTCCAGCCGCCGCACGGTGGCCAATGAGGCACCAATGCGCTCCGCCAAAGATGCTTGGGTGAGCTGGCGCCGCCTTCGGGCCAGAGACAGGTCTCGCCCCAGTTTGGCAATGGCACGTTCTACTGGCAAAGGGAGAGGCAAAGGATTCATTTAAATATCTCTCAAGATCACTAATGAAAATTAATGCGTCTGGTGAGATATATTATCAATGAAGGTGCCTTGCGCCGATAAGTTTAAGGAAAATTGGCCTCCAGCCCAATGGCACTACCTTAAGCAAGCACAGCCCTCATCTTGAGCTCGCGCTGTGCCAGCAATTGCGCTTTTAGCACAGCGCGAGGCTGAGCCATGTGTGCATGGTTTTTTGATCGTCGCTTGACAGCCCTGGGCTCCACCCGACCCGGTCGATGCGGCAATTTAACCTTCACCACAGCGCTGATCAGCACTTCGCATAAGTGGCATAGACGTGCGTTGGCCCCATGGCGCAACTGCTCCTCAAACGCACGCAACTGCTGCATCGCCGCCTTGAAACTGAGCTGCCTTGGCACACATCTGACGCGGTTGGCGGCCTGTGCCATCACCGAGCGCACCAGGTTGTAAGCCAGTAAATGCACCGCCACCTCCTTGATCACCATCTCAGGTGTTTTGCAGCGCAGCATCTCCATCTGCATCACCGACTTGATGGCGCGCAAATCCAACTCGACATGCCAACGCCAGCCGTAGATCTCATTGAGTTGCACCGGACTTGTGGCCTGCGCATCCTTGAGGCTGGTAATGAGGATCCAGTCCCCCACGCGCGTTTCACGCACCTGCAGACTCAACGGCACTTGTTCATATTCCTGAACCGTCATCCACTTCGGTCGTACCGGACGAGCCCAAGTGGCGATGTGGTCGCTCTTGCCCAGGCGCTGGCCGAGTTCGAACTCAGTGTGGCGTAACTGATGCTGGCGGCTCACAAAGTCCACCCCCTTGGCCAGGAGTCTGGCGACAGTGAAGTAGCCCGTGTAGTAGCGATCCATGAGCAAAATATCGCCCGCCTTCAATGCGCCATCGAGTTGACGCAGCATCGCTGTTTCACCGGTGAGTTTGCCCGCACAGGCACCACTGACCCAGTCCAGCACAGCGCCACAGCCCAACGAGATGATGCCCACGATGCGCATGGTGGGAAACCCCAGCCCAGGCTTTTGTTGGGTGCTCTGCGGGTAGGTGGCCTGGTTTACATCGGTATCGGGCATGAAGACGGTGGTGCCGTCAATGAGTTTGATGTCGCGCTCGCGCCAGCGCCAGGCTTTGGGTTGGGCTTGGCACAGCCTTTGGGCCAGTGCTTGGGATAAGGCGCTGGGCAGCGTGGCACTTAAACGCTGGCGCGCTTTGCAGTACGGGCCGGTGTTCAGGCTTGATGCGCTGAGGTCTTGGGCCACGCGTTGACTCAGGCCGCGTGCCACCGCGTCTTGGCAACTGTGGTCAGCACCGAGGACTTGTTCCAGAAAGAGGCTTACGGTGGTCAGGGGCGGGTAGGTGCGACTGCGGTAGTTGGGGCTGTGCTGTGCAATCAGTGCGCTTAGTTGTTCGGCGCTCAATAGTCCACTCAGCGCCTGGCCACCTGTCTGGGCAAATCGTCCCAGAAACTGCTGGATTTGCCGCTGCAAACAACCAGCACCGCGTGAACCGGTTTTGGTAGTATCCATTTGGGCTGGCCCCTTCTTGATACGTGTGATGGATTCGACACCCGTATGCTATCAATTTGGGTTGACCAGCCCAACTCCTTTCGGCTGTAAATCGTTGTTTTTATTGCCCTATTGGCTTAAGGTAGTGCCATTGGGCCTCCAGCCCTTATTCCTGAAGGGCTTAACGCAACGGCTTGAGCAGGTCTGACAAACCGTTGTGGTCGATCTCATGCATCAGCGCCAGCAAGCGGCCGATTTCGCCTTTGGGAAAACCCTCACGGGCAAACCAGGTCAGGTAATTGCCCGGCAGGTCGGCAATCAGACAACCCTTGTGCTTGCCAAACGGCATGCTGCGCGTCACCAGCAATTGCAGGTCTTCGGGGTTCATCAACCACCTGCCCGTTTGACCTTCAGGCCCTTGGCTTGCAGCAACGCCATGACACGCTCGCAATGATCGCCCTGCACTTCGATCACCCCGTCTTTCACCGTACCGCCGGAACCACAGGCGGTCTTGAGCTGTTTACCTAAAGCGATCAACGCAGCATCATCGAGGGCCAGCCCCTTGACCAGCGTGACACCCTTGCCAGCGCGGCCTTTGGTCTCACGCGACACGCGTACGATGCCGTCGGTCACCGGTCGGGGCTTGGCGCTACTGCACTGGCAGGCGGTTACCGGCTGGCGGCATAGCGGGCACATGCGGCCACTGTCGGTGCTGTAAACCAGACCACCGCTGGAGGATTTGGCATTCATAGTGGGTTTGAACGGAAATTCATGAAGCCAGATTGTGCAATAGTTCCGCTTCTGCAAAGCCATACCGCAGCAGCGCCGTCCAGCGTCAGTCAGCAGCTTTTTGAAACCGTTATGCTTGAGCGGTTCAGTGAGCAAGCTCATTGGCGCTGATCTCGTACCCAGACTGGGACGAAAACACCAACCAACAACCTTTAAAAGGAAATGACATGAGTATTTTCGGAACAATCCTGTCCAAACTCGGCTTCGGTGATGCGGCCAAACCAGCAGTCGAAACCGCACCCGTGGTCGAAGCTTCGGCACCAGCCACGTCAGCCGCCACGGCGCCCGCTGTAGCAGCCATCAGCG
>JBBQZI010000195.1:0-5922 GCA_038207855.1 Burkholderiales bacterium
TTGGTCAGCTCACGCTGCAGGCGCGTCATGGCCTCAATGCCGCGTTCAAGCGCGGTATCGGGCAGCAAGATGACAAATTCTTCTCCTCCATAGCGTGCCAGCGTGTCTTGTGGGCGCATCACCTGGCGGGTCACGGTGGCCAAATGGCTCAAGGCGATGTCACCGGTGGCGTGACCCAGGGTGTCATTGAGCTTTTTGAAATTGTCGATGTCCAGCAACGCCACGCACAGCGGCGTATCCTGGCGTTTGACTTTGGACACCTCGCGAATGATGGCCTCATCCAGACCCTGCCGGTTCAGCGCACCGGTGAGCGGGTCATGCCGTGCCAGGGCGCTGACACGGTCGAGCTCCTGGTGCAGCTTGCTTAGCTCGGCATCGGTGGCTTCAGCGCGCTTCTTCATGCTTTGCAACTCGTCACGGGCAGTCTGGCTGTCGTGGGCCATGTTGCGGGTAGCCCCCACCACATCTTTGAGCACCGGGGCAATGTCTGCAATGGTCCTGGCCTGCTCAATCAGCTTGGCACTGCTCTCCAGCATGGTGTGAAAACTGCCGGTGGTCTCGGACATGGAGGCCAGACGCTCGACAAAGGTGGCCAGCATCTGGCGCATCTCTTCCTGTGCCTGCACCGTGCGTGCTTTGGCTTCAGTCTGCTTGAAAATGACGTCCTTCAGGCGCTGCTCTACATCGTCAAGGCGGCGCAGTGTCAGTGGCGGCACACAGACCTCCAGCAGTGCGTCGACCTGGCCCTTGAGCCAGGTGTCATCCAGACTCAGATGGCTGATGTTTTCGATGATCAGGTGCAGCAATTTGAGCAGCACATTCTTGATCTCAGCCTGGTCTTCCGCCGCAAAAGACAGGCGGTGGCCATAGCTAACCAGCATCTGCTTGACCGCTACGGCATCGGCGCCGGGTTGGCGCAGCGCCTTGGTCAACGCTTGGGTTTGCTCCATAAAACGCGCATCGTCGCGCCCGAGTGCCGGCTGGGCATAGTCGATCAGGCGGGCAATCTGGCTAAAAAAATCAGCTGTCAATGCCGGCGCGGTCAATACCGCAGGGCTCGCTATTTCGACCGGCGGCGTAACTGGCTTGGCTGCTTGGTCGAGCACCTCCAGACCGACACCTTTGCCTGGCTCAGGTGTGGCGGGTGTGAAACCACCGTAAGCCATCAATGCGCTTTTGACACCGTCCCAGTTGAGTTGACCAATGGCCGACTCCAATAAGCCGCGTTGGCGCTGCTGGCCCGGAGTCTTGGTGGGCAGTGCCAGCGCGATGTCGCGCAGTCGGTCAGCCGGAAAAGGCGACTCGATCGGCATCCCGGCAATCTCGCTGTAAATACGCTGGTAATTAATGGGCGTAGGTGCCAGCTTTCGGGCCGTCAGTTGTTTGAGAGTTTCGCGGGCAATCTCGAACGGCTTGTTTTCGGTCATGGTATCTTTTGCTACTAAAACAATAGCTGGTAACGCTTATTTGACGGGGCCTACAGGGTAAAAAAAGGTAGGTTTTCAGAATGCATGCAAAACCGCCTATTCAGCCTTCAGAAGTTGAGCACTGCATGATCAAGATTCAGTCTAACCCATGCTCTGGCCGGGTCGATCAGATCCAGCCAAAAGGCTGCCGGATAATGCGCCTGAAAAGGGAGGCGCCGGTTGAATACAAACAAGCTATCCGAAAGCGACATCTGCGACAATTTCATCCGCCCCAACTCAAAGATGGCCACAACCCCCGGCTTCGTGGGGCGCCTGCGCAAAGTGATTTTGACGCCGGCGGTGCAAGACAAGCTGCTTAAGCGTTTAGCCACCAGCCAACCCATAAAACTGAAAGCTGATGCATGAAAAAAATCTTCGCAATTCTTCTTGCTCTCAGCGCTGCGTTCGCTCATGCCGCTGACGCTGCGCCGCCTGCTGCCCCCGCCGTGACACCCATCGCCAGCCTAGACGTGCCCCGCTACATGGGCACGTGGTTCGAGATTGCCAAGTACCCCAATCGGTTTCAGAAAAAATGCGTCGCCGACACACGGGCCGACTACAGCGCGCAGCCCGATGGCCGGGTGCAGGTGATCAACCGTTGCCGTCAGGCCGACGGCGAGATGACGGTGGCCGTGGGTGCTGCGCGGCAGGTGGGCGACCAGCATTCGCCCAAGCTGGAGGTGCGTTTTGCGCCAGCTTGGCTGTCATTCATTCCTGCGGTTTGGGGTGACTACTGGGTGATTGATCTGGACCCGGCGTATCAGCTGGTGGCGGTGAGCGAGCCCAAGCGCGAGTACCTGTGGGTTTTGTCGCGTACGGCCAAAGTAGCGCCCGCCGCATATGACGCGCTGCTGGCGCGGCTTCTCAGCCAGGGGTTTGACCTCAAACGGCTTGAGTTGAGTCCGCAGTCGGATTGACTGGGTTAGAGTCGCGCATGCTCGAAAATCCATGCCCAATTCCCGCCATGAACCGACTGCAATCAGAGTTGCACCGTCTCTACCTAGTCCAAGATGGCGATGGACAGGTGCGTGCCATGGTCCTTGAGCTGGCGCGGCCCGCTGACTGGCAGGCGCTCTCTGCCGTGTGGAAAGGGGTGCAGGCCGATCTGACGCTACCGGCCCCGGCCATTGCTGTTTCGGGCATTGATGCTTATCAGCTTTGGTTTTCACTCACGGCGCCGGCGCCGGTGGCACAAGCGCAGGCGTTTCTTGAAGCCTTGCGCCAGCGCTATCTGGGTGATGTGGCGCAGCAGCGCGTGCGTTTGATGCCGTCTCTGCCCGAAGAAATGGTGCCTGCGCTGCAAGCGGCAACGGGCAACTGGTCGGCTTTTGTGGCACCTGATTTGGCTGGTATTTTTGCGGATGAGCCCTGGCTGGACCGGCAACCCAGTGTGGATGGGCAGGCCGACATTTTGTGCCGTCTGCAAAGCATCTCGTCCGCTGCATGGGAGCAGGCTTTAAGCTTGCTGCGGCCAACCGGGATGCCAGTCAAGCTTGATCCGATAGCACGCCCGTCCGCTAGCGTTGCCACTGGCGGTGATGAGCTGGACCCGAAGCGCTTCTTGCTCAAGGTGATGAACGATGTGGCGGTCGATCTGCATTTGCGCATTGACGCGGCCAAGGCGCTACTGCCTTACGCCACCTAAGCTCAGGCCAAACCACCCATGGATACCACTGAGGCTTACAAAGAGCTGGAGTTGGACCCCAGCGCCGATGATGCGCAACTGAAATCGCAATGGCGCCGCCTTGTGTCGCGCTGGCACCCGGACCGCAACCGGGCTTCTGAGGCGCCCCTGCGGATTCAGCGCATCAACAAGGCTTACCACCACCTGTGTCAGCATCGAAACGGATCGTGCGAGACGCAGGAGGAAGCCCCAAGTAGTACAAGCAGTACCAACAATGCAAATGATGCAAATGATGCCCAGCCGCAGGCTGAAAAACAGGTGTTTGTGCGCGAGGTACGGCTATCGATCGACGATGCGACCCTGGGCTGCGTTCGCGCTTTGCGGGGCCGATTTGCCTATGAATGCCGGTCGTGCGCGGGTAAAGGGCAACGCGTTTTGGCACAGGCCTGCGCGGGCTGCCAGGGTAGTGGTGCCATCAAGCGTGCAGCGCTGTTTGGCTGGCTGTGGACCAAGGAGGCCTGCGAGGACTGCGGTGGTGATGGACGCCAGCGTGAACACTGCAATCCGTGCGAGGGCACGGGCCAGTGTTCGGTGAAGTACCACCACCGCGTGCGTCTGCCGGCGGGTGTTCGCGCGGGCGATGTGCTGACGGTGCCCAGCACCCACCACGGTGGATTGGACTTGTGCCTGGAAATTCATGTGGCGTTTGAGACGCACCCATTTTTCGTGTTGCAGGATGGCCAGCTGCGCTGCGAGATGCCGGTGGACGGCTACGCGTGGGCCGCCAACCGATGGGTGGACGTGCCGGTGCCGGGGGGCCTGCAGCAAATGCGCCTCAATCGAAATGCCTTGGTGTACCGGCTGCGTGGCCAGGGATTTCCAGTGGAGCCGCGTGGCGCGCGCGGCGACTATTTGGTGACGGTGGTGCCGACGTTTCCCGATGCCGAAGATGCCGCGCAGAAAAAGCTCATAGACCGCCTGATCGACGCATCAACCAAGGCAGCTGAAGCCGACCCGCACAATCCGCTCGGACAGTGGCGGCAAAGGCTCAAAGCTTGTGAAAAACACTAGTGCCAGAGATCGATCGTCCAATCGCTAAACAGCGTAAAAAAATAATGGAAAAATAGACGCTAGCCCTCATGCAATATGCGTAACTAGCTATCTATTTTGTAGCAGTTTAAGTGTGGGCGTTAGCAAAGTTTTGCCGGTTTTGGCGGGATGAAAAACGGCTCATAAAAAAACCAGTGAGAAGTGACAAATTCAGAAGTCAACTCAATAAGAAGAGGTCTGCAACTGCACAGAAAAGTGACGCCTTTGTTTTCACTCGGGACCACACATTTTGCGCATTCTTCCAATTTAATCCGCTCGGAAGTCTATATGGATTCCTGTGCGCCGCTACCTTTTGGCGCAGGGCATGTTTCGCCAAAGCAGACCCAAACGCGCCACTGCCGGGGCCTTGGCTGCGCGGGACCGCCTGGAACGTCTGGAGGTGCGCAGCTTTGAGGTGGACCACGTCAATGCCCTTTGGCATCTCGATTTCCACCACGGCTCGCGTAAAGTGCTGACCCGCCAAGGGCAGTGGGTGACACCCATGATCATGTGTGTCATCGATGTCCGCTCCCGTCTGGTGTGCCACCTCCAGTGGTATCTGGATGAGACAGCCCAAAGCTTGATCCACTGTTTGTGCCAGGCGCTCATGAAACGCGGCCTGCCACGTGCTTTGATGACCGACAACGGGGCGGCCATGCTGGCTGAGGAAACCACCACCGGCCTGGCCGCTTTGGGCATCGTGCATCAGACCACGCTGCCGTATTCGCCGTATCAGAACGCCAAACAGGAATCCTTCTGGGGGCGCATTGAAGGACGGCTGATGGCCATGCTTGAAGGTGATGAGAGCCTCACGCTGGATGCCTTGAATCTGGCCACGCAGGCTTGGACAGAGCAGGAGTACCACCGCACCCATCATTCTGAGATCAATGCCACGCCCATGGCGCACTATTTGGCGGGGCCCAACGTGGCGCGGCCCTGTCCGGGCAGTGCCGTGCTGACAAGTAGTTTCTGCATTGAGGTGACGCGTCGGCAAAGGCGCTCCGACGGCACGGTCAGTCTGGCTGGCGAGCGCTTTGAGATACCGGCGCGCTACCGCCACCTGGAGCAGGTGCATTTGCGTTATGCCCGCTGGGATTTATCAAAGGTGGATATGGTTGATGGCAGAACGGGGGCCACTCTGTGTGCGGTCAAGCCGCTGGACAAGTCCGCCAATGCCAATGGCCAGCGTCGCGCCTTGAGCCCGGCGGCTGTCGATCTCTCACCACTGGCACCGGTTGGTTTGCCTGCTTTGATGACGCAACTGCTGGTCGACTACGCCGCCACCGGGGTGCCACCGGCTTATTTGTCCATGCCCGAGGTCGGCTTGCCCGCCAATCCAGGCAACTCGCAAGGGGCCACACCATGAACCAAAAGCTTCTGGCCCTGTATGGGCTCAAATTCAATCCGTTCTCGCCTGAGTTGCCAGTCGATGCGATTTATGTGCCACCCAAGATCGAGGGTTTTTGTTGGCGCATTGAACATGCGCAGATTCGCGAGGGCGGTTTCGCCATGGTCCATGGGGATCCGGGCAGTGGCAAGAGCATTGTGCTGCGCGTGTTGGCCCAGCGTTTGAAGCGCCTGCCTGATGTGACGGTGGCGGCCATCAACCATCCGCAGAGTCATTTGGCGGACTTTTACCGTGAGCTCGGGGATGTCTTTGGCGTGCCACTGCGTCCGAGCAACCGCTGGGGTGGGTTCAAGGCGCTGCGTGAGCGTTGGCTCAGCCATATGGAGTCCACCCGT
>JBBQZI010000196.1:0-5915 GCA_038207855.1 Burkholderiales bacterium
GGTATCAAAGCCGGTAAAGGCGTGGTTCTTGTCGATGAAGTACTGTGCCAGCAGGCGGGCTACCACCGATTTGCCTACGCCGCCTTTTTCGCCGCCGATGAAGTTCAGTGATGTCATGGGTTGTTTGATTCGTTTGATTGAGATAAGGAATGAGCAGGATGCAAGCAAATCAGCTGTGGGTACAGTCAAGTTGCTGAATCTGGGTCAAAATTATCGTCAATTTCAATTCCCCACCTGCGGGCCTTGAGCGCTTTGACTCTTTATTTTTTTTGCTTTGCCCCAAGCTAACATTTTTACTTACTCTGACTGCTGCTCATGAAAAACCACACCGCCACCCTGTTTGACCCAATCAAAGTGGGCGATCTGGCTTTGTCCAACCGCATTGTCATGGCACCGCTCACGCGCAATCGCGCCCCAGATGCTATTCCTACACCGCTGATGGCCGAGTATTACCGCCAGCGCGCCAGCGCCGGGTTGTTGATCACCGAGGCCACCGCCATCAGCCAACAAGGTCAGGGCTATGCCGATGTGCCAGGCCTATATGGCACCGAGCAACTTGATGGCTGGAAACAAGTCACCAAGGCCGTGCACGCTGCCAGTGGCAAGATTGTGGTGCAGCTTTGGCATGTGGGCCGGGTCTCGCATACCAGCTTGCAGCCAGTTGGCGGTAAGCCGGTCGCCCCATCTGCCATTACGGCCAAAACCAAAACTGTATTGATCCAGGACGGCGCGCCAACGTTTGTGGACACCTCCGAGCCGCGCGCGCTGCACGCTGACGAGTTGCCTGGCATTGTGCACACGTACCAGGCGGCTGCGCGCAACGCGGTTGAGACCTGTGGTTTTGACGGGGTCGAGATTCATGGGGCCAACGGTTACCTGCTGGACCAGTTTCTCAAAGATGGCTCCAATTTGCGCCGTGATGACTTCGGCGGCAGCATTGAAAACCGCGCCCGCTTGCTGCTTGAAGTGGTGCGCGCCGTCACCGCCGCCATTGGCGGTGGACGCACCGGCATTCGCCTGTCGCCGGTGACCCCGGCCAATGACGCTTTTGACTCCGACCCGCAGTCGCTGTTCGAGTACGTGGTACGTCAGTTGGCCACGCTGAATCTGGCCTACATCCACATCATTGAAGGCGCTACCGGTGGTGCGCGCGACTTGGCCGACCGTCCGTTTGACTACGACGCGCTACGCTGTGTCTATCGAGCAGCGGGCGGCAAGGGGGCCTGGATGGTCAACAATGGCTTGGACAAGGTGTTGGCTGAAAAAGCCTTGGCTGAAGGCGCTGATTTGGTGGCCTTTGGCCGACCGTTCATCGCCAATCCCGATTTGGTCGAGCGTTTGCGCCAGGATGGACCGTTCAACGAGGGCGATCGCAACACCTACTATGGTGGTGGTGCCACAGGGTATACCGACTACCCGACGCTGGCGCAGCACTAGGCTGGTCATCGGCGAGTCAAAGCTCCTGCGGCACAATGGTGGGCTGTGCAGCCGCGCTGCGACTTAACCCCTAGGAAACTGGCATGACCAAACCCATCAAACGCATTGCAATCAACACCGGTGGCGGTGATGCCCCTGGCCTCAACGCCGTGATCCAGTCGGTCATGATTGCCGCCGACAACCTGGGTTGGCAGTGTTTTGGTATTCGCGATGGCTTTAACGGCATTTTGTTTCCTGAGCGCTACGCCGAAGGCGGTGTCTACCGCCTCACGCGTGAGCGGGTGCGCGGCATCGGGCACCTAGGCGGCACCATTCTGGGCACCACCAACAAGGGCAACCCGCTGCATTTCCCAGTCAACATGCCCGATGGCAGCGTGCGCGAGATTGATCGCTCGGACGAAATCCTGGCCTACTTTGGCACGCATGAGATTGACGCGTTGGTGTCGATTGGTGGTGACGGCTCGCTGACCATTGCCAATGCCCTGCACCTCAAAGGCCTGCGCGTGGTCGGGGTGCCAAAAACCATCGACAACGACCTTGATAAAACCTTTACCACCTTTGGCTTTGACACAGCAGTGGGTTTTGCCACCGAATGCCTGGACCGCCTGCACAGCACCGCCGAAAGCCACCAGCGCGTGATGGTGGTCGAGGTGATGGGCCGCTACGCTGGCTGGATTGCCCTGCACGCTGGCATTGCGGGCAGCGCGCATGCGATTCTGATTCCGGAAATCGGTTTTGACCTGGACAAGGTCACTGCCAAAATACGCGAGCGCGATGCCAGTGGCCAAGCGTATTCGATCGTGGTGGTAGCCGAAGGCGCGCTGCCGCAGGACGGCCATCACGAATTGCTGGCACCAGCCGAAGTCGGTCACGCCGAACGCCTGGGGGGCATCGGAGAGCGTGTCGCGAACGCGCTGGCTGAAGCCACCGGCAAAGATACCCGTGTGGTGGTGCTGGGCCACTTGTTGCGCGGTGGCAGCCCAACTTCATTTGACAGGCTCGCTGCGTTGCGCTTTGGTGCCGCTGCCGTGCGCGCACTGCAGGATGGCCAAAGTGGGGTGATGGTTGCGTTGGGCATGAACGGTGTCGATTACGTCGCGTTGGAAGAAGTTGCTGGCCACATGCGCAATGTGCCAATGAACAGCGACACGCTGCAAACCGGGCGCGATCTGGGTATTTCGTTTGGTGACTAAACCTGGCTTGCTGGCGGTTTGTCTGTGCGCCGAGTGGTGCGGCGTGTGCCAAGACTACCGCAGCCGGTTTGCCCAGGTGCAGGCCAGTATTCAGGCCGAATGTCCGCAGGCCCAATTTTTGTGGCTGGATGTCGAAGACGAAGCTGATTTACTGGATCCGCTGGACGTGGAAAACTTTCCAACGTTGCTGCTGGCTATGGGCGAAGAGCCGTGCTTTTTTGGTCCGATCACACCACAGGCTCACACGCTTGAGCGCATGGTGCGCATGACCCTTGCCGACGGCCGATCGGCCGCGCTGAAAGACCCGGAGCTGTTTTCTCTGGTGAAGCGAATTCGGGCTAAGACGATTAAAACCGAATAAAAACAATCGCTTAGAAGCTTCACGGAAGCGTGTGGGACGCGGTTTTCAGAATAAAAATTTCGGACGAATAAACCACATGCGTATAAAAATTCGCAATTAGACTTGCATATCTAAGGGTAAACCCTTATCTTTGGATTCTGTAACCAAAGAAGGGACTTACCATGTCCAAACTAATTGAGCTTATCAAGGCTTACTTGCCCAGACTCCAGTCTCAAAAGGACGTTGACGATTCGTACCTGAAAGAGTCGGTTGACATTTTTGATCTAGAGCATCGTATGCAAACGATCGACAACCGTTCGAGTGGGTATTGCCTGTCCCATTGGGTCGTCGCAATGAAAGGCCGCTGATGAACATCGCTACAGAAAACCATCGTGATTTAAAGCTCCCTGCGAATGCCATTCTGGGCGCATCGGCGGCAGTTTTGGCGCTTCCATTTGAAATCGCCCGGGAGGCTTATGCCAAAGCGGTTAGATCCGGTCTCATACAAGACTCGTTACTCGCAAGCGCGCGCTATTCGCGCGATCTGAGTGCCTCTGAGAAGCTGATTTTGGGGCCGTGGGCGCGCAGTTGCTGACAGCTGGCGAAATTCCAATTCAACCAGCAACCGAACCCCCGCGCAAAAACAAGCTGCTGCATCCTGTCCTGCGTTGCCCAACCGGTGTTGGCTGAACCGCTCATGCGGTCGCGCCGATAAGCACCGAACAAACCGCGCTGGTTAGTGCGGTTTGTTGTGATGTCTACGCCTGAGCCGCTGCCAGCACCGCGTTCAACGTCTGGCTTGGCCGCATCACTGCTTCCAGTTTGGCCGCATCTGGCAGGTAGTAGCCGCCGATATCGGCGGGCTTGCCTTGCACTGCAGCCAGTTCAGACACGATGGTCTGCTCGTTGTCGGCCAGCTGTTTGGCCAGTATGGCGAATCGGGCGGCCATTTCAGCGTCGTCGGTCTGCTCGGCCAGTTCTTGTGCCCAATACAGTGCCAAATAGAACTGGCTGCCCCGGTTGTCGAGCTGTCCGGTCTTGGGAGACGGGTTCTTGTTGTTGCCCAGCAACTTGCCGGTGGCGGCATCCAAGGTTTTGGAAAGTATCGTGGCCTTTGCATTGCCAGTCTTGAGCCCCAAATCTTCCAGCGAAACGGCCAGCGCCAGGAACTCACCCAGGGAGTCCCAGCGAAGGTGATTTTCTTCCACCAACTGCTGAACGTGCTTGGGCGCTGAACCGCCGGCACCGGTTTCGTACATGCCGCCGCCAGCCATCAGGGGTACGATCGACAGCATCTTGGCGCTGGTGCCCAGTTCCATAATCGGAAACAAGTCAGTCAGGTAGTCACGCAAGATGTTGCCCGTGACCGATATGGTGTCCAAGCCTCGGATTACCCGCTCGAGCGTGAAGCGCATGGCACGCACTTGGGACATGATTTCAATCTGAAGTCCAGTCGTGTCATGGTCTTTTAGGTAGGTGTTGACCTTCTTGATCAGTTCGGCTTCGTGCGGACGGTACGGGTCGAGCCAGAACACGGCCGGCGCGCCGGAATTACGGGCGCGTGTCACTGCCAGCTTCACCCAGTCGCGGATGGGGGCGTCTTTGACTTGGCACATGCGCCAAATGTCGCCAGTCTCAACGTTTTGCGACAGCAGAACTTCACCTGTTGCAATGTCCACGATGTTGGCTAAACCGTCTTCCGGTATTTCAAAGGTCTTGTCATGCGAGCCGTATTCTTCGGCCTGCTGGGCCATCAGTCCCACGTTGGGCACGGTGCCCATGGTTTTTGGGTCGAAGTTGCCATGCCACTTGCAGAAGTTGATCATCTCCTGGTAGATGCGGGCAAAAGTTGATTCCGGCATCACGGCCTTGACATCTTTAAGGCGACCGTCAGCACCCCACATCTTGCCGCCGTTTCTGATCATGGCGGGCATTGATGCGTCTACGATCACGTCATTGGGCGAGTGGAAATTGGTGATGCCCTTGGCTGAGTCGACCATGGCGAGTTCGGGCCGATGCTCGTGGCACGCGTGCAGATCGTGCCTGATTTCGTCCTGCATGGACTGAGGCAAGGCGGCAATTTTTTCATACAGATTGGCCATGCCGTTGTTGACATTGACACCCAGTTCTTCGAACAAGTGAGCATGCTTGGCAAACGCATCTTTATAGAAAATCCTGACGCAGTGGCCGAACACGATGGGATGCGACACCTTCATCATGGTCGCCTTGACGTGCAGCGAAAACATCACGCCAGTCTTGTAGGCGTCGTCGATTTCTTTTTCGTAAAACTCCAGTAGTTCCTTCTTGCTCATGAACATGCTGTCGATCACTTCGCCAGTCAGTAGCTTGGTCTCAGGCTTGAACACGGTCGTCTTACCGCTCTTGCCGACCAGTTCCATGCGCACGTCACGGGCTTTGTCCAGCGTCAGTGATTTTTCACCGTGGTAGAAGTCACCGTGATGCATGTGCGAGACATGCGAGCGGGAAGCTTGGCTCCAATCGGCCATTGAATGAGGATGCTTGCGCGCGTACTCCTTGACCGCCTTGGGTGCACGACGATCAGAGTTGCCTTCGCGCAGCACCGGATTGACTGCGCTGCCGATGCACCTGGCGTAGCGGGTGCGGATTGATTTTTTTTCGTCGGTCTTGGCTTCTTCAGGAAAGTCCGGTATCGCGTAACCCTTGTCCTGCAACTCCTTGATGCAGGTCATCAACTGACCTACTGAAGCACTGATATTGGGCAGCTTGATGATGTTGGCATCTGGCTCCAGCGTCTTCTGGCCAAGCTCTGACAAGGTGTTGGGCACCTGCTGGCTTGGGGTCAGGTATTCGGGAAACTCACTGAGGACGCGTGCAGCTACCGAAATATCACTGTCGGCTACATTGATACCTGCGGGTGCGGTAAAAGTTCGAATGATCGGCAAGAAGGCTGCCGTCGCCAAGCG
>JBBQZI010000197.1:0-5891 GCA_038207855.1 Burkholderiales bacterium
CTGAAGCTGTCTTCGGTGTCAAGCAGCGTGCCATCGCACAGCACCACACGCAAGCCAACCAGAGTGCGGTAGCTGTTTTGCACCGTGCCGCAGCACATGCCGGAGGCGTTGTTGGCCACAATGCCGCCCATTTTGCAAGCGTTGATGGAAGCCGGGTCGGGCCCGATCTTGCGCCCTAGTGGGGCCAGACGGTAGTTGACCTCGCCACCAATGATGCCGGGGCCGGTTCGTACCGTGGCTGCGTCCGGGCTGATGTCGCACGTGCTAAAGCCTTCGCCAATCAACGCCAACACGCTATTCGTCACAGCCTGGCCCGACAGGCTGGTGCCCGCTGCGCGAAACGTCACAGCCCGACTCTGCGCACGCGCCACCTGCAGCAGCGCCTGCACCTCTTCTTCAGACTCGACCACCGCCACAACCTCAGGGGTCAAGCGATAAAAACTGGCATCTGTGCCATAGGCCAGTCGGCGCAAGCTGTCGGTGATGACTTGCTTGGCGGGCAGGATGGCTGAGATGGCTTGAATCAGTTGACTCATGGTGTACTTGTCCTTGTTAGAAAGACGGATGGATCGGTTGAAATTTAGAAGTGGTAAATTGGTAATACCACTTTTAAGTAATGTAAATTTTGAATTGCCTTTGGTAAATAAGGGTTTACCCTTGACTCACGGCAATAGAACTATCATCAGAGTGGTAATACCACTTGATAAATCATGATTCATCATCCTGCTGCCCTGAATAAACTCGCCGACACAGTCGCTGGCGAACTTGAAAAACGAATTCTTGAGGGCTCGCTCAAGCCAGGTGACCGCTTGCCGGCCGAGCGAGCGCTGGCGATCGAGTTGGGGGTGTCGCGTCCCTCATTGCGCGAGGCAATTCAAAAATTGGTGGCCAAAGGCATGTTGACAACGCGCCACGGCGGCGGCACGCACGTCACCGACCGGCTGGAGGCGCACTTTGTCGAACCTTGGCAAGACATGCTCAAGGGCCACCCCTTGCTGCACCGCGATTTACTTGAGTTTCGGCAAATGCTGGAAAGCCAGGCCGCTGCGCTGGCCGCAGAGCGCGCCACCGATGTCGATATAGCCCGGCTGGATGCGGTTTATGCGACCCTTCAGGCGATTTATGACACCGATGATTTACCGGCCTGCATCAGCGCCGATGTGGCGTTTCACCAAGCGGTTGCGGAGGCCTCCCACAACGTGTTGATTGGCCACCTGACCTCCAGTTTGATGCGGGTGATTCACGGTCACGTATCCACCAATCTGGAGCATCTGCACGCCAGGCCCACGCGGTGGAACCAGTTGCAAAAGCAGCACCGTGCCATCTGGCAGGCGATACGTGAGCACAAGCCTGAAGCGGCAGCGTTGGCCGCTACGTCGCACATCGAATTTGTTCGCCAAAGCATCGATGACAATGCGTTGGAAGAGCAACGCCGCTCGATTGCCCTGCGGCGCATGGGCGATGCCGTTTGATCGAAGCCTAAACAGCTTCTCACTGTCCGCTTTGGTCTGACTTCCCAAGTGTTTCCTACACCGACCCGGAAGTGGCCTGGATTGGCCTGACCGAAGACTCTGGCAAATAAGTATCTTGCCGCGGATATTCCGTGTGGTGTGCATGCTCAAACCGTCAACAACGTCGCCGGGCTGACCCAGTCCGCAGCTATCGATGCGAGTCTTCCATTGACAAGTCACTGACCACCAGATCGGGCTGGCTGGTTAAGCCGTCCAGGCCGCATTCGCCTGCCAACTGGCCACCCACTGCGGCAAATTTTGGGCCGGCATGGGCCGCGCAATCCCATAGCCCTGTGCCAACTCGCAGCCCAGTGGCAACAACATTGCACCATGGGCAGCGGTCTCCACCCCTTCGGCGATCACCTCGCGATTAAAGGCGGCGGTGAGGCCAATGACACCTTTGACAATGGCCAGGTCGTTGGGGTCGCTCAGCATGCCGCGTACAAAGCTCTGGTCAATCTTGAGCACATCAGCGGGCAGGTGCTTGAGGTAGGTAAGCGACGAATACCCGGTGCCGAAGTCATCCAACGCAAAGTGCACGCCCAGAGAGCGGCAGGCATGCATCATTTTGGAGACTTGTGCCATGTCTTGCAACGCACTGGTTTCCAGTACTTCAAGTTCCAGGTGATGGGGTTGAACCGTGGGATAGGTTGCCAATAAGTCCCCTAATCGAGCGGCAAAGTTGGCTTGCTGTAACTGGTGCGCGCTGATGTTGACGCTGACGCCCAAGGTCAAGCCACTGGACAGCCATTGGGCCATCTGGGCCAGGGCGGTGCCAATCACCCATTCGCCCAGCACCACACTGATCGCCAACCCTTCGATCACGGGTAAAAAGGCAGCGGGGGCCAGTAGACCGCGCTCAGGGTGCTGCCAGCGAATCAAGGCTTCAGCACCGATGACCCTGCCGGTCCGCATGTTGACCTTGGGTTGGTAATACAGCACAAACTCGTGCCCATCCATACCGAGACGAATGCGATCCAGGCTCTCACGCTGGGTTTTCACGGCTGTATCCTGGGCTAGATCGAACAAGTGGTAGCAGTTTTTGCCGGCCTCTTTTGCCACGTACATGGCCTGATCGGCGTGACGCAGCAGCAGGTCGGCATCCGCGCCATCCTGCGGGTACAAGGTGACGCCCATGCTGGCCGAGACGCTCACCTCAGTACTGCCCACCTGGATCGGGACGGCGATCGCCTGCAGCATGCGGTTCAGCACCGGCTCGCAATCCTGGGGCCGCTCCAGATCGATCAGCACCGCCACAAACTCGTCGCCACCCACGCGGGCCAAGGTGTCGCCGTCCCGCAGGGCAGCTCTCATGCGCTGCGCCAAGGTAATCAGCAGTTCGTCACCGGTGTTGTGGCCATGCAGGTCATTCACCGCTTTGAAGCCATCCAGATCAAGTGCCACCACGGCCATGGACAAGTTTTGGCGCTGACTCAGAATAATGCCTTGTTCAAGCCGGTCAGCCAACAGTACGCGGTTGGGTAAGCCAGTGAGCACGTCGTAATGAGCGATGCGCTCAAGTTGTTTGGCGTGCTCTTTCAGTGCGGTAATGTCTGTAAAGAGGGCAGCAAAGTGTTGTGCTTTGCCATCGGCACCCAGTGCGGCGCTGATGGTGATCAGCCCGGCATATTCGGTGCCGTCTTTGCGCCGATTCCAGACTTCGCCCTGCCAGAAGCCGTTGCCGATCAGTGCGGCCCACATCGCTTTGTAAAACGCGGGGCTCTGGCGTCCGGACTTGAGAATTCGCGGGTTCTTGCCCAGCACCTCCGCGCGGCTGTAGCCGGTGGTGCGCGTGAAGGTGTCATTGACTTCTAAGATGGTGCCGTTGACATCGGTGATCACAATGCCCTCGCGGGCGTGGGTGAAGACGATGGCGGCAAGCTGCAGTCGGGTTTCAGTCAATTTGACTGCGGTGATGGATTCATGTGCCACCACCACGTTGCCACTGTTTCCCGGAAAACGCGTTACTTTGGCGTTGAACCAGCGCTGCTCGGTAGGGCTGTGGCACGGGTATTCCAGCACAAACAATTCACAAGCGCCGCTCATCACACTGCGCACGCCGTTGGCCATGGACAGCGCTTCGTCAGACTGCGGGCCGATGGAACAATCACAAATATTGAGGTAATTAGTACCCACGCCGTAGTCACCGTTCGCGCACCCGGGTTCAGGTTTGGGTCTGTTTGCGTCAAGAAAGTCGCGCCACGCCTGGTTGACAGTCAAAATGATGCCGGCGTGATCCAACACGCACATTTGCGCAGACACGGCATCGAAGGTTGCTTTGCCAAACAATTCTGATGCCTGGGTGGCCTCTTTAGCCGCTTGGAGGGCGATGTTGTCCTGGCGCATGCGCCGGTTCTGCCGCTTAAGTGCCACCGTTGCACTTGCCAGCAGCGTAAGCAGCAGGGTCAGCAAGATCGAAATCCAGCCGTCGTAATGCTGCCACAGGTCCTGCAAGCCGCCCATGCCTTCAGCCCAAACGGATGCCGTCAGCATGAGTGGCAACAGGAAAGTCATTAGTCGCTTCATCGAAGTCTTTCTGGCCCACCAAAAATGACCAGTTGGATGTACATGCCCCCCTGTTTTTTATGAGAAATTGGCCTTTATCCACGGTGGAATGTGCGCTAGTAGCTATCAACAACATATTCATGAAGCCGTAGCCACAGTGTACGATGGCTGCACCACGACCGGTGCCCGGTACAGCTTGACTTGATTGCGCCAATTTTCATTGGCCTGGTACATGGCTTGGTCGGCGTGACGCTCGCTAAATCAGCTAGTCATGGCGATTATTCACCTGCAATGCCGATCGAATATCTGTGCAATCTAGACGAGACCAGCCCGACTCCAGGCCGGGTCGGGCCGCCAGTTGCTGACCCACGCCGGCATGTCTTGCGCTGGCATGGGGCGGGCAATGCCGTAGCCCTGGGCGAGGTCGCAGCCCAGTTGCAGCAGCCGCGAGCCGTGTTCAATGGTTTCCACACCTTCGGCAATCAAGGCTCGCCGGAACGCTTTGGCCAGCCCGATCACGCCTTCCAGGATGGCCAGATCATCCGGGTCAACCAGCATGTCGCGCACAAAGCTCTGATCCATCTTCAGCAGTGCCACAGGCAGCCGCTTGAGATAAGTCAGTGATGAATAGCCGGTGCCGAAATCGTCCAGTGCAAAATCCACGCCCATCAGCTTGCACTGTGCAATCACCTGCGAGACACCGGCAATGTCTTCCAGGGCGCTGGTTTCCAGCACTTCAAGCGTCAGACAGCCCGGTTTGATCTCTGGATGCCGGGCCAGAATCTGACGCAACCGGGCAACAAAATCGACCTGCTGCAACTGGCGCGCCCCCACATTGACGCTAACCGGCAAGTCCAGGCCCAGCGTGTGCCAGGCCTCCATTTGCAGCAGGGCGGTCTCAATCACCCATTCGCCAACGTCAATCGCCAGCGGGTGGTTTTCGATGGCTGGCAAAAACGCTGCGGGTGCCAGCAGCCCTTGGTCGGGGTGGTTCCAGCGAATCAGTGCTTCAGCGCCGATCACCCGGCCGCTTCTCATGTTGACCTTGGGCTGGTAGTACAGCACCAACTCGTGCTTGTTCAGGGCTTGGCGGATGCGCTCAACGCTTTCGTGCTGACTGCGCAGACCGTTGTCATGGGCGGTGTCAAAGATGTGATAGCGATTTTTTCCGGCCATCTTGGCCTGGTACATGGCCTGATCGGCTTGGCGCAACAACTGCTCGGCATCGATCTCGCCGGCCTGTGGGTAAAACGTCACCCCGACACTGGCCGACACCTTGAGTGCAAGTTGGCCCACCTGCAGCGGCTGGGCAGCAGCGTCGAGCAGGCGCGCCAGCACCGGCACACAGTCACTGCTGTCGTTGAGGTCAACCATGACCGCCACAAACTCGTCGCCACCAATTCGGGCCAACGTATCGCCTTCGCGCAGGGCCAGTTTCATGCGCCGGGCCACAGCCATCAGCAGCTGGTCACCGGCTTCGTGTCCGTGCAAATCGTTGATGCGCTTGAATCCGTCAAGGTCGAGAAACGCCACGGCAAGCTGTTGGTTGCGCCGCAGTGCCTGCAGCATGCCCTGGCGCAGGCGGTCGGCCAGCAGCACCCGGTTGGGCAGGTCGGTCAACACATCGTAGTGGGCGATGTGGTCAAGCTCGCGTTCGTGCTCCTTCAGGGCTGTGATGTCCGAGAAAAGCGACACATAGTTTTGCGCCTTGCCGTCGTCACCGCGCACAGTGGAAATGGTGAGCATTTCGGCATACACCTGACCGTCTTTGCGCCGGTTCCAGATTTCGCCATACCAGTGACCCTTGTCAACCAATTGCTGCCACAGACCGGCATAAAACTCGCGGCTCTGGCGGCCTGAGCTCAAAATGCTTGA
>JBBQZI010000198.1:0-5867 GCA_038207855.1 Burkholderiales bacterium
GCCGGTGCGCAAACCGCCATGGCGGCCATGGCAGCCGGTGCCGTGGCGATTATTGCCAAGCCAAAAATGGGGCTCAAGCAATTTCTGGAAGACGCCTCACAAGACATGGTGAGCGCGGTCAAGGCGGCCGCGCATGTCAACGTGAAAGTGCTGCGCGCGACCAGCAAAAATACCGCTGATGTGATCATGCCAGCGGCCAGTGAAAAGCACTCGGCCATGATCCAAACCACGGAGCGGGTGGTGGCGCTGGGCACGTCGACTGGCGGCACGCAAGCCCTAGAAGTGGTGCTAACTGCGCTGCCACGGGTGACTCCCGGCATCGTCATCGTGCAACACATGCCCGAAAAATTTACCGCGGCCTTTGCCGAACGGCTCAACGGCTTGTGCCAGATTGAGGTGAAAGAAGCGCAAAACAACGACCGCGTCATCAATAGCCGCGCGCTGATTGCACCGGGCGGTAAGCACATGCTGTTGCGCCGCACTGGAGCACAGTATTTTGTCGAGGTGATGGACGGCCCGCTGGTGAACCGGCACCGGCCATCGGTGGATGTGTTGTTTCGCTCGGTGGCCAAATGCGCCGGGGCCAACGCGCTGGGCGTGATCATGACCGGCATGGGCGACGACGGCGCGGCGGGTTTGGCCGAAATGCGACGGGCCGGTGCCCGCACCGTGGCGCAAGATGAGGCGAGCTGTGTGGTTTACGGCATGCCCAAAGAAGCCTTAAAGCGCGGCGGCGTCGAAAAAACCGTGCCTTTGAATGGCATTGCCCGTGAAATCATGCAGCAGCTCTCAGGCGTGATGGTGCGCTGACTGGCAGACGCAAGGCGAACTCCACCCAAGCGCCATCTCAGCACCGGCGCCACTCAGGCGGGGAAAATGCGGCTTTGTTTCATGGACAATCCGGGTTCATGGCAAGTTCGCCCACGGGTGCTGCTATATAGTCAAGTGATAAATTTGTTGGAGTAACGTTTTATGAGTGTCGAGTGGAAAGATAGCTACAAAATTGGCGATGCCGAGATTGATGCGCAGCATCAGTATTTGTTTGGGCTGATCAATAAATTGATTGCAGCGAACAATGTGACCGATATCCGGGCGCTGATGATGCTGATGTACAAGCACACGCGGGAGCACTTTGTGCTGGAAGAAGGCCTGATGAAAAAGCGTGGCATTCCGGGTTTGGACGCGCACATCGAGCAGCACAACGTTATTTTGGGTCGCCTCAACGAGCTCAGCATGGATGTCGGCAAGGGCTTTATGAACAAGCGTGCCATTGCCGATCTGATGACTGACTGGGCTATGCGCCACGTCGTCTTGGAAGATGGCGCGCTCGCTTTGGCGGTGACAGACAACACCTGAGGGATTCGCCCCGGTGCATTGGATCGACACCCACTGCCATCTTGATGCACAAGAGTTTTGGCCTCTAGCCCTTACAGTACGTGCGCAAGCAGCTATAAATAGTGTAGCGCAATGCGTCATCCCGGCAGTTCAGACCAAAAATTTTGAGGCGGTGCGCGCGCTGGCGCATGCGGGTGCAGACGGCTATTGCCTGGGCATTCACCCGCTCTGCGTGGCGCACGCGGGTGAAGAAGCCCTGGCTCAACTCGAGGCGTCCTTGGCGCAATACCAGCATGACCCGCACCTGGTGGCTATCGGTGAAATCGGGCTCGATTTCTTTGTACCCGAACTGTCGGTGGACCCCTTGCGCGCGATCCAGCAGCATTTTTTGCTGGAACAGCTCAAACTGGCGCGCCAGTACGATCTTCCAGTGGTGCTGCACACGCGTCGCTCGGTAGATAGTGTGCTCAAGACCTTGCGCGAGGTCGGTGGGCGGTCTGGCGTCTGGCGCGGCATTGCCCACGCTTTCAGTGGCAGTTGGCAGCAGGCGCAGTTTTTTCTGGCGCTGGGTTTCAAACTGGGTTTTGGTGGGGCGCTAACCTATGAGCGCGCCAGGAACTTGCGCGCGCTGGCGGTGCGCTTGCCGTTGGATGCCATCGTGCTTGAAACCGATGCACCTGATATGCCGCCGCACTGGCTCTACAAGACGGCACAGCAGCGGGTAGACGGGCAACCACAAGGCATCAATTCCCCCGCCGAGTTGCCACGCATTGGCGCAGAATTGGCGGCACTGCGGGGTATCAGCCCTGAAGTGCTGGCTGATGCGACCAGCCGCAATGCGCTGGCGGCCTTGCCAAAACTGCGAACCTTGTTGGAACGCAACAACCAAGCCGGGCAGTGAAGCCAAAATTCTTTCAATACAAGGACGCACCATGACGCAAGCAACACCCTCAAACTTGACCGAACAGCAAGCCATCAGCCATATCCTGCAGCATTGCCGCACCGTGGCGGTGGTCGGTTTGTCGCCCAAAGCGCAGCGTGAAAGTTTCCGGGTCAGCCAGTACATGCAGGCGCAGGGCTGGCGCATCGTTCCGGTGAACCCGGTGGCTGCGGCCAGCGGTGCGCCGATTCTGGGTGAAAAAGTGTATGCCACGCTGCTGGATGCGGCCCAGCATGAAAAGCTCGACCTGGTGAACGTGTTCCGTAACAGCGAAGACGTGCCGCCGGTGGTTGAAGAAACTATTGCAGCAGGTGTACCGGCCATTTGGCTTCAGTTAGGTATCGTCAATGACGGTGCGTTGGCGCGCGCCAAGGCCGCGGGCCTGGTGGCGGTGCAAAACCGTTGTTTGAAGATTGACCACGCCCGCCAGGGCTAAATCAGAAGGTTTCCCAATCGTCGTCGGCTTGCGCCTTGGCTGCGACCGATTTGGGGGCTACCGGTTTTGGTGCAGGCGGTTTGAGTGCAGGCGGTTTGAGTGCAGCCGGTTTGAGTGCAGGCGGTTTGAGTGCAGCCGGTTTGGCCAGTGCTGGCCTTGGCACTGGTCGGGCCGGTGCGGCCAGCGACTTGGGTCGGTTGGTTAGCGCTGGTTTTGTGGTGCTGGCAATGGCGGGACGGCGGATTGGCGCTGCGAGCGCTTTGGCGCGCGGGCGCATGCTGACCTGCGGGACGCTTCGGGGCGCTGAGTAAGTCTGGGCGTTTTGAGCCAACTTGAACACCGCTACCGTTTGCACGAGCTCTTGTGCTTCGGACTTGAGGCTGCTGGCGGCTGCCGCCATCTCTTCAACCAACGCGGCATTTTGTTGCGTGACTTGATCCATTTGCGTCACCGCCTCACCGACCTGGGCAACGCCAGACGATTGCTCGGTGCTGGAGGCACTGATCTCACCCATCAGGTCGGTTACGCGGCGTATGCTGTTGACCACCTCGGCCATGGTGACACCGGCTTTATCGACCAGCACATTGCCTTGTTCGACCCGTTCGACGCTGGCGCTGATGAGCGATTTGATTTCCTTGGCGGCTTGCGCCGAGCGACCAGCCAGCGAGCGCACTTCGCTGGCAACGACGGCAAAGCCGCGACCCTGTTCGCCCGCGCGCGCGGCTTCCACCGCTGCATTCAGCGCCAGGATGTTGGTTTGAAAGGCAATGCCATCGATGACGCTGATGATGTCAAAGATTTTTCTGGAACTGTCGTTGATGTGCTTCATGGTGCCAACCACTTGCGCTACCACTTCGCCACCCTTGATGGCCACCTCAGAGGCGGCTTTGGCCAACTGATTGGCCTGCAACGAGGAATCAGCGTTTTGCCTGACCGTGGCGCCGAGTTGCTCTATGGATGCAGCCGTTTGCTCCAGTGCGCTGGCCTGACTTTCGGTGCGGCTGGATAGGTCGTGGTTGCCCTGCGCGATTTCTAAGCTGGCGGTCGCCACCCCTTCAGAGCCTTGGCGTACCTGGGTCACGACCCGAATCAGGTTGGCCTGCATATCCGCCAGCGCCCGCATCAAATCGCCAACCTCGTCGCTGCGACTGGTGCTGGTGTCGATTTGCAGGTTGCCGGCGGCGACTTCATTGGCCACGTTAGCGGCGCGTGCCAGCTCCGTCACCATTTTGCGCTGCATCAGCCAAGACAGCCATACCGCCACGCCAGCAGCCAACAGGCCAGCCAGCGCCAACATCAAATTGGTGTTGCGGGAGTTGGCTTGACCGGCTTCATCGGCTGCTTTTTTTGCCGCTTCAAGGTTTGCGGCAATCTGGCTGGTGGTTTTGTTCAAGCTGACAAACACATCATCGGCTGACTGCATGGCAGCGATACCGGTGTTGGGGTCTACTGAAGACAGGTCAATGGCTGAATCGGCTTGCGTGGCGTAGTTGGTGAGCTGCTTGGTCAGGTCGGCTACGGCAGATTTTGTGGCGGCATCTGCGTCGGGGGTATCAGCCTGGGCTGCCGTGGCTTGCTTGAGGGTTTCAATTTGCTTGGCAAGCTGATCACGAAACGCCTTCACTTTGGCTTCGTCGAATGAGCCAATCAGTCCCACGGTGCGGTACACGCTGGCATGCACCTGGCCTAACTGTTGCTGCACATTGGTGAAGGCCTTGAATTTGGCAAAACTTGCTTCGTCACTAACTTGATTGCTGGCCGCTGCACGCGTCATCAGAACAGCATTGATCTGACCCGAAAGCAACACGACTGCCGCGGTCAACAGCGGTGCAATCAACAATTTAAGACCCAATTTCATGGCAATTTCTCCAACAACTTTGGCCGCTTGGCAAATTTCCAATCAAAAACCCCGCTGGTCTGGCTGGTGTCGAAACCATCAGCGCATGTGTAAATGCCGCCACGCACCAGTGCGTCGGCCCCAACCCGGCCCAAAAGATTATGCGCTGATATCGAAGTGATAATTAGCCACATCTTGAAAACACGAACTCACACTCTTCCCGAAGTCGATTTCTCCAACGATGGCCCAGTACGCCACCTGCACCTGGGTGGCACTGCCTGGGTTCAAGGCTCCATGTTCATGGAAGATTCCATCGGCCTGGTGCATGAATATGTGCAGCGCATGATGTCCTGGCTGTTGTTTGTTGAGCCTGATTCGGTCAAATCACGCCATGTCATGCAGCTTGGTTTGGGGGCCGGGTCTTTGACCAAGTTTTGCCACAAAGAACTGCGCATGCAGACCACCGCCATTGAGCTGAATCCGCGGGTGCTGGCAGCTTGCCGAGACTGGTTCAAATTGCCCGCAGATGGGCCGCAACTGCAAGTGGTGCTGGCCGATGCGGCGCAGGAAATCCTGAACCCCAAATGGTGGGGCACGGTCGACGTGCTACAGGTCGATTTGTACGACCACGAAGCCGCTGCGCCCGTGCTTGACAGCTTGCCTTTTTACAACCACTGCCGTCGCCTACTGACACCTGAGGGCTGCATGACGGTGAACCTGTTTGGCCGCGCATCGAGTTTTGAGCGCAGCGTGGAAAAAATCTCTGCTGCTTTTGGCAAACCAGCGGTGTGGGCGTTCAAACCGACGCGTGAAGGCAATACCGTGGTGCTGGCGCAGCACACAGCCAGCCGACCCAAGCGCGCGTTGCTGATGGCGCGCGCCAATGTGATCGAGACGCGCTGGGGCCTATCCGCCGCCAAGTGGGTGCGGGTGTTCAAGCCGATGCTTGCATGAGCCACGCCGCCGTTACCAAACCGCATGGTGCAGCCAGCAATGGGCCGCTGGACTGGCGGCGTCTGGTGCAATGGCTGCTGGCCGATAACGTGATCACTGCTGCGGAGGCGCAGCGTATCCATACCCGTTGCGCCCAAGCTGAAAGTGCGCAGCATCCGCTGGTGCGGCTGGCCAGCGTGGCGGTGCGCCGTGCCAGTGATGACAAGCCGATGGACATCGAGCTGCTCACGCAATGGCTTGCGGGCTATGCCAAGCTGGCGTATTTGCGCATTGACCCGCTCAAGGTGGATGTGGGCAAAGTAGCCGACACCATGAGCCCGGCCTACGCCGAACGGCACAAAATACTGCCGGTGCAAGTGACCGCG
>JBBQZI010000199.1:0-5866 GCA_038207855.1 Burkholderiales bacterium
GGTGCTCTGGTGCTGTTCACCTCCCGCGTGCAGATGAAAGCAGCAATTGATGCGCTGGATTCTGCATTGCGGGATGTGGTGCTGGTGCAGGGCCAGATGTCGCGCAGCCGCCTGCTGGGCAGCCATCTGGCGCGCATTGAATCGGGCCAGCCATCGGTGATTTTTGGCATGCAGTCGTTTGGTGAAGGGCTTGATTTGCCGGGCCAGTTGTGTGAGACCGTGTTCATTGCCAAGCTACCCTTCAGTCCACCAACTGATCCGGTCGAAGAAGCCCGCGCCGAGTGGCTCAAGCGCGAAGGTCGCGACCCATTTTCTGAACTGGTGGTACCTGCAACCGGCATCAAATTGCTGCAATGGACGGGTCGCGCCATCCGTACCGAAGACGATCAGGCGCGGGTCATCTGTTATGACAAGCGGCTGCTGGGTACGGTCTATGGCCGGCGCATGCTGCAGGGCTTGCCGCCCTATGCGGTGCTGCGCCGGGTGGCCGGCCAGACCATTGTCGTGCAAGGCTAGCGCAATCCAGCGGCAATGACGATGATCGCAACGCCTGTATACCTTGCATTTTGGTAAAAGCGCCGCAGGTATGTGGGTCTGAAGGAGTTTTGAGTTGACTGAATTTTTGATGAAATTACTGGGTTTTGTGATACGCCTTGGGTTGATTTTGGCTGGGCTGGTGTTTTTTGCCAGCTTGTTGGCCGCTGCCATGCTGGTGCTGCTGGTCTGGTTGCTGCGCGCGCTGTGGGCCAAGCTGACGGGGCAGCCGGTGCAGCCGTGGACCTTTCAGGTCAACCGCCAAGCCATGTGGCAGCGTTTCTACCGGGGTGCACCAGGTCAGCCGGGCGCTTCGTCACGCGCTGCCGGTGATGATGTGGTGGATGTTGAGTCGGTCGATGTCAAGGGTGCTGATATAACCGATGTCGAACCCAAACGGGTTGAGCCGTCAGACCGCTAAACGCTATCGTATCAATAGCTATCTGCGCATATATCCATTGGGCTACAGCCCGTTTTTATATAAATTTTCGAGATCAATCAAAGTGCCGCTCAGCTTGCCTGGGAGCAGGTGTTTGAGCGCCAACCGGTAGCTGTCCAGGTCAAACGCCAATGCGTCAGCACGGCTTTGCATGGCATCACGCAATTCATCCTCACTGTGCACCGTAGCCAGATGGCACCACTGGTTGAACACATGAATATCAGTGCGATCCGTGTGTGGGTTGTGTTCGCGCAGGCCCACGCGCCCGGCATACGGCCACACCTGCAATTTTTGTGCAGTCAATGCCATTTGCAGCCGCAGGTGGTGGCGCTCGGGGGCTTCTTGGCCGCAGCACACGCCTTGGCATTTGCCTATCTGATGAGCAAAACAGCGGCCTTTGCCAGACTCCAGCCCAAGCGCCTGCAGGCACAGGCTGTGCGTCTCGGCCAGTTCGCGCAGTTGGCTGATGGCCTGATTTTTGGAGCGGTACGGGCCATACAGGTTGCCAAACTGCTGCGGCATCAGGTCAACACCGCGCACCAGCGACAGCAGCGGGCGGCTGTTGGGGTTGGCATCAAGCCGCCACGCGCACAGACCACCCTGGCGGCGCAACTGCCGGTTGTGAATGGGTTGCTGCTGCTTGACCAGACGGGCTTCCAGCAGTAGCGCACCCAGTTCACCGGCGGTCTCGATCCACTCAATGCGGCGGACTTCCTGCGCGATGCGCATTTCACGCGGGGCCCGGCTGGCCGCCTGAAAGTGCGACATCACCCGGCTGCGAATGGTGACGCTTTTGCCGATGTACAGCGGCAGTGGGCCTTCGCCGTAAAAAATGTAGACCCCGGCGCGGTCTGGAATGTCGCTAATATGGGTTTCAAGCTGCGGTGGCAGAGCGGCGCTGCCTTGCAGCAGCGTTTGCGCCTGCTGCCTGAGCTGCTCCAGGCCCAGTTCGGTTTGCACCAGGCCAAGCCATTGCTGCATGACCTCTACATCACCCATGGCGCGGTGGCGTGCGCTGCTGGCAATGCCGTGACGTTGCATGATGGCATCGAGCCCATGGCCTTTGCATTGCGGGTAGAGCAGGCGAGACAGCCGCACCGTGCAGAGCGTTTTGGTGCGCAGGCTGATGTCCATGCGCTCGAACTCGTGCAGCAAAAAGCCGTGGTCAAAGCGTACGTTGTGGGCTACCAACACAGCGCCATCGAGCATTTCAAGCAATCTATGGCCGACTGCATCAAACCCTGGTGCCTCACGCACCATGGCGTTGCTGATGCCGGTGAGTTGTTCAATGAAGCTTGAGATATGCGCACCCGGGTTGACCAGCGTGCTCCAGCGCGCCACCTCAACGCCACCTTCGATGCGCACTGCCGCAATTTCTGTGATGCGGTCATGGGTGGCGCTACCGCCGGTGGTCTCAAGGTCAAGCAGGACGTAGCAGGGCAGCATATATTCTCAAATTTAATAGCACACTACGCTTGTTATATAAGGGCTAGAGCCTTAAAAGCCTAATATTCAGATCAACAAAACATCAACGCCAGCCAGGCTGGGTCGTCCAGCACGTTATTCACCAGAAAGGTTCCGCCGCGGTAAAACCACAGCGTCAGGCTGGCTTGCAGCTCAAGTGATATCAAAGACATGGATGCCAAAGTGTCCGGCGCGGCGGTCGTCAAAAAAGCGCTTCAGGGTTTCGCCCACGGTCTTGAACGCGATCTCGTCCCATGGGATCTCGTCTTCAGTGAACAGCCGCGCCTCAATGGTCTCAAAGCCTGGGGCAAACTGGTCACTGAGCAATTGCGCCCGGTAAAACAGATGCACCTGCCCGACCCGCGCAATATTCACCAGTGAAAACAAGCTACCCATTTCAAACTGCGCGCCGGCTTCTTCCAGCGTTTCGCGTGCGGCCCCCTCGGCCACGGTTTCGTTCAATTCCATGAAGCCGGCAGGCAACGTCCATTTGCCAAAACGCGGCTCAATGTTGCGTTTGCACAGCAGCACCTGCTCGCCCAATACCGGAATGGTGCCGACCACGTTGAGTGGGTTTTCGTAGTGGATCGTGTGGCAAATGGGGCAAACGGCGCGGTGTTTGGTGTCGCCATCATCAGGCACGCGGTAGACCACGGCGGTGCCGCAGCTTTTGCAGTGTTTGATTGGAGGGCGGTGCATGATCGTTAACTGACCTGCAGTTTGATGGGGGTCAGGCCGGTGATGGACCCGGCCAGCACGTCACCCGACACCACTGCGGCGACGCCCGCTGGCGTACCGGTGTAAATCAGGTCGCCGGGTTGCAGTTCCCAGGCGCTTGACAACTGTGCAATGGTCTCAGTCACGTTCCAGATCAGCCGGCTGATCAGGCTGGTTTGCCGTAGCGCGCCATTGACCTGCAGCGAGATTTCAGCCTGGCTGATGCTGGGTACCGCTTGCGCTGGCGTGATCGGCCCGATCGGCGCGGAGTGGTCAAAACCCTTGCCGATGCACCAGGGGCGGCCCTGCTTTCTCATGTCGTTTTGCAGGTCGCGCCGGGTCATGTCCAGGCCCACGGCGTAGCCATAAATGTGCAATAGCGCGTCCTCAACGGCAATATCTTTGCCACCCACGCCAATCGCGACCACCAGTTCAATCTCGTGGTGCAGGTTGTGTGTCAGGCTAGGATAGGGCAGGTCGGCGGTTTCGCCTGCGTTTACCACCAGCACGGCATCAGCTGGTTTCATGAAGAAAAACGGCGGCTCGCGCCCGGTATGGCCCATTTCGACGGCGTGGTCTTCGTAGTTGCGTCCCACGCAGTAAATGCGGTGTACGGGGAACTGCTGGGTGCTGCCCACCACGGGCACAGAAACAGTGGGCGAGGGTGTGAAAACGTAGGTCATGGTTGGCATCAGGCCGACTTGGCGACCAATTCAAAGTGTTCAACCACCGGCGGGCTGGCAAAGAACGGCCCTACGATGGCGCGCCACTCGGCAAAAGCCGGTGAGCCGCGAAAGCCTACGGTGTGGTCTTCCAGCGTGGTCCAGAAAATTTGCAGAATGTAGCGGTTCGGGTTTTCAATGCCATGATTGACCTTGAAGCCTTCAAAACCGTTGGCTTGGGCAATAACGGTTTGCAGACCGCGCTGCATGGCTTCTTCAAAAGCGGCGTTTTGGCCCGGTTGAATAGCGAAATCGGCAAGTTCAAGAATCATGAAATATCTCCTTTGGTCACCGAGTCTAGCGTTTTCGGCGTGGCGCTGCGGTATGCTGGGGGCATGCACAACACTACTTTCATTCCTGGCAAAGACGCCGCCCTCGAATCCACCATCAGCACGCTGCAAGGCAAGCTGCAAGGCTTGGGTTTTCACATTGAAGAACGCAGCTGGCTCAATCCGGTAGACGGCATCTGGTCGGTGCATATCCGCGACCGCGACTGCCCGCTGCTGTTTACCAACGGCAAGGGCGCAACTCGCCTGGCTTGCCTGGCCAGCGCTTTGGGCGAATTTTTTGAGCGTCTGTCGACCAACTATTTCTGGACCCACTTTTACCTCGGGCCTGATGTCGCAAGCCGCGAGTTTGTTCACTACCCGCAAGAGCGCTGGTTTGACGTGCCTGAAGACGGCACCTGGCCGGCCCAATTGCTGACACCCGAGTTGCAAAAACTCTACAACCCCGATGGCAATGTCGAGGCCAGCAGCCTGGTTGACTTCAACTCCGGCAACACCGAACGCGGCATTTGCACCATTCCCTATGTGCGTGAGCGTGATGGTCAAACGGCTTATTTTCCGGTCAACATCATTGGCAATCTGTATGTCAGCAATGGCATGTCAGCCGGTAATACGCCCCTGGAAGCGCGCACGCAGGCCCTGTCCGAGGTGTTTGAGCGTTCCATTAAGGCGCGCATCATCAGCCAGGGCTTGTGCCTGCCTGACGTGCCAGAAGCCGTGATTGCCCGCTACCCGCGCATTGCGCGTGGCATTGCCGCGCTGCGTGAGGCTGGTTTTGGCATTCTGGTCAAAGACGCCTCTCTCGGTGGCCAATACCCGGTGATGAACGTCACCTTGCTTAACCCAGAGGACCAAGGCTGCTTTGCCAGCTTTGGCGCGCACCCGCGTTTTGAAATTGCGCTGGAGCGGGCACTCACCGAACTGCTGCAAGGCCGTGCGCTGGATGCCTTGTCGGGCTTTCCGGCGCCAGGTTATGACCTGGAAGAAACCGCCAGTTCCACCAACATCGAAATCCACTTTGTCGACTCCAGCGGTGTCATCCACTGGAAGTTTCTCGGTGCCGAGCCTGATTTTCAGTTTGTTGACTGGAATTTCAGCAGCACCACGGCAGAAGACTACGCCTGGTGCGTGGCCCGCCTGCAGCAAGACGGCCATGACATTTACGTGGCTGATTTCACCCACTTGGGCGTCTATGCCTGCCGCATTCTGGTGCCTGGCCTGTCCGAGATTTACCCCATCGATGACCTGGAATTCGAGAACAACAGCATTGCCAATGACTTCCGCGAGGCCGTGCTGAACCTGCCCGACCTGGACGACGAAGAATGCGCTGAGTTGCTTGAAACCCTCAACGAATCCACACTGGCCGATCACCGCCCGGTGCCGGGTCTGATCGGCATGGCCGCTGATGCGGGCTCATTCTGGAGCGACCTGCGCGTTGGCGAACTCAAAACCCTGTTGGCGCTGGCCGTGGGCGACGAAGCCGCCACGCTGGAGGGCTGCGACTGGGTGCTGCACTTTGACCAGATTGATCCCCAGCGCAAACAGGTTTACGCCTGCATCCAAAGCCTGATTAATCTGGCCGACATGGGTGACACCAAGCCGTATCTGGATGCGTTGGCGCTGCTCTATGGTGCCGGCCCGCTGGCGCAAGCCCACGCGCTGATCATGCAGCAAGACCGCTTCATGGGCCTGGATGCGCCCGG
>JBBQZI010000200.1:0-5825 GCA_038207855.1 Burkholderiales bacterium
ATGTTTGTCTTTGATGATGTCGGCAAGCTCGACAAACAGGCCATCCAAGCCGTGCTCAAAGAGGTGTCGTCGGATGTGCTCATCGTGGCGCTCAAGGGCGCTCAACCCGAGCTCAAGGAGTTGTTCCTCTCCAACATGTCCTCGCGTGCAGCCGAGTCGCTGCGTGAAGACCTGGAGTCGCGCGGGCCGATGCGCCTGTCTGAGGTGGAGGCGCAGCAAAAGGAAATCCTCAAAATCGTGCGCCGACTGGCCGACGATGGCACCATCGTCATTGGTGGCGGTGCTGACGATGCCATGGTGTAGCCATGCGTAACTATTCGCGTTTTATCCCTGGCGAAGAAATCGATGCGGTTGAGCAGTGGAACTTTGGCGCCTTGGACACCTCGGCCCAGAGGCTTGCTGCTCAGGTCAAAGCGCGTGAAGAGCAAGCCGATGATCTCAAAAGCGATGTCGAACGTCAGGAGGCGTATCAGTCAGGTTATGCCGCAGGACTGGTGCAAGGGCGTGTACAGGCCGAAGCGGAACTGCAGCAAAAGATGCAGGATTTTCTGGCCGACCAGGCGCAGCAGTCGGGTGAGCGCTTGAGTCAACTGTTTACCTCGGCGCAAACCGAACTTGCGCAGGCCGAGCAGACCATGGCGCAAGGGGTGCTGGATTTGTCCTGTGAACTGGCGCGCCAAGTGCTGCGGCACGAATTTGCCGTCAATCCGAATGTGCTGATGCCAGTGATTCGCGAGGCGCTGGGCTTGTTGAGCACAGAAAGCAAGAGCACCGTGATCCGCATGAATCCGCTGGATGTCGAGACGGTTGAAGGCGCGGTGCAAAGCGAGTTTGCCGATATGGGCTTGAGCTTGCGCGCTGATCCGGCGGTGTTGCCGGGTGGCTGCCTGGTGGAGTCGGCCGGCATGGTCATTGATGGCAGCGTGGACAAGCGCTGGCAGCGCGCCGTGGCCACGCTGGGCCTGAGCAGCGCCTGGGAGGTGCCCGATGAGCCAAGCTGATGCTGCCCTGAAGTGGCAAAGTTTTTTTGCTTATGCACAAAAGCGGGTGCAGACCAACAGTGCGCTTGAAGTGCGCGGCACGCTCACACGACTGACTGGCCTGGTGCTGGAGGCGGCGGGCATTCGGGTGCCGGTGGGCTCCCAGTGCTGGGTCAAGATGAAGGCGCAGGCACCGGTGCTGGCCGAAGTGGTCGGGTTTTCCAATGACCGGGCTTTTTTGATGCCAGCCGGCGATGTGCACGGCCTGTCCAGCGGCGCCAGTGTGGAGGCCGCACCGGCCTATGTGGCGGTGCCGCGCTTGGGCGAGCGTCGACAAGTGGAACGCTCGGGCGGCTACGGCCTGCTGCGGCTACCGTTGGGCGATGGCTTGCTGGGGCGCGTGGTGGATGCGCACGGTGCGCCGATGGACTACAAAGGCCCGATTTTGAATGTGGCCTCGGTCCCGTTGGATCGCAAACCGATCAACGCCATGGACCGCGCGCCGGTGCGTGAAACGCTTGACACCGGCATTCGGGCCATCAACGCCTTGTTGACAGTTGGGCGTGGTCAGCGCATTGGTCTGTTTGCCGGCTCCGGCGTGGGTAAAAGTGTGCTGATGGGCATGATGGCGCGTTACACCCAGGCTGATGTGATTGTGGTCGGCCTGATTGGCGAACGCGGGCGCGAGGTAAAAGAATTCATTGAGGACATTCTGGGCGACGAGGGTCGCGCCAGGTCGGTGGTGGTGGCGGCACCCGCTGATGCCCCACCCTTGCTGCGCATGCAGGGCGCGGCTTACGCCACAGCGGTGGCCGAGAGTTTTCGCGACAAGGGCAAGCATGTGCTGCTGCTGATGGACTCGCTGACCCGTTTTGCCATGGCGCAGCGTGAAATCGCCTTGGCCATTGGCGAGCCACCGGCCACCAAAGGCTACCCGCCATCGTGTTTTGCCAAGCTGCCGCAACTGGTGGAGCGCAGTGGCAATGGCTTGCATGGCATTGGCTCAATCACCGCGTTTTACACCGTGCTGTCTGAGGGCGATGACCAGCAAGACCCGATTGCCGATGCCGCCCGGGCGATTCTGGATGGCCACATTGTGCTGTCGCGCGCGCTGGCCGAGGCAGGGCATTTTCCGGCGATTGATATTGAGCAGTCGGCCTCACGGGTGATGCACAACGTGGTCACGCGTGAGCATTTTGAGTTGGCCCGGCGCTTCAAAGCGGTCTATTCGCGCTATGAAAAAGGCCGTGATCTGGTACAGATCGGTGCCTATGTGCATGGGTCTGACCCCGGTCTGGATGAAGCCATTGCGCTGCATGAGCCGATGGCCCAGTTTTTGCAGCAGGACATGTTTGAGGCAGCTACGTTGCCTGACAGCCTGCAAGACATGAACGCCGCACTGCAGCCCAAGCTGGCTGCGCGCTAATTTTTTTACAGGACAGTACCCATCATGTCAGCCCTGAATAGTTTAATGTTGGCAATCGATTTGTCGATGACGCGGCGGGATCAGGCCCGCGCCCAGTTGCAAAAAGCGGCCCAGGCCCATGCCTACGCGCAAGACCAGATGATGCAACTGCAGCAATACGGCGGCGAGACCGAGCAACGCTGGACGACAAGTGCCCAGCAAAGCACCAGTCCGGAGCTGTTGCACCACCATTACCAGTTCATGGGTCGCTTGCAGCAGGCCATCAGCTTGCAGCAAGGCGTGTTGGCAGGATCAGGCCAACGGGTTGAAGCGGCTCAACAAGTGGTGCTGCAGGCGGAGTTTCGCCTGGCCAGCCTCAAGCAGGTGCTGGCAGTCCGGCAAGCCGAGCGCGACAAGCTGCTGCAACGGCGTGATCAAAAGCAGATGGACGAATTTGCGGCCCTACAAACCCAGCGCCAACGGCGAATTCAAGCGGAGAATAGTTTATGAGCATCGAATCAAGCAGTGCAAGCACAACGACCAGCGCCAAGCCGGTCGCCGGGCCCAACCACCGGGCTGGCAAGGCGGCGGGCAAGCCTGACACCGCCAACGACGCAGGCGCCGGTGGTTTCTCGGCGCTGATGGGTCAGTTGTCAGCTTCAGAGCCAGCCAGTGACTCTTTGGCTCCCGATGTTCTTACAACACCGGCCGTAGATGTGCCGGTGGATGTGGCGATTGGTGCGGCCGGGACATTTATACCAAATGTGCCGGTAACCCAGGTAGCCTATGCGCAAGCAACTACTAATTTAGTAGCATCTGATGCGCTGTCATCGAATACCACGGGTGCCGATTTGGCATTGCTGGCCGGTGTCGGCAATGCTGGGGCAGTTGGTGATGTGGCGGATAAATTGATACCAAATCTGCCTCCAGCCCAGGTGCCACCTGCGCAGTCAGCTATTAATTTAATAGCTCCAAAATCGCAGCCAACAAATGCGATTAGTGCGGCGGCTGCGACAGACGCTACAGGTGCCGACGTATCGCTACTGGCAGGTCTTGCCAAAGCCGGGGTAGCAGGTGGTTTGGCTGGTGAATTTATACCAAATATGCCTCTAGCCCAGGTAGCATCTGCGCAAGAAGCTACTAATTTAGTAGCTAAATCGTCTCTGGTATCAGGAGCAACGCAGGGTTCAAGAGCATTCAGCCGGCTTGATGCGTCCAGGCTGGGTGCTGGCAGCACCGATCAAATGACTGCTGGGCAAGTGGCCGGGCAAGTTGCCGGGCAAACGGCCGCCGATGCCAAGGCTCAGTTGCAGGTTGACGCCTTGTTGGGGCACCGCAGCGCCGTGCAGTCGCAGACCTTGAGCGCGGTGCAACTGGCCTTGCGTGAGGTCAAGCCGGTGCTGCTGGCAATGCCACAGACCGCGCCACTCGATGTCGCTAGCGTGTTGGCGGCAGCGGGTGTCAGTGAATCGTTGCTGCGACCGGCTGAGCGCAGCAGCGGCAAGTCGTCGGGTGGTGCAGCGGGTAGCGGATTTGAAGCGGTGTTTGGTCAGGCGACAGTGGCTACCGGGCAGACGGCAACGGTTTATGAAATAGCCGCCCCATCTGCCACGGTGCCCGAATCGGGCGTGGCCGAGACGGTCAGCTATTGGGTGACGCACGGCGTGCAAAGCGCGGAGCTGACGCTGGATGGCTTTGGCGCTGATCCGGTAGAGGTGCGCATTTCAATCAACGGGGATCAGGCCCAAATCGATTTTCGGACGGATCAGGCCGATGTGCGGCAGTTACTGGCCGGTGCGGCAACCCAGCTCAAAGAATTGCTCTCGGGCGAGGGGTTGCAGTTGGCCGGGGTGTCGGTTGGTGACTCGGGCAAAGGCAATACGCCGGGTGACGACCAGCAGCCACGGCCGGGCACCAAGCGGGTTGCGCAGGTGACTGCGCCAGTGATGATGCCGGCGGTGTCAAGTCGGGCCAATCTGGCGGTGGGGCAGTCGCTGGATATGTTTGTCTGAAAAGTGGCGGCGCGCCGGGTAGACTCGCTGCTTGGCTTGAATGGCCATAGCAACCCGGCTTTTGACCGGTTTATTGGGTGCTTAAAGCCCGATTTTTCCTGAATAATGAAATCTGCTTACTGACATGAAGGAGTGATTGTGGCTACCAAACCCAAAGAGGCCGAGACCGATGGTGAAGCCGTCAAAGCCCCTGCCAAAAGCAAGAAAAAGTTGTTCATCATCATCGGCATCGTTCTGGTGTTGATCTTGGGCGGCGGCGGAGCCTTTTTGGTTATTAGCAAGCAGCGTGCCGCTGCGGCAGCTGCGGAGGCTGAGGCCAATGGCGAAGATCCAGCCGCTACGCATGCCGCGCCCGCGCATGATGCCAACAAGGCTCCACCGGTCTATTTGGCGATGGACAACATGGTGGTCAACCTGGCTGACCCAGGTGGTGAAAAAGTGGCTCAGGTCGGGATCACCCTGGAGGTGACTGATGCGCATGCGGCCGACTCAGTGAAGGCCTATATGCCGACCATTCGCAGCGGCGTGCTGATGCTGTTGTCGCAACGCACCGCTGAAGAAATGTTGTCACCGGAGGGTAAGCAGAAGCTGATCGCAGACATTTTGCGTGAGGCATCCATTCCGTTTGGTGGCGGTGAAGCCGCAGACGAGGCGGCTGCGGCCAAGAAAAAACCCAAAAAGGCGGCCGCCCATGCCTATCCGGTGGTGGGTGTCCTGTTTTCCAGTCTCATTGTTCAATGATCAACCGGCGCGCCTGTCATGAGTGAATCGTTCTTATCCCAGGAAGAAGTGGATGCCTTGCTTGAAGGCGTCACGGGTGAGAAGCAAAAAATGGCCGACGAGGTGGCCGAGACCGGCGAGGTTCGCGCTTACAACATCTCTAGCCAGGAGCGCATTGTGCGTGGGCGCATGCCGACGATGGAAATCGTCAACGAGCGCTTTGCCAGAAATTTCCGGGTCGGTTTGTTCAACTTCATTCGCCGCAGTCCCGAAATTTCGGTGGGGCCGGTGTCCGTGCAACGTTACAGCGCTTTCCTGCGTGAATTGGCGGTGCCAACCAATTTCAATATTGTGGCGCTGCGTCCCTTGCGCGGCAGCGGCTTGATCGTGTGTGAGCCGGCGCTGGTTTTTGGCGTGATCGAATCCTTGTATGGCGGCATTGGCAAGTTTCAGACGCGCATTGAGGGCCGTGATTTTTCTGCTACTGAGCAGCGCGTGATCAACCGCTTGGTCGATGTCATCACCGACGAATACAAAAAAGCCTGGCTCGGCATTTATCCGCTGGAACTGGTCTACCAGCGCTCCGAGATGCAGCCGCAGTTTGCCAACATCGCCACACCCAGCGAAATTGTGGTGTCGACCTCGTTCCAGCTTGAAATTGGCGAGATCACCGGGGCCATCCATATTTGCATGCCCTACGCCACCTTG
>JBBQZI010000201.1:0-5764 GCA_038207855.1 Burkholderiales bacterium
TCCGTGTTGACTTGGGCATTCATGGCATGACTTGCGCCTCATGTGTTGGGCGTGCTGAACGCGCCTTGAAAAAAGTGCCCGGCGTGCTGGAGGTCGCCGTTAACCTGGCCACGGAGTCCGCGCGGGTGACGGTGGCACCGGGTCTGCAGATTGAAGCCCGATTGCGGCGCGCCGTGCGCGATGCCGGTTATGAACCGGTGGCGGCCAATGCGGCGATTGATGCCAAAGTTGATTCCGCGTGGACGGGTTTTGGTCCGGTTGCACTTGGCTTGGCGTTGTCACTGCCTTTGATGTTGCCGATGCTGGGCAGTCTGTTCGGTCAGCACTGGATGCTGCCCGGGTGGCTGCAGTTTGCCTTGGCGACACCGGTGCAATTCATTTTGGGTGCGCGCTTTTTCAAGGCCGGCTGGCACGCTGTAAAAGCACTCAGCGGCAACATGGACTTGCTGGTATCGATCGGCACCACGGCCGGTTGGACGTTGTCGGTCTGGCTCTGGCTGACCGCATCACCGGGCAACATGCCGCATTTGTACTTTGAAGCGTCGGCAGTCGTCATTACCCTGGTGCTGCTGGGCAAATGGCTCGAAGCCCGGGCCAAGCGGCAGACCACCTCAGCCATTCGGGCGCTGCATGCGCTGCGCCCGGACACGGCGCACTTACTCGGACTTGACGGCGAGGTGGATGTGCCAATTGATGAAATTCTGCCCGGCGATGAGTTGGTGGTGCGGCCAGGTGAACGCTTTGCCGTGGATGGTGAATTACTCGAAGGTCAATCCCATGTTGATGAATCGATGCTGACAGGTGAGCCCTTGCCGGTCAGTAAGACGGCGGGTGATCTGGTGACCGGTGGCACCCTCAATGGCGATGGCCGTGTTGTGCTACGCGTCAAAGCGGTTGGGGTTGACACGGTGCTGGCCAACATCATTCGGCTGGTGGAGGATGCACAGGCGGCCAAGGCCCCGATCCAGCGGCTGGTTGACCAAGTCAGCGCGGTCTTTGTACCGGTGGTGCTGGTGCTGGCGCTCTTCACGTTTATGGGCTGGTGGCTCAGCGGCCATGCGCTTGAACTGGCCGTCATCAACGCCGTCACCGTGCTGGTGATTGCCTGCCCGTGCGCCTTGGGGCTGGCGACACCGGCAGCCATCATGGCGGGTACTGGCGTTGCCGCGCAGCATGGTATTTTGATCAAGGATGCCCAAGCACTTGAATTGGCCCACAAGGCCCAAGTCGTGGTGTTTGACAAGACCGGTACGTTAACGGTCGGTCAGGCACGCCTGATTCAGTTTGCCGTTGTGCCAGGACAGGATGAAACGCAACTGTTGGGTATTGCTGCTTCGCTGCAAAACGGTAGCAGTCACCCATTGGCGCGTGCCGTGGTGGCGGCGGCACAGGCGAAAAATCTGACTTTGTCAGGTGTCAGCAACGTTCAATCCGTTCCTGGTAAGGGTCTGCAAGGCCAGGTGGATGTTGGAGATTACTTCATTGGCAGCCTGCGCTGGGTCGATGAACTGGGTGTCAATTTGAATGATCTTGCAGCTCCTTTGCAAGCGCTTGTGCAGCAAGGTGCCACTTTGGCTGCGATGGCGCAACGCACACCGGAGGGTGTCAAGTTGCTGGCGTTGTTGGCTTTTGGTGATGAACCCAAACCCAGTGCGGCGTCTGCGATCGCCAGTTTGCGGGCGCAGGGCATCCGGGTGCTGATGCTGTCGGGCGACAACCAGGCCGCAGCAGAAATGATGGCCAAACGCGTGGGCTTGAACCCTGCCGATGGTGAAGTGATCAGCCAGGTCTTGCCCGGCGACAAGGCCGCGCATGTGATGGCGCTTAAGAAGAGCGGTCAAGTCGTTGTGATGGTCGGCGATGGTGTCAATGATGCACCCGCCTTGGCCGCAGCGGATGTTGGTATGGCTATGGCCAACGGCGATGGCGGCACGGATGTTGCCATGCACGCCGCTGGCATTACGCTGATGCGTGGCGATCTGGCCCTGGTGGCCGCAGCACTGGATATTTCAAGCCGCACGGTCGCCAAAATCCGGCAAAACCTGTTTTGGGCGTTTATCTACAACGTGGCCGGCATACCGCTGGCAGCATTCGGCTACTTGAACCCGGTTGTGGCCGGTGCCGCCATGGCGATGAGTTCAGTCAGCGTGATGAGCAATGCCTTGTTATTAAAACGCTGGAAACCGGATATAAAAACTTAGTCGACATTTTTTCGTGGACCGGGTACCGATACGATATCGCGCTGCAGTACCGACATCTCATCACTCAGGATGTGCACGGCTTCAAGCAGCAAAATATCTTTGGCCTTCTTTTGCTCTTTCTCGACCGCCAGCTCAGTTGCGAGATCGCGTTCATTTGTCTGCAAGCCATCATCCTGAAGCGTACTGGCAGTTGTGAGTGCAGTTGTTGGTCTGCTAGTGCTGTTCTTATTTGACTCCCGTGATTTCATCCGCACTTGCCGATCATCCATTTCCTTGCGTCGGATCGCCTCGTTGAGTGATACCAGATTCTTTTCCTTCTGGGTCTTCATTAGCTTGATATCTTCTTCCAGGTTCTGGAAGTCCTTGTCATGTTTCATGCGCATCTGGTGCAATGCAGTGAGAACGGGCAGCACGCTGGTCAAGTCGCCAGTCGGCGAATAGTCAGCAGCCTTAATCTGCATCCACGGAAGTGCATTGTCGAAACTGGATTCGCCAAAGTTCTCAGCATCAGCCATCGACGGAAACAAGATATCAGGTGTCACACCGCGCAGCTGTGTTGTGCCGCCGTTGATGCGAAAAAACTGCGAAATGGTCATTTTCAGTTCGCCCAATTGCGGCTTCTCATTCTTGACGAATTGGTCGAGGTCGAACATGTTCTGCACCGTACCTTTGCCAAAACTGGGGGCTCCAATAATCAGGCCACGGCCATAATCCTGAATCGCAGCGGCAAATATTTCAGATGCTGATGCCGAACCTCGATTAACCAATACAGCCAGGGGGCCACTCCAAGTGACCTTGTTTTGGGTCGCTCGCTCGACCGTGACATCACCGTTAGCTTTGCGCTGTTGCACCACTGGCCCCTTGCCAATAAACAAACCGGTGAGTTCAATCGCCTCCGTCAAGGAGCCGCCGCCATCATTGCGCAAATCGATCAAAACACTATCAACCTTTTTCTGCTTGAAATCATCCAGTAAACGGGCCACATCACGCGAGGCGCTTTTATAGTCTTTGTAACCATGTTGTTTAGCAGAAAAGTCCTCATAAAAGGATGGAAGCGTTATCACGCCAATGCGACGCGTATTTTTTCCATCCATGACGGGGTAGATTGCTGATTTAGCGGCTTGGTCTTGCAGACTGATCGTTTTGCGAACAAGAGAAACCAACTTGGGTTTTTCATCGGGTCCGGCATTGGCAGGGAGAACTTGAAGCTGCACGACCGAATCTGGCGCTCCGCGAATCAAATCAACGGCATCATCCAGGCGCCAACCTTGCAAGTCCGTCATGACGATGCCGCCGCCCTGAGCGATGCCAACGATGCGATCACCGATGTTCAATTGGCCAGAAAGGTTTGCCGGCCCTCCTGGAACGAGCTCTCTGATGGTCGGGTATTCACCGATTTCCGTCAGCACGGCGCCTATTCCACCCAGAGAAAGCTTCATTGAAATATCAAAATCCTTAGCGACCCGCGGTCCCATGTAATTGGTGTGGGGATCAATCGCCATGGTGTAGGCATTCATGTAAGTCTGAAAGGCATCAGCAGCTTTCAAGCGGCCAATACGTTTGACGCTGCTGGTGTAGCGCTTTGCAAGTATGTCGACGATGTGCTTATCATCGTTGCCGGCAAGCTTGAGTCGTAGCCAGTCGTTTTTGACCCGCTTACGCCACAGTTCATGCATGTCTGCTTCTGAATTTGGCCAGGCTTGCTTGTCGCGGGACAGTTGGTAGCTTTCATCTTGTTGGAAATCGAATCCCTTATCAAGCAACGAGATCGCATAGTTAAAGCGCTCCGTCACACGATGTTCGTAAAGATTAAAGATAGCGAATGGAACGTTCAGCTTGTCTTTGATCAGGGCATCACCGCGCTTGCCCTGGTCGCCCGAAAACTGCGAAATGTCGGATTGAACGAAAAATAGCTTTTCCGGGTCGAGGGATTTCAAATACTTGTCAAATACCTTTTCAGCCAAAGCACCGTCCCGTGATACCGGCTTGTAGTGGTATCTGGAAAGCACCTCAGCCGCCAGATGCGCAGCTTGAGCCTCTTGCTTGTCTGGTATGAGGTCAGGCGAATACGGCAGATCCGTGACAAGCGTTGCGCCATGCGCTACTGTCATCAAGGCAAAGATTAGCCCAAGTAGCTTCTGTTTCATTGGATCCCATTTCATGCTGCACTGAGGCGCTGCAATACTGCGAATGCCGGCGTAAATCCGACTGAGAATTATCAACAGTGAATCTATTGCCGTTTGATACCAGAATGTCCGTTTTAGAACATTTTTAACGCTTGTCGGGCAACTCTATCTTGACTTCCAGTACTTCAAGATTGTCTTGCCGCTCCAGGTTGACCTTAATGTCCTCCGGATTGATTTTGATGTACTTGCTGATGACGGCAATCAGTTCCCTTTGCAGGTCAGGCAGGTAGTCTGGCGTGGCCGGGCTACGACCACTGCGTTCATGCATCAGAATGAACTGCAGGCGCTCCTTGGCCAAACTGGCGGATTGCTTCTTCTCGCCCAGAAAAAATGAGAAAAAAGACATCACTTTATTTCCCCCCGAATAGCCGCTTGAGCAAACCTTGCTTAGGTGCCTCAGTGAAGCGCATGGGTTTTTCTTCACCTAAAAACCGATCAATCACATCTTTGTAGGCCTCAGATACATCACTACCTTCCATGTGGACGGCTGGAATACCCTGGTTGGAGGCCTGCAACACGGAATCGCTTTCGGGAATGACACCAATCAGCTTGATACGCAAAATATCCTGAATGTCTTGCAAAGACAGCATTTGCCCCTGATTGACGCGCGCCGGGTTGTAGCGGGTGATCAATAAATGTTCCTTGATCGGGTCCTGGCCTTCTATGGCACGCCGGGTCTTGCTTGAAAGCATGCCCAAAATACGATCTGAATCGCGGACTGATGAAACTTCGGGGTTCGTCACGACCAAAGCTTCATCGGCAAAGTGCATGGCCATCAAGGCACCGGTTTCAATGCCGGCCGGGGAATCGCAGACGATGTATTCAAAGTCCATGGCGGCCAGGTCGTTCAGCACCTTTTCAACGCCGTCTTGCGTCAGGGCATCTTTATCACGGGTTTGTGAGGCGGCAAGAACATACAAATTGTCACACTGCTTGTCTTTGATCAGGGCTTGGTTCAGGTTGGCTTCCCCGTGAATCACGTTGATCAGGTCATACACCACACGGCGTTCGCAGCCCATGATCAGGTCCAGATTACGCAAACCCACATCAAAGTCAATCACCGCAGTCTTGTGGCCACGCATGGCCAGCCCGGCTGAAAAACTGGCGCTGGTTGTCGTCTTGCCGACACCGCCCTTGCCAGAGGTCACCACAATAATTTTTGCCATGTCAATACAGTCTTTCAAAGAAGAAAAATCAGGGTTTTAAAGATTCAAAAAGCAATTTTTCCAACCCGTCATTGCTCAAACGCACCTGCGCTGGCTTGCCTTGTACATCGGGTGCCAGAGGTTGTTCGCTGGTGCGGTAAACACCCGCAATTGAAATCAATTCAGGCTCCAGGCAAAGCGAAAATATACGCGCCTGTGTGTTGCCACTGGC
>JBBQZI010000202.1:0-5643 GCA_038207855.1 Burkholderiales bacterium
CAGCTCGGCGCGGCCAATCAGGTCAGCAATGTCGGGGTTGTCGTCATTGCCGGAGCTTTCGTCGGCGCGGTACCACAGCTTCGCCTGCAATTGAAACTGCTCGCCCTTTTCCAGTCCGGTCATCAGCATGGTGCGGTTCCAGCTGCGTGACAGGGGTAGCGGCTGACCGTTGGACTGGTGGTTGATGGACAGCCCGGTGTAGCGCAGTCGCCAGCCGCCGGGTAGCTGCGCATCGGTCGGGTAGATGTAGACCAGCTCGGGTTCGTGGTCGGTGGTGCGAAACGGGCGCGACAGGTCACCGCTGAAAATTTGCCAGTTGGACTGCTGGCTATAACCAAACCACAGCGAGTCGCGCAGCAAGGGCTGGTTTTGCGTCAGCAAACCCTGGGCGATCTTGGTGCGCACCGACACCTGGATGCGCGCCTCGGTGGTGTTGAATGGCAGCGCCGTGCTGGCGCTGTGGTCGGGCACGGGGGAGGTGGGCTGGGTGTTGACGCTGTCTGAGCCAATCACCGACAGGCTGATGGGCTTGTAGCCGCGAATGCCAAAGGTGCCGCAGTCGCTGCCGGCTTCGAGTTCCCAGTAGCGTGAGAGGTCTGAAAACGTGTGGCTCTTGCAGTCGTGCTGGGCCGGGGCCTCCATGGTGATGACGTACGGTTGCGCTGGCCGCGTTGCGTTGACTGGCGCTGGCGACGCTGGCCGCTTGGCCGGCTCAGCCGTCCAGACACTGGCGCTTGCGGCAGGCGTTTTTTGGGGTTGCTGGTGGGCAGCCCATTGGTCAAAGCAGGCCAGCCGGGCAGCGGCATCGCCTTGTAGCGCCATGCATTGGGTCGGCGCTGCACTATTTACATCATTTTGGCTTCTAGCCCCCGTGGATATTGCGCAAGTAGCTATCAAAAATAGAGCGGTAACGGGTTTCATAGCTAGGCTTTCAGGACGTTTTTGGTTGTGGCGTTGGCATTGTCGAGTGCTTTTTGCGCAAATTCGGCACGCAGCGCACGCAATTTTTCACGCGGGTCTTCCTTCGCCGTGTTGGCATCAAGCGCCATTTCGGCAATAAAGCGGCTGGGTTGGGCGGCGATCATCTCGCGGCCTTTTTTGCGCTTGCGCGTCCAGCTCACCGCCAGACTGCGCTGAGCGCGGGTGATGCCCACATACATCAGGCGGCGTTCTTCCTGCAGGTGTTGGGTCAGCGACTCGCTGGCGGCTTCTTGCGCCAGCGCGCGCTGGGTGGCGCTGGCATTGCCGGCATCGACCGCCTCAGGGTTGTCGCGCAGCTTGAACGGCAGCATGCCCTCGGTCACACCGACCAGCATCACATGGGGCCATTCCAGCCCCTTGGCGGCGTGCAGGGTTGACAGCGTGACCACGTTCTGGTCTTTTTCGCGCTCGCTGATGGTCGACAGCAGCGACACCGTTTGCGCCACTTCCAGCAAGGATTTGACTTCGCCCGAGGCGCTGACCCCGGCGGCATCGTCAATCTGGCCGCCGCAGCGCGCGCTCATCCAGTCGATGAAGTCCAGCACATTGCTCCAGCGCGCTGCCGCCACTTTGTCGCTGTCTTCGGCGTCGAGCAGGTAGCGCTCGTAATCGATGTCTTTCAGCCATTGCAGCAAAAACGCCTTGGCCGACTCGGCCCCCAGCGTGTGGCGGGCGCGAAATTCCAGGTCATTCACCTCGCGGCCAAACTCGTGCAGACTGCCCAGCGCCTTGCCCGAAATCACGGCCCCCAGGCTGGAGGAAAACAGCGCCTCGAACATGCTGACTTTGTATTTACCTGAAAAATCGCCCAGTTGCGCCAGGGTCTGGTGGCCAATGCCGCGCTTGGGCGTGGTGACAGCGCGCAAGAATGCCGGGTCGTCGTTGTTGTTGATCCACAGGCGAAACCAGGCGCACAAGTCCTTGATTTCAGCCCGGTCAAAAAAACTCGTGCCGCCCGACACCTTGTATGGAATGGCCGCTTTGCGCAGCGCCTTCTCAAAGGTTTTGGCCTGGTGGTTGGCGCGGTACAGCACGGCAAAGTCGCGAAATTCCTTGAACTGCGGCCCGGCCTGATTCAGCCCGTTGATACGCAGGCTCTGGATGCGCGCCACGGTGCGCTCGGCCTCGTGCTCTTCAGTGTCGGCATCGACTACCCGCACCGGCTCGCCTTCGCCCAGATCGCTCCACAGGTTTTTAGGAAACAGCTTCGGATTCGGGCCGATCACGTTGTTGGCGGCGCGCAAGATGGCACTGGTGGAGCGGTAGTTTTGCTCCAGCTTGATGACTTTGAGGTTGGGGAAATCGATCGGTAACTTTTTCAGGTTGTCCAGCGTGGCACCGCGCCAGCCGTAAATCGACTGGTCGTCGTCACCCACGGCAGTAAAGCGCGCCTGCGCCGGGTCGCGTCCGCCCACCAGCAACTTCAGCATTTCATACTGCGTGGCGTTGGTGTCCTGGTACTCATCAACAAGAATATGCCCCACCAGCCCTTGCCACTTCTGCCTGACCTGCTCGTGATTTTGTAGCAATTTGAGCGGCAGGCCAATCAGGTCGTCAAAGTCGACGCTCTGGTAGGCCGTCAGCCGTTCTTCGTAGTGCGCCATGACGCGGGCCACGATGCGCTCGTTGTCGGTGCTGGCCGCCAGCAGCGCACGCTCGGCGTTCAGGCCCTGGTTTTTCCACAGACTGATGATCCATTGCCACTGGCGTGCGGTGGCCGCATCGACGCTGCCGCCAGCATCTTTGAGAATGCTGGTCACGTCGTCGCTGTCCAAAATCGAAAATTGCGATTTCAGGCCAAGCGCTGCGCCGTCTTCCCGCAGTAAGCGCACGCCTAGGGCGTGAAAGGTGCAGATCACCGCGTCTTTGGCGGCCCGGCCGATCAGCCCACGGGCGCGTTCGCGCATCTCGGTGGCGGCCTTGTTGGTGAAGGTGATGGCAAAAATGCCTTTGGCTGGCACACCGGACTGAATCAAGCGGCCAATCTTGTGCGTAATGACCCGGGTTTTACCCGAGCCAGCCCCGGCCAGCACCAGGCACGGGCCGTGCAGGAAGTTGACCGCTTCTTGCTGGGCGAGGTTCAGACCGTTGGTGGGGGATGGGGCAGACATGGGGGCAGGGTGCGCGAACAGAGACGAATCATACCCAGCCGGGCCATGGGTCTTGCTATGCAACTGACTTTGAGCTTGCCAGCGGCCGTTCAGACCGGGCTCGCCCAATGCCAGGGTGCTGATCGGGGACGCTGGTTTGCCGGTGATTTGCTGCCGAGCCACCGGGTGTCGTAGCGCTGTGGCACACCTTGGCAAGCGTTGACAGCGCATCACCCAAAGTGTGGATGGATGCCTACCTGGCCGCCTTTGCCATAGCCGGTGGCATGCGTTTATCGACACTGGATCGGGATTTTAAAAATTTCGTGTCACAAGGGCTTATTGAGCACTTGCTCAATCCGTAATCCAGTGATTCGGCTCCAAACGCTGGCTGGATGGCTTCTCCAATGGGCATAACGGCCGGCAGACCAAATATGATCACGCGATTGGATGTGACGTAGGTACGGACATAACGCCCTATCGTATCGATTGCACCGCCACACCACCCAACGCAAAACGCAGGCCACCGCTGTGGGATGACTTCGCTGCGCAGGAGACAGGCACGCGTGTGGAGCCTGAGCCGGACTGGGTTATGGTAAACCAATCACCGCCCAACTACCCCGACGATCAACGCACTGTTGGGTGAATTTGCAATGGGCTGCGACGAATGCGCCCGCAAGGGCTGTGGCGACGGCGGCGAAAATTCTTGGGATATCAGACTGACGGCTGAGGGAGTGCGTGTTTTGTGAGGTCCGTTTTGCGGTGGATATTTGGACCCAGACGGTTGAACTTCCGTGATACATTGGCTAGACTAGGGGGGAAAGGTCAAAAAAAACCATGATCCACTTTATTTCAAATGGCCCGGTATGGAGCTGCAAGGACTGAAGCCTGGTACATGGTGGGGGACACTGATGAGCGCCCGTTCGTTCCGGCACCACTCGCTCAAAAACCGCATCACGCTCTTTACGCTGGGCGTTTTTGTGTTGAGCATCTGGGCGCTATCTCTGTATGCCAGCCGGGAACTGCGCCAGGACATGCAGGCCCAATTGGGTGAACAGCAATACTCGGTCACCACCTTGGTTGCAGCGCTGGTCGAACAGGAAATGCTAGACCGCTTTGCGGCTCTGAAATCCATCGCGCAAGAGATCAGCCCGGCTTTGCTGGACAACCCGCCAGCGCTGCAGTTGTCTCTGGAAAATCACCCTGTGTTTCAAGGCAATTTTAATGGTGGCACTTTTGTCACGCGACTTGATGGCATCACGGTGGCGGCCGTGTCGCCGCTTCCTGAACGGATTGGTATCAACCTGAGCGACCGCGATTACGTGCAACGCGCCATCAGGGACGGCCAGGCATCGGTCGGCAAACCGGTCATTGGCCGGGGCACTACCAGTCCTGTCTTCGCCATGGCGGCACCCATTCGCGACCCCGCTGGCCGGGTGATCGGCGTTCTGTCCGGTGTGACGAGTCTGGCGTCGCACAATTTTCTGGACAACATCACCGACCATCCCTTGGGCAAGACCGGTGGTTATCTGCTGATTGCGCCCCAGTACCGGCTGGTCGTCACGGCCACAGACAAACGCCGCATCATGGAGCAACTGCCCGCCCCCGGCATCAACCCGGCGATAGACCGATTTATTGGTGGTTACGAAGGTTATGGCATTTTGGTCAATCCCAAGGGCGTGGAAGTGCTGAACGCGGCCAAGGGGATTGCGGCCGCGGGGTGGTCCGTGGCCTCCGTGGTGCCCACCGAGGAAGCTTTTGCCCCAATTCGCGCCTTGCAGCAACGGGTGTTGCTGGCAACGCTGTTGCTGACCGTGTTGGCGGGTTTGCTGACCTGGTGGATGCTGCGCCGCCAGTTGGCGCCCATGCTTGACACGATCCAGAAGTTGTCCAGCCTGACGGCTACCAAATCGGCGCCGCTGCCGCTGCCGCAGCCGCTGCCGCTGCCGCTGCCGCAGCCGCTGCCGCTGCCGCTGCCGCTGCCGCTGCCGATCACCAGCCAGAACGAGATTGGCGACCTGATTGCCAGCTTCAATGGCTTGCTGGTTGTGTTGGGTCAGCGCGAAACTGAATTGACGCAAAGCCAGTCGCTGCTGACTGTCACGCAGCAGATGGGCAAGATTGGCGGCTGGCAGTGGGATGTCGACCAGCAAAGCTTGACATGGACGCACGAGACCTATCTCATGCATGGACTGGCGCCCGAGGGGTTGGTGCCGGTCTCCAAAGAACTCATCGCCTTCAGTCTGGCCTGTTACCTGCCCGAGGACCGGCCAAGCGTGGAACAAGCTTTCTGGCGCTGTGTGAACGAGGGCGTGCCTTACGTGCTGGAATTACGTTTTAGCAGCAGCCCCGATCATTCGCCGATCTGGGTGCAGACCTCGGGCAAAGCGATTCGCGCCGGGGACCTTGTCACCGGCGCGGTGGGCACTTTCATGGACATCACCGAGCGCAAAGTGCGTGAAAACCTGCAACTGGCGCGCCTGCGTTTGATGGCATCGGCCGACAGCCAGAGCCTGCATGCGCTGCTGGTGGCCACGCTCGATGAAGCCTGTGTGCTGACGGCCAGCCCGATCGG
>JBBQZI010000203.1:0-5609 GCA_038207855.1 Burkholderiales bacterium
CCAACTTCACTTTAACTATCAAATTTGTAGCTGTTCGCGCATATTTTATGCGGCTTGCAGCATGATTTGATCAGTAATCAATCAATCGGTTCGTCGGTCTGACAGGCTGGCACGTCAGCCCGATCTGATTCCCCTAGACAGCTTTTCGTAACCCGGCACACGCTGCCATTTTCTAACCTCCAAAGGAACACCCATGAATTTGAAATCACTGCTGACTGTTGTCGCCCTGGCTGCGGCATCGTTGAGCGCCAGCGCTCAGGTAGACGTGCAAAACGCCTGGGCGCGTGGCACGGTCAAGGGCCAAATGGCCACCGGTGCCTTCATGACACTGACCGCCAAAGACGCCACCAAGCTGGTTGGTGCCTCGACCCCGGTCGCTGGCGTAGCGCAAGTGCATGAGATGACCATGAAAGATGGCGTGATGAAAATGAACGAGGTCAAAGGCGGCCTGGATTTGCCCGCAGGCAAGGCGGTTGAGCTCAAGCCAGGCAGCTACCACGTCATGCTGATGGACTTGAAGCAAACCATCGACAAAGACAGCACCGTGCCGCTGACGCTCTTGTTCAAGGATGCCAAAGGTGTCGAGAGCAAGGTCGAGGTGAAGGTGCCGGTTTCAATGACCCCGCCCGCTGGCAAAGGCGCTGCCATGGACCACGCCATGCACGGCACCATGGCCATGCCCCAGCCGGCTGCCAGCAAGTAATCGGTTTAGCTTATTCGCCTCATGCGCCTCGCACGGTCAATCGCTTGCATCGCCACGCCACGCCGCCGTTGGGCGCTGTGGCTGGCTTTGCTGTTGGCCTGGTTTGGCGCGCTGGCACCCACCGTATCGCACGCCCTGAGCTGGGCCAACGGTGATCGCAACAGTTTGATGGAAGTGTGTTCCACCACCGGGCCGCGCTGGATGGCACTGCCTGACACACCGGCCCCGCCAGATGCCCCGAATACGCCCGCATCTGCCACCGTTTTTGATCATTGCCCGTTTTGCCTGCACGTTGCAGACCGTGTTGCTCCCCCGCCAAGCTTGTTACTTCATCTCTTCCAGGTTGAAGGCGGACAGTCGGAGATAGCGGTTTGGCAGGCGCTTTTCTTTGCCCGATTTGTTGTGTTGAGGCCACCTGCGTGCGGGCCACCCATGATCTTGCTCCCGTGTGTTCAAGCCATCATTTAGACCAACAAATTTACCCCTCATGTCCCACTTTAAACTTAACAAACTCTCGTTGACCATGGCACTGGCTTTGCCGGTACTCTCCGTTTTATGCAGCCAGGCCGCAGCCCAGCAAGCCAGCACCACGCTGCCGGCGCTGATCATTCAGGCCAACCCGGAAGTGGGCCAGCCCAACGCGGTGGCAGCACCAACCATCAAGGCCATGAGCAGCGCCACCAGCGACACCGCCAGCTTGTTGAGCGACGTACCCGGTGTGAGCCTGTATGGTGCCGGCGGCGTGTCAAGCCTGCCTGCTATCCACGGCCTGGCCGATGATCGTTTGCGCATCAAGGTTGATGGCATGGACCTGATTGCCTCCTGCCCGAATCACATGAATCCGGCGTTGTCTTACATTGACCCCAGTAACGTCGGCCAAATCAAGGTTTATGCCGGCATCACCCCGGTGAGCGCCGGTGGCGACTCCATTGGCGGCTCCATCACGGTCGACAGCCGCGCGCCCGAATTTGCCGCACCGGGCCAGGGCAGCCTGATCAAGGGCGAAGTGGGCACCTTCTACCGCAGCAACAACAAGGCTACAGGTGCCAATGTCTCGGCCACTTACGCCACCGAGGCTTTCAACATCAGCTACCAGGGCTCGATGAGCAAAGCCGATAACTACACGGCGGGTGCCGACTTCAAAACCTATACCTTCACCGGCCGCCAAGGGCATGAATTGGCGAAAGACGAAGTGGGTTCGACCGCTTATGAGACCCGCAACCACCAGTTGGGACTGGCGTTTCGCAAAGACAAAAACCTGTTTGAAGCCAAGTTCGGCTATCAGGACATGCCGTTTCAGCTCTATCCGGCCCAGCGCATGGACATGCTTAATAACACGGCCAAAAGCGTGAACCTGCGCTACCTCGGTGAGTTTGACTGGGGCTCGCTGGAAGCCCGTGCCTACCATGAGACGGTAGACCACTTCATGGACTTTGGCGCTGACAAGCGCTACTGGTACGGTGGCTCTACCGTGGCCGGTGTGGTGACGGGTTCGGGCGGTGCGACCTCTACCGTGGGGTATGCCTGCAGTCCGGCCGGTACGGCTGTCTGCGCCTCTGGCATGCCAATGGTTACTGAGGGCAAAACCGATGGCCTGAGCGTCAAGGCAGACGTTCAGCTGGGCGCGCAAGACCTGTTGCGTGTTGGCGCAGAGTTGCAAAAGTACCACAACAATGATTATTGGACACCCTCGGGTGGCGGCATGATGCCCGGCGTTTTCTGGAATATCCAGGACGGCAGCCGTGACCGCACTGCGGTCTATGCCGAGTGGGAGGCTACCAAGAGCGCCCAATGGATGACGCTGCTGGGCGCGCGGGTTGAACAAGTCAAAATGGACGCGGGTCAAGCCAGTGGCTACAACATGGCCGCGACCGCCATGGGCTTGCAAAAACGTGATGCCGATGCCTTCAATGCCCAAAGCCACGCCAGCACCGACAACAACGTTGACCTGACGGCGATGGCGCGTTACACCGCCACGCCCAGCTACGACATCGAGTTTGGCTTTGCCCACAAAGAACGCTCACCCAACGTGTATGAGCGCTTCCCCTGGTCGACCTGGCAAATGGCTGCGCTGATGAACAACTTTGTCAGTGACGGCAACGGCTATGTGGGCAACTTGGCCCTCAAGCCAGAAAAAGCCAACACCTTGTCGGCTACCTTTGATTGGCATGCCGCTGACAAAAGCTGGGGTTTTGCGGCCACGCCGTATTACACCGAAGTGACCGATTTCATTGATGCCCAGCAGTGGAATGCCACCACCAACGCACCCGCCACCACACTCGTCACTAACAAGTTCAGCGTGCTGCGCTACGTCAACCAGTCCGCGCGTTTGTATGGTGTCGACCTGTCTGGTCACATGCCATTGGCCAGCACGGCCTGGGGTGAATTTGGGCTCAAAGGCTTGCTGAACTACACCAATGGCAGCAACCGTGACACCGGCGACGGCCTGTACAACATCATGCCGCTCAATGCCAAGATCACGGTGACACAAAAGGCTGGCGGCTGGAACAACAGTCTGGAGTTGCTGCTGGTGAGTGCCAAAGACACCGTGTCAAGCATGCGCAACGAGATCAAAACACCCGGCTACAGCTTGGTGAACGCGCGCGCCAGCTACAGCTGGAAGCAAGTACGGGTCGACTTTGGGGTTGAGAACCTGTTCAACAAGTTCTACTACCTGCCCACCGGCGGTGCGTACACTGGCCAAGGCACCACCATGACCAATCCGGCGTTGCCCAACTATCCGCAATACGGCACCGCCGTAGCCGGTATGGGCCGCTCGATTTATGCGGGGTTGAACGTCAAGTTTTAAGCCACTCTGCTTGCGAAATAACGCGCAAACAGCTATCTAATAAATAGCTGCTTGCGCTTATTTCATAAGGTCTAGAGGCCTATTTTGTATATATTTTTCTGCTGCGCTTGCGCTTGCTCTTGATTGTCATTCCCGTCGTCGCTGGAATGACGGAGGTCTAAGCCGCTGCGCAGTTACTGTATTTTCGGGAGCCATCATGAACCACGAAGCCACCGCTAACACCACCACTGCCAACACCACGCGCCAACTCAGCCCGCGTGAGACCCTGACTGCGCCCGATGCCAAACAGCTCTGGCGTGTGCAGAGCGGTGCGCTGCGCATTGACAGCGCAGCCCAAGGTGAGGCCTGCCGGTTTGTCCGACTGGCGCTGCCCGGTGACGTGATTGGCGTTGAGCAGTGGGCCGGCACCCATGACAGCCTGCGCTTGCGCGCCCTGATTGCCACCAAGCTGATTGCCGTGGACGCGACCGGTGTCCCCATGATGCAACTGCTGATGGAAACCGTGGTGGTGGCCCACCAGCGCTGCCGTGAAGTCGTCACGCTGCGCACCGGCCCGGTGGCGCAGCGCATCAAGGCACTGCTGCTGATGTTTGCCTCTGAACCCACGGCCGGCGATGCTGGCGCTGGTTTTGGCAGCACGAACACCAGCGTAGCCGAATGTGCCGTGCCGCATTTGGCGGACCTGAGCGACATCGTTGATGCTGCGCCCGAGACCGTCTCGCGCGTGTTTGGCAGCATGCGTGAGCTTGATTTTTTGCAGGGCCGCAAGCCACAAAAAGCCCGCTTCAGCAGCCAGGCGCTGCGTGGCCTGAAGATGGTGGCGGGCATGTCGGCACCCCGCATCGGGCATCGGTTAGCCGGGGCGTGATAGCCGTTGTTTGCCAATGCCGCAGCTTTTGCCAATTCATCAAGCGGGCTGCGCGATACTTTCGCACTTTGACTGCCTGAATGCGCCAGCCTGATATGCCAAGACGTGTACCGTTTGAACGCCTCGCCGGACTGCTGCTGGTGCTGGCGCTGCATGCCGCTGCGCTCTATGGCCTGTGGAGCGTCCGGCTGATCCCGTCGCCGGTTGAAGCGGCCACGCTGTTTGTCAATTTCATCGCGCCGCCAGCACCCAAAGTGGAAGAGCCCAAACGTCCGCCGGTGCCGCAATCCAAGCCGCGCCCGATCGAAAAACCCCAGCCAGCGCAGTTGGTCGCGCAAAATTCCGTGCAGGCACCGACCGACTATCTGGCACCGCCACTGCCCCAAACGGCGCCACAACTGCAGCCGATCGTGGCAGTTCCGGCGCCACCGCAACCCGCGCCACTACCAGTAGGCCCGGTGACCTTGACGGCAGAACTATCCGTCGCTTGCCCGCAGCGCTCGGCGCCCGGTTATCCGGCCATTTCACGACGCATGGGTGAGGCTGGGGTGGTGCTGTTGCGGGTCGAGCTCGATGAAGCCGGCCATGTAACCAGCGCCAAAGTTCAAAGCTCCAGCGGCTATGCCCGCCTGGATGAGGCTGCCCTGTCGGCCGTGCGCAGCTGGCGCTGTACGCCCGCTACCCGCAACGGTCAGCCGGTGCGCGCCGTGGCGCTACAACCGTTTAATTTTGTTATTCAAGGAAACTGAATTCATGGAACACGCCGCTATTGAGGGCCTAGGTTTTGCCCATTTTTTGACGCAGACCGATGGCATGGGGAGGATCGTGCTGGGCGTCCTGCTGCTGCTGTCGGTGGCCAGCTGGTATTTGATCCTGACGCGCGCGCTCGCCAACACCTTGGCGCAGCGCCGTGCCGATGCCTTCCTCAAGAAATTCTGGCAAGCCCCATCGCTGGCGGCCGCGCGTGCGGCGCTGGGCAATCAGCCCGCTGACAACGCCTTTGCCATGCTGGTGCAAACCTCGCTGGACGCGCTGGCCGACAGCCACCACGACAGTCTGGCCGTGGCCGGTGGCATGGGTGAATATGTCACCCGGACCTTGAGCAACCAAGTTGACCTGGAGGCCGCGCGAGCCGAATACGGCTTGACGGTGCTGGCCTCGGCCGGTTCGGCTGCGCCTTACGTGGGCTTGTTTGGCACGGTTTGGGGTATTTACCATGCGTTGGTGCA
>JBBQZI010000204.1:0-5607 GCA_038207855.1 Burkholderiales bacterium
CAAGCTGGCCTGGGCCGTTGGCCTGGCCTCGTTGCTGTTTTTGATGGGGCTGGGTGCGCTGGCCTCCTACACCGGTGGTGCCCCCATTCTCAAAGGTATGTGGCGGGTCACTTTTTGGGGCGTATTGGCCATGCTGATGACCGCCGGCGTTGGAAAACTGTTTGGCGCGGTGGTGTAGGCATGGGTGCAGAACACGACCACGGACACGGGCACAGTCATGGCCATTCCCACACTCCGGCCCAATTCAACCAGGCGTTTGCCATTGGCATCGCCCTCAACATTGCCTTCGTTGCCATTGAGGGTTTTTACGGCTGGAAAATCAACTCGTTGGCGTTGTTGGCCGATGCCGGTCACAACCTGAGCGATGTGGCCGGGCTGGTGCTGGCTTGGGGTGGCGTGCTGGCCGGCAAGCTGCACCCAGATGCCAAGCACACCTATGGCTTCAAGCGCGCCTCCATCCTGGCGGCTTTTCTGAACGCCCTGCTGCTGCTGGTCGCCATGGGTTCACTCGGCTGGGAGGCCGCCGGTCGGCTGCGCTCGCCAGAGCCGACCGAGGGCTGGACCATCATGGCGGTAGCCGGTGTCGGCATCGTCATCAACACCGCCACGGCACTGATGTTCATGCGCGGCAGCAAGAACGACTTGAACATTCGTGGCGCTTTTTTGCACATGGCGGCAGACGCACTGGTGTCGCTGGCGGTGGTGATTGGCGGCGCGCTGTACTTGTGGCAAGGCTGGGGCTGGATTGACCCGGTCATGAGCCTGTTGATTGCCGTGGTGATTGTGGTCGGCACCTGGGATTTGTTCAAACAATCGCTGCACCTGCTGTTTGACGGTGTGCCCGCAGGCGTCGACTTGGCAACGGTGCGCGCCACGCTGCTGGCGCTGCCTGGCGTGTGCGCTGTACACGACTTGCACGTCTGGGCCATGGGCACGTCAGATATTGCGCTGACGGCGCATGTCGTATTGAACGATCAGACCGCCGACACCAGTGCCGTGCTGCGTGAGGCCGAACACGCGCTGCACCAGCAGTTTGAAATCAGCCACGTCACGCTGCAACTGGAGTCGCCCGCTTATGCGCTGCAATGCACGCTGCGAAGCGGTGTCGGGTGTGGTCAATAATTACTATTTATTTAATAACTATCAGCGCTTATTGGACATGGGCTAGAGGCTTTTTTCCCTCTAAAGCAAGGGCATCACCATGACAACATCCAAAACAAAAAAGCGCCGCACCACACCCGCACGGTGGCAGCCCGCTGAACCCGATCGACTCGGTGGCCTGGGGAATTCAATCGGGCCAAGGTGCGCCCCGGCTGACTGGGGCAAAATCTCCCCATGACCATTGCCAACCTTCCCGCGCCCGACTTGGACGCCTCTTCTGCCGAGGCCCTGAACGCCGGCTGCTTTTGCCGCACCCTGAATGTCGATCGCCTGCGTGAGCAGCTCGAAAGCGACCCCAGCCTCAAGGGCATGATGGCCAACATCACACAAACCCGGCCAAATTTATTTTCCTCCAGCGTGGTTTTTATCTCGGATGGCGTGCAACGCCAGATCGCCGACACCATTGCCGCGATTGAACGGGTGGCCGCCTTGCCCGGCTACCAGGTACAAGCCTTGTCACGCGCGGCACCGATTGCCCAAACGGCTTTTGGTCCACTGGGTGCCTGCATGGGCTATGACTTTCATTTAAGCGCCAGCGGGCCACAACTCATCGAAATCAACACCAACGCGGGTGGCATCTTGCTCAACGTGGCTTTGGCGCGGGCACAAGAGGCTTGTTGCGCCGAGCTGGACTGGGCTTTTCCACCCGATGCCCGGCGCGACACGCTCAAACTCAGCTTGTTTGAGATGTTTGGTGCCGAATGGCGCTTGCAGCACGGTGAAGCGGTCTGGAAAACCGTGGCCATCGTCGACGACGCGCCAGATGCGCAATACCTGGCCCCCGAATTTGAGTTATTTCGCCAGTTGTTTACCGAGCACGGCATAACCGCGGTGATTGCCGATCCGACCGAGTTGCATTGGCAAGGTGGCAAGCTATTACACCAGGGTGTGCCGATCGACATGGTCTACAACCGTTTGACCGATTTTTACCTGACCGAGCCGGCGAATCTGGCCTTGAAACAAGCCTATGAAGCCGGCGCGGTGGTCGTGACACCGCACCCGCGCGTGCACGCCCTGTTTGCCGACAAGCGCAACCTGATTGCACTGAGCAACGACGAATTGTTGCTGGCCTGGGGCGCGCCGGCGGCTGACCGCAAGCTGCTGGCGCATGGCGTGCCCAGCACGCGCCTGGTCACGCAGGAGCGTGCCGACGAGCTGTGGGCGCAGCGCCGCCAGTTGTTTTTCAAACCGGTTGCGGGCTACGGTGCCAAAGCCGCCTACCGCGGTGACAAACTCACGCGCCGCGTTTGGGCTGACATTTTGCAAGGTGACTTTGTCGCGCAAGCCCTGGTGCCGCCGAGTGCCCGCATGGTCGAGGTCGATGGCGTGCTGACTGATTTGAAATTTGACATTCGCGCCTACACCTATGCTGGCCAAGTGCAACTGCTGGCCGCCCGCATGTACGCCGGGCAAACCACCAACTTTCGCACCCAGGGCGGCGGTTTTGCGCCGGTCATCGTGGTGCCCGCTCAACCTATTGAGAAGGAGTTGCGCTGATGTGCGGCATTTGCGGCGAATTGCGCTTTGATGGCAAAGCGCCTGACATGGGGGCCATTACCCGGATGTCGGACCAACTGGCCCGGCGCGGCCCGGATCATGCCGGCAGCTACAGCGACGGCCCGCTGGCCTTTGGCCACCGCCGCCTGTCGATCATTGATTTATCGAGCCACGCCAACCAGCCGATGGTTGACGCCAAACTGCAATTGGCGCTGGTGTTCAACGGCACCATTTACAACTACCGCGAGTTGCGCGCCGAGTTGCTGAGCCTGGGCTACACATTTTTTTCGGACGGCGACAGCGAGGTCATCCTGAAGGCCTATCACGCCTGGGGCGAGCTGTGCGTCACGCGCTTCATCGGCATGTTTGCCTTTGTCATCTGGGACCAGCGCAGCGGCCAGTTGTTTCTGGCGCGCGACCGCTTTGGCATCAAGCCACTGTATTTAAACCAGGACTGCCAGCGCCTGCGCTTTGCCTCCAGCCTGCCGGCCTTGATTGCGGGCGGCGGCGTCAACACGGCGATCGACCCGGTGGCGCTGCACCACCATTTCACCCTGCACACCGTGGTGCCAGCACCGCGGACTATTCTGCAAGGGGTGCGCAAGCTGCCGCCGGCCACCACCATGACGATCGACCCTGATGGCACGGTCACGCAGCAGGTCTACTGGACGCTGGATGCGACTCGCCCAGCGCAAGAACTAACCGAAGCCCAATGGCTGGCCGAGACCCGCACTTACCTGGCCCAAGCGGTCGAGCGCCGCCTGCTGGCGGCTGACGTGCCGGTCGGTGTGCTGCTCTCAGGCGGGCTTGATTCGAGCTTGCTGGTCGCCTTGCTGGCTGACCATGTGCCGGATTTGCGCACCTTTTCGATCGGCTTTGAAGACCTTGGTGGCGGTGCCGAAAAAGCAGACGAGTTTGAGTTTTCAGATGCTGTCGCCGCGCACTTTCACACGCGCCACCACAAGTTCAGCATTCCCAACAGCGAGGTGCTGACACGCCTGCCCGAGGCGGTAGCGCAAATGACCGAGCCGATGGTCAGCCACGACGTCATCGCGTTTTACCTACTGAGTGAAAAGGTGTCCAAAGAAGTCAAGGTGGTGATGAGCGGCCAGGGTGCCGACGAAGTGTTTGGCGGCTATTTCTGGTATCCCAAAATGGACAGCACGCCAGGCACGCCGCTGGCGCGCTTCAGCCAACATTACTTCGACCGTGAACATGCCGAGTACCAGCAGATGATCACCCCCGCTTTTCAAGTCGGTGACGTGACTTCCGAGCTGGTGGCCGCCGAATTGTCCAAGCCCGGTGCCGATGAATTTCTCGACCAGGTCTGGCGCTTTGATGCCACCACACTGATCGTTGACGACCCGGTCAAGCGCGTGGACAACATGCCGATGGCCTTTGGGTTGGAGGTGCGCACACCGTTTCTGGATCACCCGCTGGTGGAACTGGCCGCCAAAATGCCGCCCTCACTGAAACTCAAAGAAGAGGGCAAGTTCCCGCTCAAGGCGATTTCACGCGGGCTGGTGCCAGACGCGGTGATTGACCGGCCCAAAGCCTACTTTCCGGTGCCTGCCCTCAAATATGTGCGCGGGCCGTTTCTTGAACTGATGCGTTCCATTTTGATGTCAGAGGCCTGCTTGAAACGTGGTTTGTACCAGCGCGATTACGTTGAGAAACTACTGGCCGCCCCGGAAGCGCCCGAACATTTCACCCGCATCAACGGCAGCAAGCTGTGGCACCTGGCACTGCTGGAATGGTGGTTGCAGATGCATGTGGATGGGCCAGCCGGATAAAGTGAAACCACCCCGTTCGTCAGCCATCTACCGTCAAGCGGGTGCATGCGACGGTCAAAGGCAGGCTAACGCAACCGACGACATGGCATTCATAATGCAGCACCTTTGACGCACACCACCGGAGCCCCGCATGGCACAAGCCGCACACAAGCCCACTTTTTCCGGCAGCGACTACTTGGCCTGGGAGGCCGAACAAATTGAGCGCCACGAGTTTGTCGACGGTGAGGTGTTTTCCACGGCCGGGGCCGAAGACCGGCACGTGATGGTTTCTGGCAACGTATACATGGCGTTGCGCCAGCATTTAAGCGGCAGCCCGTGCCGCACTTACATGGCTGACATGCGGCTGTTTGTGGCGGCTGCCAAAAGCTATTTTTACCCCGATGTGCTGGTCACTTGCAGTGAAAACGATGCGGACAGCCCACTGGTCAAAACCGAGCCCAAGCTGATTGTCGAGGTGCTTTCGCGCAGCACCATGGCTTATGACCGCGGCATGAAATTTACCCGCTACCGTCAGTTGCCCAGCCTGCAGGAGTACATGCTGGTTGACATCGACGAGCGCATCGCCGAGGTGTACCGGCTCGGTGCCGATGGTCTGTGGGTGCTGCACCCATTTAACAAGGGCGAAAACGTGATATTGGCCAGCGTGGCACTGACCATCACGCCCGAGCAACTGTTTGCCGAGGTGCCTGAATTGCTTACTTTTTTATAGCTTGCTGCGCTTATTCAGTAAGGGCTAACGGTCATTTTGTTATAAGAATTACAGCGCCTGCTTGAGCCGCCCAATACCTTCTGCGATTTTCGCCACATCGGCCGTGGCAAAGCTCAAGCGCAGCGTCGCCAAATCCGGGTCATGCGCAAAGAACGGCGCACCCGGCACAAAGGCGACGCCATGCTCGATGGCGCGTTTGGCAAACTCCGGGGCACTGGCGCTGCTGCCATTGGCACCGGTCAGTTTGGCCCAGAAGAACATGCCACCTTGCGGTGCATTGAAGGTAATGGCATCGCCCAGTTCACGCGTCAAACACTGCGCCATGACACGGGCGCGCTCGGCGTAGGTTTTGCGCACCACGGCCAGCGTCTCGCCCAGCCGGTTGAGCGTGAGGTAATGCGCGCAAATCGCCTGCGTCAGGTTGCTGGTGTGGGCATCGCTGAACTG
>JBBQZI010000205.1:0-5524 GCA_038207855.1 Burkholderiales bacterium
CCAAAGAAGTTCTTGCGCACAAAAGCGCCATCGTTGGCCTTGAAGGCCTGGTAGTCGCCGTCCAGCGTATCCATCATGACCTTGCGCAGCGCACCGTCTTTGTCGCGCGCCAACAGCGGGTCCCATTCTTTGCCCCACAACAGTTTGATGACGTTCCAGCCGGCGCCACGAAAAGTGCCTTCGAGCTCTTGAACAATCTTGCCGTTGCCGCGTACCGGACCATCCAGGCGCTGCAGGTTGCAGTTGATGACAAACACCAGGTTGTCGAGCTTTTCACGCGCGGCCAGGCCAATCGCACCCAAGGATTCAACCTCGTCCATCTCACCATCGCCACAGAACACCCAGACCTTGCGGTTTTCGGTGTTGGCAATGCCGCGCGCGTGCAGGTATTTCAAAAACCGCGCCTGGTAAATCGCCATCAGCGGGCCCAGGCCCATCGACACCGTGGGGAACTGCCAGAACTCGGGCATCAGCTTGGGATGCGGGTAGCTCGACAGGCCCTTGCCACCGGTTTCCTGGCGGAAGTTGAGCAATTGCTCTTCTGTCAAGCGGCCTTCCATGTAAGCACGGGCATAAACGCCCGGTGCCACATGGCCCTGGATGTAGAGGCAGTCGCCACCGTGCTCCGTGCCCGGCTCATTGTTTTCTGCATGCCAGAAGTGGTTGAAGCCAGCGCCAAACATGTGGGCCAGCGAGGCAAATGAGCCAATATGGCCACCGAGGTCACCACCGTCTTCGGGGTGGTGGCGGTTGGCTTTGACAACCATCGCCATGGCATTCCAGCGCATGTAGGCGCGCAGGCGTTCTTCGATTTCGATGTTGCCGGGGCAACGCTCCTCCTGGTCAACCTCGATCGTATTGACGTAACCGGTATTGGCCGAAAAAGGCATGTCGATGCTGCTTTGGCGCGCATGCTCAAGCAACTGCTCAAGCAGGTAGTGGGCGCGCTCCGGGCCTTCGGCTTCGATGACGGCGCTTAGCGCATCCATCCATTCGCGCGTTTCTTGGCGGTCCTCGTCAATAGCGGCTGCGCCTTGGGCACCGTGGGGTATTGCTGACATATTTGTCTCCTGTGTTATTGCCCGGAATAGTAGTTGAGAACGGAAATTTTCGGGTTGAAATATTTTATAGGTATTTCGCGAAAATTTCAAATTGTGTTTTTAAACTTCACATTATGAAATTAAACACAACGCTATCTCCCCTACACTTCTAAGCATGCCGCTGCCAACGCACCTTCAACTACCCAACTCGCCAAAGGTTTCGCCCGTTGCACGGGTGAGACGTTGGTGGGCGCAGCAGGCACCGCACCGCCAGGACCGATTTGCCATGCTGGCACCGCTGGCAGCCGTGCTAATTTTTTTGGCGGCCATTCTGTCGGCGTTTGCCTATTTGCGGTTTGAAGAAATTTCGCGTGAACGCGAAGCCATCAATCGCGATGTGGAATACACACAGCAGCGGCTGCGACTGAGACTGTTGGAGCAGCAAGAGCAGTTGATGCGCTTTGCCCGTGAAGTGTCAAGCCGCGAAATCAGTTATGACAGCTTCATGGCACGCGCTGAAGCTTTTGCCAATCTGTATCCCGAGGTACTGAGCCTGACCTGGATTGACGAAAAATTGCGCGTGCGCGTCAGTTTCAGCACCGCCAGCCTGCCAGGTCGAATGCAGAAAAACAGCGGTGCCGTCATTCAGTCCCCGGATTCGATCAGCGACTACCAGCTCACCCGCGAAACTCTGCTGCCGATTTATTCCACCCCCGCAGCGAAACCCAACCAGCCCGCAGTGTTGCAACTGCACTTGCCGCTGATTGACAAGGCTAATTTCAAAGGCGACTTACTGGTCGGGTATTCAATCGACGCGCTGTTTCGATATGGTGTGCCTGCTGAAATCACCGCCAAATATGCCGTCTCGTTTCATGACAGCTCGGGCCAGTTGCTAGCGGGTACCACCGTGGTGGAAAAAAAGCTGACGCGCCAATTGATGCCCTGGGCCAGCCCGGTCAATGCCTATGAAATGCCGGTGTCACCTGTCGGCAATGGCTTGACGCTGCGCGGACAGGCTTATCGCACCTCACTGGGGGTCATCGGCAGCGCGCTGTTCTGGCTGGTGATGGTGCTCAGCGCCGTGACCGCCTGGCTGCTGCTGGCAAATTGGCGCCACACCCGCACACGTATTCAGGCGCAGGACGCGCTGGTGCAGGAAACTGCCTTTCGTCGGGCCATGGAAAACTCCATGCTCACAGGTATGCGTGCCATGGACCTGCAGGGCCGCATCACCTATGTCAATAAGGCTTTTTGCGGCATGACCGGTTGGGATGAAGAAGACCTGCTGGGACAGACCGCCCCTTTTCCCTATTGGCCTGCTGAAGACTTTGACTCGCTGAAAACCCGGCTCACCGAGGAATTGGCCGGGCGCGTTCAACCCAGCGGCATCCAATTCCGGGTCAAGCGCAAAGACGGTGCCATCATCGACGCGCGAATCTACGTGTCGCCTCTGGTGGATGCGTTTGGGGTGCAAACCGGCTGGATGACCTCCATGACCGACATCACCGAGCCCAACCGCGTGCGTGAGCAACTGGCAGCGTCTCATGAGCGTTTTACGGCGGTGCTTGAAGCTCTGGATGCCTCAATTTCAGTAGCGCCATTTGGCAGCGACGAGTTGTTGTTTGCCAACAAGCTGTATCGCCTATGGTTTGGCACACAAACTCAGGGGCACCTGCAACTGGTGGCCGAAGCTGGCGTACCGGCCTCAAACCACAGCGATGAGACGCAAGACACGGTGGACGTGTTTGCCGGACTGCCCACCGATGCACTATCGGACAAGGATGCCGAAAGCGCCGAAATTTACCTAGGCAGCCTGGGGCGTTGGCTGGAGGTGCGCACCCGCTACCTGAGCTGGGTGGATGGTCGACTGGCGCAAATGGTGATTGCCACCGACATCACGGCTCGTCGCCTAGCCGAAGAACAGGCGCAAGTGCAAGCCGAGCGGGCCCAAACATCGAGCCGTCTGATCACCATGGGTGAGATGGCCTCCAGCGTGGCGCATGAACTCAACCAGCCGCTGACCGCCATCAACAATTATTGCAATGGCATGATTTCGCGCATCAAGGGTCACCAGATCAACGAAGAAGAACTTCTGGGAGCGCTTGAAAAAACCGGCCGCCAGGCGCACCGGGCCGGTCAGATCATTCATCGCATTCGTTCCTTTGTGAAGCGCAGCGAGCCTAACCGCAGCATGGCTAGCGTCGCCACCATGGTGGCCGAGGCGATGGAGTTGGCCGAAATTGAGCTGCGCCGGCGCAATGTGAAGCTCACTCAATACATCGCACCCGGCATGCCGAGCGTGCTGGTTGACCCGATCCTGATCGAGCAAGTATTGCTGAACCTGCTCAAAAATGCCGCCGAATCCGTCGACACGGCCCAACGACCAAGCGCGCAACGCCTGGTCAAGCTGCGGGTGGCACCGACCCGAATTGATGACAAGCCGGTGATTGAATTCATGGTGATCGACTCGGGGCAAGGGATTGCACCGGAGGTCATGGCGCGTTTGTATGAGGCCTTCCATTCCACCAAAGCCGAGGGCATGGGCATTGGTTTGAGCCTGTGCCGCTCGATTGTCGAGTCGCACCTGGGTCGAATGAAAGCTGAGAACATCTACAATGGCGACCAGATTACCGGCTGCAGCTTTACCTTCTGGATACCCATTTAGAACCCTGTGCCGGTGGCGTCCATGAGGCGCTCGGAACAACAAGGATGACAGGTTTGACCATGAGTTTGATACCCAAAAAAGGTACTGTTTACGTCATTGATGATGACGAAGCCGTACGAGATTCCTTGCAATGGTTACTGGAGGGCAAAGACTACCGGGTGCGTGGCTTCGACTCGGCTGAGTCGTTTCTCGGCCGCTATGACGCACGCGAAGTAGCTTGCTTGATTGTTGACATCCGCATGGCGGGCATGACCGGACTGGAACTGCAAAACCGTTTGATTGAAAGCAACTCCCCCTTACCGCTGGCATTCATTACCGGACATGGCGATGTACCCATGGCGGTCGACACCATGAAAAAAGGGGCCATGGATTTCATTCAAAAGCCCTTCAACGAAGAGCAATTGGTACCGCTGGTTGAGCGCATGCTGGAGCAAGCCAAGGTGTCTTTCGCGGACTACCAAAGCGCCCTGAACCGCGATGCTTTGATGGCCCGGCTGACGCTGCGCGAATCCCAGGTGCTTGAGCGCATTGTGGCGGGCCGTCTGAACAAGCAAATTGCCGATGATTTGGGCATCAGCATCAAAACCGTTGAAGCGCACCGCGCCAATATCATGGAAAAGCTCAGCGCCAACACCGTGGCCGACCTGCTGAAAATTGCGCTGGGGCCCAATGCCATCAAGGCTTGAATCCAGACTTCTTCATTTGCTATTTACTTAATAGCTACTTACGCCCGCCCCACCTGGACTAGCGGGCTTTTTTTATGGAATTTATATGACAAGTCTGACCCCTTCAGCCCAACTCATTGACGGTGTTGCACTGTCGCAAAAGCTTCGCACTGAGGCCACCAGCCGGGTGCTGGCCCTCAAGGCGCGGGGCATCACCCCCGGTCTGGCCGTGATTTTGGTCGGAGAAAACCCGGCATCCCAAGTCTATGTGCGCAATAAGGTCAAGGGCTGCCATGACATTGGTATGCATTCGGTACTGGAGCAATACGCCGCCGACATGACCGAGGCCGAATTGCTCGCGCGCATTGCAGCACTCAACCACGACCCGGCCATCCACGGCATTTTGGTGCAGTTGCCAGTGCCCAAGCATATTGATGCCACCAAGGTGATCGAAGCCATTTCACCGGCCAAGGATGTCGACGGCTTTCACATGGCCAGTGCCGGCGCGCTGATGACCGGCATGCCGGGCTTTTGGCCGTGCACGCCTTACGGCTGCATGAAGATGCTCGAATCCATCAACTACGACCTCAAGGGCAAACACGCGGTGGTGATCGGGCGCTCCAATATCGTCGGTAAGCCGATGGCACTGATGCTGCTGCAAAAAAATGCCACCGTCACCATTTGCCACAGCGCCACGGCAAATTTGAAAGCCATGACGCTGCAAGCCGATGTGATTGTGGCGGCGGTCGGCAAGCGCAACGTGCTCACGGCTGATATGGTCAAGCCCGGTGCTGTGGTGCTCGACGTGGGGATGAATCGCAATGATGCAGGCAAGCTGTGCGGCGATGTCGACTTTGAAGGTGCGCGCCAGGTGGCGGGCTACATCACCCCCGTGCCGGGTGGGGTTGGCCCGATGACCATTACCATGCTGCTGATCAACACCCTTGAAGCCGCCGAGCGCGCCGCAACCTAAACGCTATGACCAATCCCCTACTCTCCTTTGATGACCTGCCGCACTTTGACCAGATCGGCCCCGAACACGTTGCCCCCGCCATTGAGCAGCTTCTGGACAAGTCCAATACTGCGCTTGAAACGGTCACCGACCCGGATTTTCCGGCTGACTGGCAGGCCATTGCCAAGGTGCTGGATGTCGC
>JBBQZI010000206.1:0-5513 GCA_038207855.1 Burkholderiales bacterium
ACATGCAGCGTGATGGTGTTGCCATCGTCAATCTGCGGTGTCACATCCAGTGCAATACCCGAAAAAAACGGGGTCAACGTCAGCGTGGGCATGGTGTTGGTGGTGCCGGTGGTGCTGGTTGTGGCAGGAGTAGATCCGCCTGACACATTGGTGACAAAAAATTCATCGGTGCCAACCTTGAGCAAGGCCTTTTGGTTGTTCAGCGTGGCAATGCGCGGACTACTCAATATTTGCACATCGCCGCGGGTTTCCAAAAAGCCCAACACGGCTTGAAAACCCTCGGTGGCAAACGCCAAACCATACAGGCCGCTACCAGCCACAGGCAGTGCCGCCCCATCTGCCAGCAATGCGCTAGCACCCGCCGCAAAGCCCGGCAAGTTGGACTGGACGCCGCTGATTAGCGTGTTGCTGGTGGAATTGCCGCTCAGCACACCAAAAGCGCCAGTTGAATTACCGCTATTTTTGAGTGCTGACCAATCAATACCGCTTTGATACCCGTCGCGCAATTCCACTTCAACAATCTTGGCTTCCAGCATGACCTGGCGTTGAACCGAAACTTGTGCCGCTTTTAAAAATTTATCAACCTGGCGCAGTTCCTCGGGCATGGCGCGCACCGCCATGATGCCGGCCTGCGGACTGGTGACAACACTGCGCCCGGTGCCGGAGCCCACCATGGCCTTGATCGCATCGGTCAACTCGCCCCAATAGTCAGTGCGCGAACTGGTTGACACCCGGCTGCTGTCGTTTTGTGAAGAAGAACTGCCTGCAGCCCCCGTGGAACCTGCGCTAGCAGCTCCTGAATTAGTAGCTGAACTGGCGCTGGTGCTGGTTGTGCTGCTGGACAGGGTTCCGGAAGACACGCGCAAATCACTGTCGCCAATGCGGGTGGCGTGCGGGTAGTTGATGGTGAAAATCCGCGTCTGCAATGTTGGCGCATAAATGATGATGCGCCGGCCTTCGATCTTGAAGTCATAGCCATAAACATCACGAATCGATTCCAGCGCCTCGGTCACCGTCACGCCGCGCAAGGTTACCGACAGCGTGCCGGCCACATCCGGGTGCATCAGCATGCTGTAGCGGGTATCAGCAACCATTGCCAAAAACACCTCACGCGCTTGCGCGTTATTCACCAGCAAGTCAATTTTGGGTTCGGGCGGCAAGGCAACAGGCGGCGGCGCAGGCTCGGCCAGCGCGTCACTGATGCGTGCTGGCACTTGCACCGGCTTGACGGCGGCATCGGGCATGGGCACTTCGTTGCGAATGGCCTCGCTCACACTCGGGGTGCGCAGCGGCCGATCAGCGGCACACCCACCGATCGCACCCAGTACCAGCACCAGAAGAGAACCAGTCATAGAAAACTTGATGCGACTGCCGCTCTGGCCAAGCAAATCAACAAGGGTGAACACTTTTCGAGTCATGGGGTAAGACCTAACGGTTTAACACGGGTAGACGATGTGCCGGGTGCCAGCGCGGCGCGACGCTCGATGCCACTGAAGACAGAAACTTTGCGCAATGCACCTGCTTCACGCAACCAGACTTCGGTTTCGGTGATGCGCTCAATGCGCGTTTGACCAAATTTTTGACCCTGGGCATACAGGCGCGTACCGATCACAAGATAAGGTTTGCCCTGGCGTACCACGACAGCAATACCGCCTGACTCCAGGGTAGCCGGTTGCGCTACAGCGCCAGACTGCGCCAAGCCAGCGGCAGCGGGTGGAACGGTTGGATCACGCAACCCTTGGGCTTGTTCCTGCGCCATTGACACCAACGAGGTCAAGGCCATCAGCAAGACGATACACAAGCGCGGCATTCGACTCATCGCGCCACCTCACCGAGCAAAAACAGCTTCAGGGTCAACTCTGGCAAAGTCTTGTCACGTTTCAGATTCATTTCACCCCAACGCACAAAAGGCATGGCAGCCTCAAGTGAAGCCACATAGCGAATCAGGTCGGCATAAGAGCCCGCCACCGTCAGCGCCACACCCTGGCGAGTCAAACCTGCGGGCAAGCTTCCGGTATTGCTGCCAGGGCCAGCCACTTCAGGTGCCAGCGCAGTCATTTTCACCAACGTCAGGCCAGCGTGGCTGCGCAGCAGGTGCACCAAGGCTTGCGCCAGCGGCGTTGAATCAGCGGCGCCTGGAATCAATTGCCGTACCGCTTGTTCGACTTGCTCAGATTGCGCCGCAATAGTCGCCAATTCAGCTTGCAAACCCATGCTGGCATCGGCAGGCTTGGCCGTGGCTTTAACAATGTCGCGCATGCGTTGAAGTTCAACGCTTTGTTTTTCAAACCGCACCTGCAACTGCTTGTGTACCGTCTGAGCGGGCGACAGCCACAGCGTGTCGACCAGTGCCGCACAACTTACCAAAATGGATATAAACAAAAACACCCGCTCACGCAAACTCAAACTATCAATGCGCGCCAACTGGGCTTGCCACAGCTGCTTCATGGTTTGCCTCCAGCCGTGGCAGCTGGCGTAACCGGCGCCGCCATGCTGCTTAACATGCCAAAAGACCACAGCGGAGGCAACGCTCGCGCTGGCGCACTGGCGGGCCGTGAAGCGGGCAGATTGGTGGCAGACAAGGCACCCTGCACTACCGCAGCTGCGCCAGGCATTGGCACGCTGGCAGGGTCAACACTTTCGACTTTCACCGTGCTTAAAGCCTGCCCTTTCAACAGCGGGCTGACAGCAAGCTTGCTCACCCAATCATTCAGTGCAGCCGGCTCCACGGTGTAGCCGGTCACATCGAGCAAGCGGTCATCGGCCTTGATCTGCGTCACCCAAACCGCGACCGGGATACTTTGGGCCACCAACTTAAGCCGGTCTGAATGACCGTAACCCACTTGAAAAAGACCCTCTTGCAACGCACTCAACACCTTTTGACGCTGCAGCAATTCGGTTTTGCGCTGCGCCAGCGTCTGTGCCGCTGCGGCTTGTGCCGGCGCATCACCGAGCTTGCTGCTTTCAGATGCCGCACGCAAGGCATCGAGTTCTTTTGACTGTGAAGCCAAGGTAGCACTCAAGCTGGCATTGGCATTGTTCAGACTCCAGACCCATGCTGCAGCCAGCGCGCCACCCACCACCAGCAATACCAGCAGCGCCAAGGCCAGATTTTGTGCCGTGAAGCTGGTCTTGCGCTTTTGCAGAATCGGCAAACAAAGGTTGACTTGCTGGGCCATGGTCAAATGCCCCCATCACGCAACAGCACACCCAACAAGGGTAGACACGCAGTTTGCTCGGGCCAAGGTGCAGTCGCAAAACCCTCAAATATGGTTGACACATCCAGCGCTGTTACGGGTTGGCCCAACTGCTGGGTCAGCCAGGTCGCCAACTCAGCACTGCGCTCACCCGCATACACCCGCAGGCCATTGAGCGGCAAGGCTGACCAGGTGCGATCCCAAACATCGAGTGAACGCTGCACCTCCACCACCATGCGCTGGGCCTTTTCGTCATCCGCTGCGGCGTTGCTGGGTGCCAGTGGCGCATCAAAGCGCGCATCCGAATAGCCCGGGTTGTAGGAATCATCCGTCACAGCGTAGTCGGGCACGTATTCCTCTACCGGCGTAAAACCATCCGCAGCATCGACGGCAGTTGCAACACCCTTGCCCCAGATGCTGGCCAAAAAGCCCGCTGGCACATCAAAACGCCGGGTATAAAACAATTCATCATTAGCGCTGATGGTCAGCACCGCCTGCTGACCTTCGAGCACGCTCAAGGCGGCATTGGCCCGCTCAGGCACGCCATTGCGCCGGGCCAGGGCACTTTGCAGGTTGCGCTGCGCGGTTTCCTGAATATCGATGACCGCTACCTTCACGTCCAACTCGGCTGCCAAATCCAAAATTTCTTTAACCACCACATTGGTGGCAGCCACCACAAACGAATGACTGCTGCCTTTTTGCTGTTCGTCACCCACTTTCATCACATCGATGGTCACATCGTCGACATGGGTTTGCAACATATCGCGAACTTGGTAGCGCGCAGCCGAGCGCAACTCTTCAGGCGGCACCGCAGGCGTGTCAATTTGCAGCAACTGGTATTGCTCGGCGCACAGCATGACCATGGCCTGCGCACCTTTGAACCCCAGGCTCTGCAAGCGCTTGATAAAAACATCACGGGCCTCGCCGCCCTGGCGCTCCACACCCATCTGGATGATCTCGAACACGCCGTTGGTGTTGGCCCGCGCACGCACGTAGCTGAACGCGCCTGCGCACCAGGACAGCACCAAATGGTCTTGCGATGCCAAACGCTGCCACGGCCAACGCATGGCTAGCGAAGCTCCTGGTGTAAAGGTGAATCAAGGCGAAGCATGAGTGTCATTGTTGGGCGTTTAACCAATGAGTATATTGTTGCTCTGAGTTTAATAGCTAAGCACGCAGGTACTAGTAAGGCTAGACCCTTAAAACATCCAAAATTTTGTGCGGCTAATAGTTTTCACGGCGGTAGATGATGCCCCGGGAACTTGAGTTGGGACCACCGTAGATGCCGAAGGTGGCGCGGGCGGCAGGATTAGTGCCGCTTTGGGATTGGAGCCAGGGCATAATTGCAGGCACATCTGGCCCACCTGCACCACCAACTGCAGTGCAGGCCGAAGTTGCACCCAATACTGAACTTCCTAAGTTCAGTGTCAGATCGCTCCAACCGGCGTTGCTACTGCCTGGCGCGCTCAAACTCAAGATCAGGTTTGGCGATGTCCCACTCACCGTTAACGCCGTTTCGCACGCCGCAAGATTGTTGGGTTTAACTGACGTACCCGATGGAAAGGCAAAACTGAAGTTCCCAGCGGCAATGCTGGTGCAGGCGTCATCCGTATTCGGTAGCCAACCTTGAGGCGCCACTGAGTAATACTCCAACTTCAGCGGCACCGGCAACGCCAGGCGTTCAGAGCCATAAGCGTTTTGCAAGCGAATCCGGCCATAGCGCAACGCCGTCGAACTGTTGCTCACGACAACTGCCGCAGGCATGGTGACACCATCGGCATCAACGGGTAACGCGGTCACAGTAACCGGCGTTTCACCGGTCAGCGCGCTGGGGCGACTCACTTGATGCTTCACAGAAGCTAAAGCAACCGCACCATTGCCCCAATTGCCAGAGGGCACAACTGAAACCCCCGCGACCGTTGCCGCAGACAAAATCGCCCCAGCAGGTAATGGTGAGCTTGTTCCAAATCGCAATCCCGTGACGCTGCCGGTATTGGTCCAGCTCCAAACTGGATTACTGATCTTGGCAAACACACCCGCATAATTCTTGGTCGGCACAGGCGTTAACGCGCCATTCAAAGCCGTCAACGTAAAGGGCGTGGCAAACCCGTCTGGTTGCGAAAAATACGTAAAGTCAGTTGGTGAATAGGAACCACTGGCCGCCGGATGCGCGACACAACTGGCGCTGACTGATCCGGGTGTTATTGAGAAGTGATCAGGAATAAAGCGCCCTAAGGACACCTGCGCCGTGGTGCCAATCACACAACCATATTTGCCACCGCTCAACGTCACGCTGGTGCTGCCGGAAACACAGTC
>JBBQZI010000207.1:0-5498 GCA_038207855.1 Burkholderiales bacterium
TTGCAGCATCAGCTGGCGCATACGCTCCAATGAGTTTTCAACGGTCAGAAGCATGTCTTGCTGAAATTCCGGGTTACCACTCAAACGTTTGGCATTTTTCATCATCAAAGACAGCTGCGTAATGATATTTTTCAAGTCATGTACAACAAAAGCAGACATTTTGTTGAATGCGTCAAACTTTCGCGCCTCCAGCAGGGCCTCGGTGGCCTGCATTTGCGCCAGATAACTGGCAGCCTGCTGGCCGGCGGTCTTCAGCAAATCATTGACTTCCCAGTTCACGTCAATGTTCGTGCGGGCACTGGCCAGCACCACAAAGCCAATCAAGTCCGGTCCCACCATCAGCGGCACCACCAGCCAGGCATGCGGCAACTCTTGCAGCCAAACGGCTAAGGTCATCTGCCCATAGCGCCGTACAAATGAGCGGTATTCCTCCAGATTAACAACCCAGCCGCTGGTGGTCATGAAGGTGCACATCGATGAGCTGGCATCTTCCCTCGCATGCACCTCTGGCATGTTCCAGCGTGCAGCCTGGCTGAAATTTGGCTCGCCCTTGACACGCAACCACAAACAGCCCCCGGGGCTTTCCAGCATGTCGGCCAATCCTCGAATCACCTGCTCGCCGGTTCCCTGTGGCGAATCCTGGCTTGACAGCGCATGGGTGAATTTGAGCCACTCTTCGCGGTAGTCGTAGCGGTAGCGAAAAAAGTGCTTGCTCAGAAATACCCGCAAACTGGCCCGCACGGCACCCGACATGGCCAGCACCATGACGGAAATCAAGGTGAAAAAAACCAGCCCGACCTGCAACGCCGGCCCCCATTCGCCACCAAAATAACGCACGTAGTAGCCAACGGCCGACATAAACATCAGGTAAACGCCAGCAATCAGCAAGGTGGCCGAATGAAACGCGGCCTTGGGCGACAGACGGATATTGGAAACCCAGTCGCTGCGGCGCGACATCGACAACATCAGCAAAGGTGCCACCAACGCGTGCACCGCGCCCCGAATGTTGAGCACGTCGGCATCAATGCGGTTGAACATGACTGCCTGCGAAAACAGGTACAAGTCAAACAAAAATGCACCCGTCAGACCCAAACTCAGAGGCTTGAGGTTCCAGCGCGAATCATCGGTGGCATTACGAAAAACCTGTTCCAGCAACACCAGGGCAACCACCGGCATGGCCATGGAAACCAGCAAACTGGTTCGCGAGGCATCCTCCGACAGTTTCACATCTGCCGCGCTCAGCCAAAGCGAAACCAGCCCCAACCCGGTCAGGCCAATGGCCACCAGCATCAGCCAAGGCACGCCATGTCGCCTGTTAAGCGACTTAGTCAGGTCTGGCACCGGGCGCAACAAGACCAACATGAAGCCAAACCAGGCACCATACCGAAGCACATCGAGCACGCGCCGCGACAGCAGCCACTGCAACTGCCCGGTTAGCGAAAAACCCAAACCGGACCAACCCCATAAACTGCTCAGCACAATGGCCGCCAAGGCAAACCCACGGGCCAAGTCCCTGGCACCACTCGCGCGGCCTTGCATCAGCAGCCGCAACGCCAACACGGCGTAAACAAAACCAACCAGCGCCTGACTCCAGCCCGCCAGCGACATGCTACTGGGCGCCCTTGCGCATCACCACCACGCCAACAGTTTCAAACAAGATGATGACATCAAGAAAGAGGTTGTGGTTTTTCACGTAATACAAGTCGTACTGCAGCTTTTCGGCAGCATCTTCAATCGATGCACCGTACTGGTAACGCACCTGCGCCCAGCCGGTTACCCCGGGCTTGACGCTTTGGCGCACCGCAAAAAAAGGAATCTTTTGTGTTAACTTGTCGACAAAGAACGGCCGCTCCGGGCGTGGCCCGACCAGACTCATGGCACCACCCAGCACCACAAACAGCTGCGGCAGTTCATCAATGCGCAGCTTGCGGATGATTCTCCCAACCCGCGTGACACGGTCATCAGTGGCACTGGCCCAGCGGGGGGTGCCATCTTTTTCGGCATCCGTGCGCATGCTGCGAAACTTGATGACGTTGAACAGCCGCCCATTGAGCCCCACGCGCTCCTGCATGTAAAAGATCGGTCCGCCACTTTCCATCAAGATGAACAGAGCCGTTGCCAACATGACTGGCATGGCGAGGATGATCAAAATGGTGGCGCAAACAATATCAAAAATACGCTTGACGACCGCCCGCACCATGCCATGCCCGAATCCATCACCAAAAATCAGCCAGCCTGCCGACAAGGAATCCAGCCGGATTTGACCCAGCGTTTTTTCAAAATGCGTCGCCACATCAACCACCCGCACGCCCTGCAACTTGCAATCAAGCAGCTCACGCATGGGCATGCGCCCACCGCGTCGCTCTGACACGGCTACCACCACTTCATCGACTTTTTCCTGCGTGACGATATCGCTCAAAGACCGAGTGGGCGTTAGCAGCCCCCAGTTTGACACCACTGCTTCCTCTTCATTGGGGCCAGCAAAATAGCCTACCAAATCCACGTTGGGATCCAATTTGACCATGCTCTTGCCGACCAGCTTGGCGGACCGCCCGGTGCCCAAAATCAGCACCCGGTGGCGCATGTTTTCGCGCGGCGTGGAGTTAGTCACAAACACCCGGTTGACTAACATCAGAATGGGCACTGCTGCCAAGGCAGACAGCAAAGCATGTTCCTCCACCCCATTGAAGTGTGAAACGCGCCAAATCATGAAGGCAACTGGAATAGACAGGAAAAAACCCATCACTGCCCGCGCATGAATTTGCCCGACGGTGCGGCTGTGCACCCGCTGGTAAAAGCCCAGGCCCGTGTTGATGGCCAAAATGGCAAAGCCCAGCACCAACGCCTTTGACAATACCGACATCATCACGTCAGCTGGCTGCGGCACCTGCGGCAACAATATGACCAACATGGCAACAACCACCAATAGCAGGTCAAAACAAACCTGCATCAGCGTTCGTCGATGAAAATAATGACCCCATATCTTGACCAAACTGACACTCCCAAAAAGACTCACCCAATATGGGCAATTTAGTTATACCGGCATTAAATCAGCTTCTGTCGGTGTTTCGTCAGCATAGTAACCATCAAGGTACGCCATGTCGAGAAATTTTACAGTCAACTTTTGGCAAATTGAAAGCCGTCAGCAGCAACAGCAAGAACAAAAAAGCAACCCGAGGCACATCCATCACACTGCTGACCAGCCCCACCAGCATAACCCCACTGATGGAGGCGGCCAGATATGGGGCCAAAGCGTGAGCGCGAGCCCGTCCAAACAGCAAGCGCCACCAAGCCCACAACAACAAACTCACCAGTGCCAAAAGCGTGATGAGTCCGCGCTCAATCAGCACTTCAAGGTACAGGTTATCAATGTGCCACGGCAAAAAATACGATTGTGCTGCCGGCATCCAGCCGGCCAAAGCGCGCTCAAACATGCCGTTGTCAAGCAGCTGGCGCCCACTCGGGCCTTGCAGCATGATGCTGTCCACCTCTAACGTACTGCCACCGCTGGCCAGCGCTACTGAAAACACTTTCAGGCGCGGCACCAAGCCACCATCGGCTGCCAGTGACGAACCACGCAGGCTAAAAGCCAGGGTTTGCCAGTTCGAATCCCTCGGCAACAACGTCACCAGCCGTTCCTGGCAGCGCCTGTCATAGAGCAAATGGCGCTCGCACAAAGCTACATCAAGCACCACTTTTTCTTTTACCCGCACGCGCATCGTTACCCGGTGCTGGCCCGCCGAAAACGGGCTCACGCGCTGCGTCAAGCCATAGGTTCCGCCCTGTTCTTCCAGGTTTTCCGGACTTTGCAGCACTACAAAAAAATGCGGGGTCTGGCGGTCCCTGGTCTCGCTAAGCAACTGCACTTTTCCCGAAAAACCCTCGCCCGGCACTTCGGCGGCGTAGTTGGCCGGTAGCCGGCCCAGACCCTTACCAAGCCACCAATCAGCGGGCTCGTGTAGCAAGCCAAGCCCGTTTTGCCAGTGTGCCAGACGGCCACCGAGATCTTGCCCCGTTTTGGCCAGCCGCGCCGTCATGAACGTGCCACCCACCGCCACCGCCCAAAGTTCCAGCACCAGTACCAACCACAACACCCCTGAACCCCAGCGTCGCCAGCGCGGCACCGGTGAGTCAATACCGACATGACGATGACGCTGCCACAACACCACCGCCAGCAAGACCAACGGCCCGGCTGTGGCCAGGTAAACCCCGCGCGAGAACGTCGTCAGACAAGCATATTCGGTCGCCAGCGCCAACACCGCCGCCGCGCTCCAGGCCAAGGGCTTTTTGGCCACAAGCAGCGCCCACACCACAAACGGTGTTGTGAGCGCCAAATAGCTGTCGATCGCAGCACCACCCACATGCATTTCCCAAAACAGACCCACGGTGCGGTAGCTGGCGAAAAAATTCGTCAAGCCCACGAACGCGACCCGCTCCCACAGTACCGCCAGCAGCAACACCACCAGCCCGGCCACCACGCCTTGGGCCAGCCGCTTTGCCGCCAGCTCGGGTGCCGCACCAAAGGCACGCTGCAGCAGCGGCCAAAAAAACAAGGCAAAGCCCACGCTCTTGAAGACACGCAGACTATTGAGTGGACTGCCATAACCAGCAAACCAGTCAAACGCCCAGCCACCTGCATCCTGCACGCCCCGCCAGAGTGACAGCACGGACAACAAACCCAGCACGGCCAGCAGCACCGAGCCAACCCATACGCCCCACGGCCATTCGCGCGATAGATGGACTGCCGCGCTGCGCTCGCCGTGACGAAGGAATGCAGCGCGCAAGTAGCCCGCTGCCAGCGTACCCAGCAGCAGCAGGTCAAATTCGTCAAAAATCAGCCAGCCGGTCCACGGAGAAAAGTTTAAAAATGGCAACGCGGCTGGCACCAGCCACAGCCAGGCCAGCGGCCGCCAGACCGCTATGACGCACCAACAGCACAAGCCAACCAGCGCGGCAATAGGCGCAACCGGGTGATGCAGCGCTAGCGTGACCGCGCTCCCCAGGCAGACCAGCCCCAGCAAAAACCAGGCGAGCGGTTGCAGTTTCACAAGAGCCAGTGGCCGAACCTAAACCAGCACTTCAACGCACGGTGGATGCCCCAAAAACCCCTGCGGGCTAGCGCTGGCACCGTAGGCACCTGACTGAAACACCACCGCCAAGTCACCCACATCGGCTATCGGCAAGGTCATGTGATCGGCCAGCAAGTCCAGCGGCGTGCACAAAGGCCCGACCACCGAGGCCACTTCGGTTGGCGCGTTCATCTTGTTGCCAATTGCCACCGGATAGTTTTTGCGAATCACCTGACCGAAGTTGCCTGATGCCGACAAATGGTGGTGCAAACCGCCATCGACCACCAAAAACACATCGCCACGCGACAGCTTGCGGTCAACTACCCGCGCCACGTAGACACCGGCCTCGCCCACCAGGTAGCGGCCCAGCTCAATCACCAGGCCGGCCTGCGGCATGTCACGCGCGGCGCGCTCGGCAATGTCGGCCAG
>JBBQZI010000208.1:0-5489 GCA_038207855.1 Burkholderiales bacterium
ATCGACGCTTTGGCGACGCTGGGTTTCGAGGGGCGACGCGAGGCGTGGGCGCGTGACCAGTTGCTCGCAGCGTTAAAGATCCTGCAGAACCATGACATCGACCGCGCGCAGATGATCGGTTCGTGGGCTGGCGCGATGGGTCAGACGCAGTTCCTGCCATCGAATTTTCTGGCCTATGCGGTCGATGCCGATGGCGATGGTCGGCGCGACATCTGGGGCAGCGTTGCGGATGTGATGGCTTCCACGGCAAACTTTCTGGCAAGCTCGGGCTGGCAGGCTGGCCAGCCCTGGGGGCTTGAGGTGCGCTTGCCACCGGGGTTCAACTATGCGCAGGCCGACGCCGATGTGCGCCAGTCAGCTTCGGTCTGGACGGCCGAGGGCGTGCAATCGATAGACGGCGCGCCGCTACCAAAACTGACCGACAGCTCAATCCTGCTACCAGCCGGCGCGCGTGGACCGGCCTTCTTGCTTGGCCCCAATTTCCGCACGATCCTGCGTTACAACAATTCGACCAGCTATGCGCTGGCGGTCGGCCTGCTGGCGCAACGGCTGGCCGGCAGCACCCCGGTGCAGGAACCCTGGCCGCGTGATTTGCAAGCACTGACGCACAGCCAGTTGCTGGCGCTGCAGACGGCGCTGAACGCACTGGGCTTTGATAGCGGCACGCCTGACGGGATGATGGGCCCGGCCACGCAGCGTGGCGTTCGCCGGTACCAACTCAGCCTGGGCCTGCTGGCCGACGGTTATCCAACCTTGGAACTGCTGCAGCGCCTGCAGTGACATGAGCGTGCCACGAAACTCCAGCCCCTTTTTTTGAGGTACTTGGAATGGCAGTGGACTCTGGCGACATCGGAGCGCCAGGCGCGATCAGACGGCCTCTGGAACTGTGGGCAAACCTTGCAGTGAAATAGCCAAGTCGCTTTCGTTGTAGCCTTCGTCCGTGAGCTCGCCCGCAAAGTATTTCTGGTATGAAGTCATGTCAAAGTGGCCATGGCCTGAAAGGCAGAACAGAATGGTCTCGGCTTTGCCTTCGCGTTTGCACCGCAGCGCTTCTTCTATGGCACCCTTAACTGCGTGGTTGGCCTCCGGTGCGGGAACGATGCCCTCGTTGCGGGCAAACAGCACACCCGCCTCAAAGCATTCGATCTGGTTGTACGCCACCGCCTCCACCAGGCCCAGCTCCTTGCAGTGCGACACCAGCCCCGCCATGCCGTGGTAGCGTAAGCCACCAGAGTGAAAGCCGGGTGGCGTGAACTGACTTCCCAGTGTATGCATCTTGGTCAGGGGAGTCATGCGGCCGGTGTCGCCAAAATCGTAGGCATATTTTCCACGCGTCAATGATGGACATGCTGCCGGCTCCACAGCCACAGCGCGGGATTTCTGGCCACCCCGCAAACCATGCCCGATAAACGGAAACGCAATACCGGCAAAGTTGGAGCCACCGCCAGCGCACCCGATGACCACATCTGGCCATGCATCGGCCATCTTCATCTGTTCCATCGCTTCCTGGCCAATGATGGTCTGATGCAGCAATACATGGTTGAGCACTGACCCAAGTGCGTATTTGGTGTCTTCGCGTTGCACAGCCAGTTCAATCGCTTCCGATATGGCAATGCCGAGACTGCCTGGATGGTTGGGATTCTTCTCAAGAACCGAACGGCCAAAGACTGTTTCATTCGATGGTGATGCGACACAGCGCGCGCCGTAGGTTTCCATCATGGCGCGCCGGTAAGGTTTTTGGTCGAACGACACGCGCACCTGGAATACTTCCACCTGCAAGCCAAACAGTGAACCGGCAAACGCCAGTGATGTTCCCCATTGGCCGGCACCGGTTTCTGTGACCAGGCGTTTGACACCGGCTTGCTGGTTGTAAAACGCCTGAGGCATGGCGGTATTGGGTTTGTGGCTCCCGGCCGGACTCACCCCTTCGTACTTGTAGTAGATTTTTGCTGGCGTTCCCAGTGCTTTTTCGAGGCGATGGGCACGGTACAGCGGCGCTGGCCGCCACAGGCGAAACACATCACGCACCGGCTCTGGAATTTCGATCTCGCGCTCAAGGCTGACCTCTTGCATGATCAATTCCATCGGAAACAGCGGTGCCAGATCATCTGGCCCGACGGGCTGCAATGTGCCCGGGTGGAGCACCGCCGGGGCGGGCGTGGGCAGATCAGCCTGGATGTTGTACCAGTACTTTGGCATCTGGTTTTCGTCGAGTAAATATTTTGTCTGATTGCTCATGTTGTCTCCGTCTTGCGTTGCAAAGTTGACAGGGGGTGCTATTACCCACTGGCCGTGCAAGTGTAGGCTTCACATGTCGATTGCCGATGCCGGCAGCAAGCGCAGCGCAGTAGCGCATGAATGCCCGATTTCTCAGTGATCTCTAAGTGCTACTGGCTGCGTTCTTGAGTGCGCCAGCAGCACCGTGCGTGCAAATGACTACGGTAAAATCCGCTGCAACCTGGCACCATTCAGCGCGCGTAAAGTCAATTGTTTATGGCCCCCTGAGCGGCAATGGCGAACATATGAATCAAATATGCCTCTAGCCCTCGTGGATATTGTGCAAGTAGCTACAAAATATATAGTAAAGCTCGGTTAACCCCGTGCTTTCTTTTTCAACTTCAATACTTCCTGGAACACCATGGTTCAAATTACGCTTCCCGATGGCTCCCAACGTGAATTTCCCGGCGCGGTAAGCGTGGCCGATGTAGCGGCTTCCATTGGCGCGGGTCTGGCCAAAGCCGCTTTGGCTGGCAAGGTCGATGGCAAGGTGGTGGATACCAGCCATCTGATTGATGCCAATGCAGCAGTCGCCATCATCACGGCCAAGGATGCCGAAGGCCTCGAAGTGATCCGCCATTCCACCGCACACTTGCTGGCCTATGCTGTGAAGGAGTTGTTCCCGCAAGCCCAGGTGACGATTGGCCCGGTGATCGAAAACGGATTTTTTTACGACTTCGCGTTTGAGCGGTCATTCACTATGGAAGACCTGACGGTGATCGAGGCGCGCATGACCGCGTTGGCGAACAAGGATGAGCCCATCGTGCGCCGTGTCCTGCCGCGCGATGAAGCGGTGGCCTATTTCAAGGGCATTGGTGAGCATTACAAGGCCGAAATCATTGCCAGCATTCCGGCCAACGAAGATGTCAGCCTGTACCGCGAAGGTAATTTTGAAGACCTGTGCCGTGGCCCGCACGTCCCGAGCACCGGCAAACTCAAGCATTTCAAGCTGATGAAAGTCGCCGGTGCTTACTGGCGGGGGGATCAAAAAAACGAAATGCTGCAACGCATTTACGGCACCGCATGGGCCACCAAAGATGCGCTGCAACAGCACTTGACCATGCTGGAAGAGGCCGAGAAGCGTGACCACCGCAAACTCGGCCGCGAACTCGACTTTTTCCACCTTGACGAACATTCACCTGGCACCGTGTTCTGGCATCCCAAAGGTTGGGCTTTGTGGCAAGAGGTTGAGCAATACATGCGCCGGGTTTACCGCGAGAACGGTTATCAGGAGGTCAAGGGGCCCCAGCTGCTCGACCAGGGGCTGTGGGAGAAGACCGGACATTGGGACAAATACCGTGACAACATGTTCACGACCGAGAGCGAGAAGCGGCATTACGCCCTCAAACCCATGAATTGCCCAGGTCATATCCTGATATTCAAGCAAGGCATCAAGAGCTACCGCGATTTGCCCTTGCGCTATGGTGAGTTTGGGCAGTGCCATCGCAACGAGCCTACCGGCGGTCTGCACGGCATCATGCGGGTGCGCGGTTTTACCCAGGACGATGGGCATATTTTTTGTACCGAAGATCAAATTTTGAACGAATGCGTGGCCTATACCGCGTTGTTGCAAAAGGTCTATACCGATTTCGGATTCAAGAACATCATTTATAAAGTGGCGACACGTCCAGAAAAACGCATTGGATCGGATGAAAGCTGGGACAAGGCGGAGGCAGCGCTGATCGAGAGTTTGCGAGCTTCAGGTTGCGAGTTTGAAATCACCCCGGGGGAGGGCGCTTTTTATGGCCCCAAGATCGAGTACACCTTGAAAGATGCGATTGGGCGCCAATGGCAATGTGGCACTATTCAGGTCGATTTTTTCATGACCGAGCGGCTGGATGCAGAATATGTTGGTGAAGACGGCGCGCGTCATCGCCCAGTCATGCTGCACCGCGCCATCGTCGGCAGCCTGGAGCGCTTTATCGGAATTTTGATTGAGGAGACCGCTGGCGCCTTGCCAACTTGGCTGGCGCCGGTGCAAGTGATGGTGCTCAATATCACCGATGCACAAGCAGAATATGCCCGTTCTGTCGTCAAAACGCTGCAAAATCAAGGGTTTAGGGTTGAGTCAGATCTCCGTAATGAGAAAATCACGTATAAAATACGTGAGCATTCAATGCAAAAGCTTCCCTTTCTGATCGTCATTGGCGATAAAGAAATGGCATCTGGTGCCGTTGCAGTGCGCGCTCGGGGTGGTCAAGACCTTGGAGTAATGTCGCTGGTTGATTTTTCTCAACACCTGTTAGCTGACATTGCTCGAAAATCTAACACTTGAATGGCTGGTTGAAAACGACCAGTTGAGCTTATGCGCTGTGAGGTTTTAGCTACTATTTTTGTGGCATTTTTGTGAAGGATTAAACCATCGCTACCGAATTTCGTGATCGCCGTCACCGCGAAGAACGCAAACACCGATTGAATCGGGAAATCATGGCCCCAGAGGTTCGTCTCTCGGGTATTGAAAACGAACCACTTGGTGTTGTGAGCCTCATGGAGGCTTTGCGTATGGCAGGTGAGCTGGATGTGGACTTGGTTGAAATTGCTGCAACCGCGATTCCCCCGGTTTGCCGGTTGATGGATTACGGCAAATTCAAGTACCAGGAGCAGAAGAAGGCGGCTGAGGCCAAGGCCAAGCAGACTGTGATCGACATCAAAGAGATCAAGTTTCGCCCAGGTACTGATGACGGTGATTACAACATCAAGATGCGCAACATTCGCCGCTTTCTGTCAGAAGGCGACAAGTGCAAGATCACGCTGCGATTCAGAGGCCGCGAAATCACCCACCAGGATTTGGGCATGGCATTGCTGAACCGGATTCGCGATGAGCTCGGTGACTTGATTCTGGTGGAGCAGTTTCCCAAGCTTGAAGGTCGTCAGATGATCATGATGATCGCGCCTGGTCGTAAGAAGCAGGCCGCAGCTAAAACTGTCGTTGCTGAAAGTACGGCGGCATCAACGTAAAGATTTGAAGCGGGTTAAACCGCTATCGAAAAGTGATGGAGTCATGTCTGTCACTTAAAAAGTGGTGGATTAACGTCCGCCACTTAAAAGTGGTGGAGTTACATCCGCCACTTAAAAGTGGCTCGGGGCCCTCAAGGCTGCAAGTAGTTTGCAGACGCCTCACGAGCACAATGTAAAAAGGAGCATGAAAATGCCCAAAATGAAGACCAAGAGCGCGGCGAAGAAACGCTTCCGCGTCCGTCCAGGTGGTACCG
>JBBQZI010000209.1:0-5488 GCA_038207855.1 Burkholderiales bacterium
GACCGACCAGGTGACCCGCTCACGCGCTGCACTGGCTGCATCCCAAGCGCAACTGCAGCAAGCCACGGCAACCGTCCAGGAGACCAAAGCCAGCCTGGCGCGGCTGGAAGAAGTCGCGCGCCTGTCGGGCGGCAAAGTGCCAGCCCCGACTGAGCTTGACAGTGCCCGCGCCAGCCTTGACCGCGCCAAAGGCGCTGAAGCCAGTGCCCGCGCCAACCTTGACTCAGCCCGCGCATCACTGGCCACCGATGAGACCAATTTGTCCAAAGCCTCGATTCGCTCACCGATTGACGGTGTCGTGCTGACACGCTCGGTTGACCCTGGCAACGCCGTGGCAGCCTCGCTGCAGGCGGTCACGCTGTTTACCATTGCCGAAGATTTAACCCAATTGCAACTGCGCGTGAACGTTGACGAGGCCGATGTGGGCCGCGTCCAGATCGGCCAAAAAGCCAGCTTTACCGTCAGCGCGTTTCCCTCAAGGCGCTTTCCCGCCAGCATTACCCGCGTGTCGTTTGGCTCGACCATCACCGACAACGTGGTCACTTACGTCACGCAGATGGATGTCACCAACACCGACCTGAGCCTGCGCCCAGGCATGACGGCCACCAGCACCATCACTGCCGTGGAGCGCAAAGATGTACTGCTGGTACCCAACACCGCGCTGCGCTTTGCACCCACCCAAGCCAACCCGGAAGCGCCCAAAGCCAGCGGCAACATCATGTCAAGCATGGTGCCGCGCATGCCCCGCGCCCGCAAAACGGCTGGCGGCAGCGGTCCGGCCAAACAGGTTTGGGTGCTGCGCAACGGCGCGCCCGTGGCGGTGAGCGTCAAGGCCGGCATCAGCGATGGCCGCATGACCGAAATCACCGAGGGCGATCTGGCTGAAGGCATGCCCGTCATCACCGAGCAGCGCAGCAACGCCTCGGGCAAAACCCCATGAGCGCCGCACCCTTGATCCAGTTACGGCGTGTCACCAAGACCTACGGCCAAGGTGCCACCGCGCTGCAAGCGCTCAAAGGCGTTGACCTGAGCATTGACGCGGGTGACTTCGTCGCCATCATGGGCCCCAGCGTGTCGGGCAAATCCACCGCCATGAACACCTTGGGTTGCCTCGACACCCCTACCACGGGCGAATACATCTTCAACGGCGTGCATGTAGAGCAGCTCAGCCGCGATCAGCGTGCCCTGCTGCGCCGTCACTATCTGGGCTTTGTTTTCCAGGGCTTTAACCTGCTGGCGCGCACCTCAGCGCAAGAAAACGTCGAATTGCCCCTGCTCTACCGGGGCGAGCCAGCCAAGCAGCGTCACGCCAACGCCAAAAAGGCCCTGGCCTCGGTTGGCTTGGCCGGCTGGGAACACCACACCCCTGGCGAACTGTCGGGGGGCCAACAACAGCGCGTGGCGATTGCGCGCGCCATCGTCACCGAACCCGCGGTGCTGCTGGCCGACGAGCCCACCGGCAACCTCGACACCCAGCGCAGCCTGGAGATCATGGACTTGCTGTGGAAGCTCAACACTGACCACGGCATCACTGTGCTGATGGTCACGCATGAGGCCGACATGGCCGCCTTCGCCAAACGCATCGTGCATTTTGTCGATGGCGTGGTGTCAAGTGACGAACGCAACGCGCACCCGGCTGGCCTGAGCCGCCCCGCCGCAACCAACCCCAGCACGCCCGCCATGGAGTCCACCTGATGTTGCTCAGCACCCTGCTCCTGGCGCTGCGCTCGATCCGGCGCAATTTAATGCGCTCATTTCTGACCATTTTGGGCATCGTGATTGGTGTCAGCGCCGTCATCACCATGGTCACGGTGGGCAACGGTGCCACGCTGGCGGTGCAAAACCAGATCACCAGTCTGGGCACCAACCTGCTGCAACTGCGCCCAGGCCAACGCATGGGCGGACCCGGCGGCAGCGGCGGTGCGCCACCGTTCAAAGAGTCCGATGCCGACCTGATCGCCGCCCAGGTGGGTGGCCTGCTGGCGGTAGCCCCCGAGGCCCGCACCGGCTCCACCATCGTGGCAGAAGGCCGCAACTGGAGCAGTAGCGTGATTGGCAGCACCAGCAACTGGCTGACCACCGGCAACTGGAAAGTCAACGACGGGCGCATCTTTACCGACGAAGAACAGCGCGGCGGTGCCGCCGTGTGCCTGATTGGTGAGACCGTGCGCCGCGAGCTATTTGGCAGCGCCAGCGCCATCGGAGCATTGATTCGCGTCAAGCAAATTTCCTGCGAGGTGATTGGCGTACTGGACTCCAAGGGTCAAGGCGCCTTCGGCAACGACCAGGACGATTTGGTACTGATGCCCCTGCACACGCTGCAGCGGCGCATCACCGGCAACACCCGGGTCAACACCATCATGGTGTCGATGCAGGACGGCGCCGACCCCGAATACGTCAAGGCGGCATTGACCGTGCTACTGCGCGAGCGGCGCAAACTGTCTGAGGCCGATGAAGACAATTTCAACGTGCTCGACACCAAACAACTGGGTGAAACCTTTGCCAGCACCACCAAGGTCATGACCACCCTGCTGGGCGCGGTCGCTGCGGTCAGCCTGCTGGTGGGCGGCATCGGCATCATGAACATCATGCTGGTCAGCGTGACCGAGCGGACCCGCGAAATCGGCCTGCGTCTGGCGATTGGCGCGCTGGAGCGCGAGGTGCTGATGCAGTTTTTGATCGAAGCCGTGGTGCTGTCGGCACTCGGCGGCGTGATCGGCATCGTGCTGGCCACCGGTGCCTCTATTGGGTTGGCCAAACTGATGGATGTGCCGTTTGTCTTCAACCCTGGCGTGAACCTGATCTCGTTCGTGTTTTCAGCCGCGATTGGCGTGCTGTTTGGCTATTTTCCAGCCCGCCGGGCCGCCAGAATGGACCCGATCGAGGCGCTGCGGCACGAATAAGTTGCTTCGTTATTGATAGCTACCTGCGCTTATTCAACGTGGGCTAGAGCCTATTTTAATTCATCAAATAGGCTGACTATTGGCCTCTGCATCTTCAGTATGTTAAGGTTAAGCAATCCCATTACAACCCCTTAGAAAGAGAGTCTTCACGCATGACTGTGACCGCTACCGTACGCACTTTTGTTATCGCCGCCAGCGTCGCTCTGACCTGTTTTTCAAGCAGCGTTGCTGCCGAAATGGTCAGCATCAAAGGCAATATCGTGAACTTGCGTTCGAGGCCGAGCACTCAGGGTGACAGGTTATGGGAGTTGACCAGCGGTTATCCGTTGCGCGTACTCAAACGCCAAGGCAAATGGCTCCAGGTGCAGGACTTCGAAAACGATCGCGGCTGGGTCTACCGCCCCTTAACGAGCCATGCGCCGCACCACATCGTCAAAGCCAACGTCGCCAACATTCGCAGCGGACCAGGTACCAAATACCGTGTGGTCGCCCGCGCCAATCGCGGCGACCTGCTGCGCACGCAGAGCAAGAAGGCCGGATGGGTCAAGGTCCAGCAACCCGACGGCCAGTTGGGCTGGATATCCAAAAAATTGGTGTGGGGCTGGTAACTCGGCTTGACGAGGTGGCGTGCTGTATCGTTATAAATTTATAACAAATCAGCCTCTAGGCCTTATAGAATAAGCGGATATAGCTATATTTTCAGTAGCGACTCTGCAATCCCCCGTGAGTAAATCAGGTGCTCTTGCGTCAACACCCGCGCCACTTGCGGTTGTATAGTGACCGGATGAAACCAACTGCTCATACCCCGCATCCCCATACCCGTGCCGACCTGGTTCGCATTGCTACCCAAGCCATGACCGAGCGTGGCCTGGAGCCCGAGTTCTCAACCCAGGTCAAGCACCAACTCGACAGCATCAGCGGGCCCGGCCATGACAGCGACCCCGACATTCGTGACCTGACCAAGCTGCTGTGGTGCTCGATCGACAACGATGACTCGCTCGACCTGGACCAGTTAACGGCATCCGAAGTGCTGCCTGCGGGCGTGGTGCGGCTGTGGGTGGCCATTGCCGATGTCGATGCGCTGGTGCGCAAGGACACGCCCATCGATCACCATGCCCACACCAACACCACCTCGGTCTATACCTCGGCGCGCATTTTCCCGATGCTGCCTGAGCGCCTGTCGACCAACCTGACTTCGCTCAACGCAGATCAGAATCGCCTTGCCCTGGTGACCGAAATGGTGTTCGATGCCGACGGCGCGCTAAGTGGCTCCACGGTCTACCGTGCCCTCGTTCGCAATCAGGCCAAGCTGGCCTATGACGCAGTCAGCGCTTGGATCGAGGGCACCGGCGAGCTGCCTGCGGCCGCTGCCAACGTCAAGGGCATGGAGGCCCAACTCCGCACCCAGGATGAGCTGGCGCAGCGTCTGCGCGCGCGCCGCCGAACCGAGGGCGCACTGGAGTTTGAGACCTTCCAACCCCGGGCCATATTCGAAGGCGAACAAGTGGTGGACATTCGCCAGCAGGTGCAAAACCGGGGCCGCCAGTTGATTGAAGAAGTGATGATCGCGACCAACGGCTGCACTGCGCGCTTTCTAGGTCATCACGGTGGCGCGTCGCTGCGCCGGGTGGTGCGTTCGCCCGAGCGCTGGCTCGGCATCGTGGCGGTGGCGCGGGAATACGGTGAGGCGCTCCCCACCAAACCCGATGCCAAGGCACTGGAAGCCTTTCTGGCACGGCGCCGGCGCGCCGACCCGCTGCGCTTTCCCGATTTGTCGCTGGTCATCGTCAAGCTCATGGGCCGGGGCGAATACGTGGTGGAGATCCCCGGCACCGAGCCGATCGGCCACTTCGGTCTGGCGGTGCAGGATTACACCCACTCGACGGCACCGAACCGGCGCTATCCCGACCTGATCACCTCGCGCCTGCTCAAGGCCGCGTTGGCCCACCAGCCGCACCCCTACAGCAAGGCTGAACTGGGGCTACTGGCCGAGCACTGCACCCGACAAGAAGACGCTGCGCAAAAAGTCGAGCGGCGGATGCGCAAGTCGGAGGCGGCGCTGGTACTGGAATCCCGCTTGGGACAGCACTTTGAGGCGGTTGTCACAGGCACCACCCTGCAGGGGATCTGGGTGCGGATTTTCACGCCGCCCGCCGAAGGCAAGCTGGTCTCAAGCGAGGCCAACCTGCAGGTCGGAGACAAGGTGCGCGTGAAACTCAACGCCACCAATGTGGAACGTGGCTTCATCGACTTTGAGTTGGCCGGCTGAGTTGGCGAATGGGTCTTTTAAAGCCCCCTGAATTACATGCCAAATAGGGCGGCAACCCTTATCTACAAAGCGTAAATAGCTACATATTTTGCAGCAAATATGCAATCGCCTGGGGATAAATCAGGTGCTCCTGCGTCAACACCCGCGCCGCCAATGCGTCAGCCGTGTCGGCTGGCAACACCGGCACGGCGGCCTGCGCCAGAATCGGGCCGTGATCGAGCTCAGCGGTCACCAGATGCACGGTGGCACCGGCCAGTTTGCAACCGGCATCCAGCGCGCGCTGGTGTGTATGCAGACCAGAAAAAGCCGGTAACAG
>JBBQZI010000210.1:0-5478 GCA_038207855.1 Burkholderiales bacterium
GCGGCCATGCTGGGCTGCTAGGGCTTGGTTCTTGGTCTGCTGCCGATCGTATGGAGGTCGAATTTGCCGATGACACCTGATGCGATGAAGGCTGGTTTGGCGCGGGCAGCGAGTGCCTCGGCATCATCATGGTGGTGGTCGTGCTCATGAAAGCTTTGGTCGATGGGCAATTCAATCAATTGCTTGCTATGGATTTGCTGGCCAATGACCTCGTAGACCCAGAACTTGCGGCATTTGCCAGCATGTTCGGTAATTGTTTTGCGGTTTTGGCTAGTGACAGCGATTTTCATGGTGTGCCTGATCGGTTGCGTTGCGGGTGGCGGTTTGGGATATGTCGCAAACATCAAGCAATCGTCATGCCATGCCACTGATTGTTTATAAGTTGTTGATTTAAAACCATAAATCTAAAAAACGATGTGGCCGAGGACGGGGTGCCATGGTGGCACTTGACAGAAGTGGCAGTTGCTCCGGCAGTCACGGCAGACGCATTGGAAATGGCGTGTGCAGTTGGCTAGCTTGTGGCAAATGGTCTTTCATGAGATTTCCTAATGAACCCAAACGCTCACTGATGGTTCACTTGTGCAAGGGTAAACCCGGCCATTTTGATGTTCAGGGTGCGGCGACCCCCTCGCTACAATCGTGCCCACTTATCAGCCTGAGTTCGACGTTGGCAGGCTTATTGCTAGAGGATTGTTAGCAGTCACCCGACAAAACTCATAAGGTTGCGCCGCGGGTCAACACACCAGTTGGCAAGACGTATCGGTCAAAAATCGGAGAAGAATTTATGGATACCTTCATACAGCAGATCATCAATGGTCTGGTGTTGGGCAGCATGTATGCCTTGGTGGCCCTCGGCTACACCATGGTTTACGGCATTATTGGCCTGATCAACTTTGCCCACGGCGAGGTGTTGATGGTCGGTGCGCTGACCAGTTGGTCGATCATCGGGTTGATGCAAAAAGCCATGCCCGGCGCGCCGGGTTGGCTGATTTTGCTGATTGCCACGCTGATTGCCTGCGTCGTTGCTGCTGTGCTGAATTACGCCATTGAAAAATTGGCTTATCGGCCGCTACGCAACAGCCCACGGCTGGCCCCGTTGATTACCGCCATTGGCATGTCACTGTTGTTACAGACCTTGGCCATGATCATCTGGAAGCCCAATTACAAGCCGTACCCGAATCTGTTGCCGAGCACGCCGTTTGAGATTGGTGGCGCGGTGATTTCTGTCACGCAAATTCTGATTTTGGGCATGACAGCCATGTCGCTGGCGGTATTGACCTGGCTGGTTAATTACACCCGGCTCGGACGCGCCATGCGCGCCACGGCGGAAAACCCGCGCGTGGCAGCGCTGATGGGGGTCAAGCCAGACCTGGTGATTTCTGCCACCTTTGTCATCGGCGCTGTACTAGCGGCGATTGCTGGCGTGATGTGGGCAGCCAATTACGGCACGGTGCAGCACACCATGGGTTTCTTACCCGGGCTGAAGGCTTTTACCGCTGCGGTGTTTGGCGGTATTGGCAATCTGGCTGGAGCCGTTGTCGGTGGCATTTTGCTGGGGCTGATTGAGTCACTGGGCGCAGGCTACATCGGGGCCCTTACCGGCGGCGTGTTGGGTAGTAATTATTCGGATATTTTTGCCTTCATTGTGCTGATCATTGTGCTGACGCTGCGGCCCTCGGGTCTGCTGGGTGAGCGGGTAGCGGATAGGGCTTAACGCATGCGCTGTCCCCAACTGATTAGAAAGTGACTATGAAAACCAAACAAATCATCGTTTTCGTGTTGGCCGCCATCGGCTTGCTGCTGACACCCCTGCTGTTGCAAAGCTTTGGCAACGCGTGGGTGCGCATTGCCGACATGGCCTTGCTTTATGTGTTGCTGGCGCTGGGCTTGAACATCGTGGTGGGCTACGCAGGCCTGCTGGACTTGGGTTATGTGGCGTTTTTTGCCATTGGTGCCTATATGTATGCACTGTTGGCATCGCCCCATTTGACTGAAAATTTTCCAGCGATAGCCGCCATGTTTCCCAATGGCTTGCACATGCCCATCTGGGTGGTGATTCCGGCTTCGGCTGGCTTGGCTGCGTTGTTTGGGGTGATGCTGGGTGCGCCCACGCTGCGCTTGCGCGGTGACTACCTGGCCATTGTGACGCTGGGTTTTGGCGAAATCATTCGCGTGTTCCTGAATAATCTGGACCGACCGGTCAACCTCACCAATGGCCCCAAAGGCATGGGCGAGATCGATTCGTTTTCATTATTTGGCATGGATTTCGGGCGCACCAAAGAGGTCTTTGGATTTGACATACCGTCGGTCACCTTGTACTACTATTTGTTTTTGACGCTAGTGGTGTTGAGTGTGATTATTTCGCACCGGCTCCAGCTTTCGCGCGTCGGTCGCGCCTGGATGGCCATTCGCGAGGACGAAATTGCCGCCAAGGCCATGGGCATCAACACCCGCAACCTGAAACTGTTGGCCTTCGGCATGGGGGCCACGTTTGGCGGTGTCTCGGGGGCCATGTTTGCGTCTTTTCAAGGCTTCATTTCACCGGAGTCTTTCAGTCTGATGGAATCCATCATGATTGTGGCCATGGTCGTGCTGGGCGGTATCGGTCATTTACCCGGTGTCATTTTGGGTGCCATCGCACTGTCAGCCTTGCCCGAGGTGCTGCGCTATGTCGCCGGCCCGCTGCAAGAAATGACCGGTGGGCGGCTTGATTCGGCCATCCTGCGCCAGTTGCTGATTGCGCTGGCCATGATTGTCATCATGCTGATGCGTCCGCGGGGTTTGTGGCCGGCACCTGACCATGGCAAATCATTGCAAAGCACAACGCCTTGACGTGGACAACAGACCGCACGGGTGCGTCATCCAGACTGCCCCAACGCATAGGAACCAAATAGCATGACAGATACAGTTCTCAACGTTGCCGGCGTTTCCAAACGCTTCGGTGGCCTGCAGGCTTTGAGCGATGTGGGCATCCAGATCAAACGTGGCCAGGTGTATGGCCTGATTGGCCCTAACGGCGCTGGTAAAACCACATTTTTCAATGTGCTGACCGGCTTGTACACGCCTGATACCGGCACCTTTGAGCTGGCAGGCAAGCCCTATGAGCCCAACGCAGTGCACTTGGTGGCCAAGGCCGGTATTGCCCGCACTTTCCAGAACATTCGCTTGTTTGCCGAGATGACAGCGCTCGAAAATGTCATGGTTGGGCGCCATGTGCGCACCCATTCCGGGCTGTTGGGCGCGGTGTTTCGCACGGCTGGTTTTAAGGCAGAAGAGGCCGCTATCACGCAGCTCGCCCAGGAGTTGCTGGACTACGTGGGCATTGCTCATCTGGCTGATTTCAAAGCGCGTACCTTGAGCTACGGCGACCAGCGACGCCTGGAAATTGCCCGTGCGTTGGCCACCGACCCGCAACTGATCGCGCTTGATGAGCCCGCCGCCGGTATGAACAGCACCGAAAAAGTGCTGTTACGCGAACTCATCGACAAGATTCGCAACGACAACCGCACCATTTTGCTGATCGAGCACGATGTGAAGCTGGTCATGGGCTTGTGTGACCGGGTGACGGTGTTGGACTATGGCAAGCAGATCGCAGAAGGTACGCCGGCTGACGTGCAGCGCAACGACAAAGTGATTGAAGCCTATCTGGGCACAGAGTCTCATTAATCAGTTGGGGACAGCGCTGGCGCACGACGTTTAGCTGCGGTCTTTCCCGCAAGGAATCAGAATATGGCAGAAGTACTTCTAAAAGTTAAAGGTCTCAAAGTCGCTTACGGCGGCATTCAGGCCGTCAAGGGCATCGACTTTGAGGTGTGCGAAGGCGAGCTGGTGTCGCTGATTGGCTCCAACGGTGCTGGCAAAACCACCACCATGAAAGCCATCACCGGTTCATTGCCCATCAACGACGGTGACATTGAATACATGGGCAAGTCCATTCGAGGCCAGGGCCCGTGGGATCTGGTCAGGCAGGGCTTGGCCATGGTGCCTGAAGGCCGTGGTATTTTTACCCGCATGACGATTTTTGAAAATTTGCAAATGGGGGCCTACATTCGCAGCGACAAAGCTGAGATTGCCATCGACATTGACAAGGTGTTTGGCATTTTTCCGCGCTTGAAGGAACGCAGAGACCAGCTTGCTGGCACCTTGAGCGGTGGTGAGCAGCAAATGCTGGCGATGGGGCGCGCCTTGATCAGCCGACCCAAGGTGTTGCTGCTCGATGAGCCATCCATGGGCTTGTCACCGATCATGGTGGACAAGATTTTTGAAGTGGTGCGTGGCGTCTATGCGCAAGGCGTCACGGTGCTGCTGGTAGAGCAAAACGCCAGCCGTGCACTGGCTATTGCCGACCGTGGCTACGTCATGGATTCCGGCTTGATCACCATGACGGGTGAGGGCAAAACCATGCTCTCGGACCCCAAGGTGCGCGCGGCCTATCTGGGCGAGTAGCTGAAGACGGCTAACGCAGATGTTGGATTTGCTCTGATTTTTTGCAAGTAAATTGATATTGCTCAAGGTCAAGCGGCCATGGGGACGGCACAGTCGCTGCCATGTTCTCTGTCAATACCATCGATCCATCAGCCGAGTCTCGCAACGTTTCCCGTGGGCAGGTTTTGCTGCGCCGCGGGGCGGATACACCATGGGTCAGCTACATTGAGTCCGGGCGCGTGGCGCTGGGCGTTATGGATGGCGGCGTGATGACGCATCAAATTGGTGTGCTTGAAGGCCCCTGCTGGCTTGATGCCAGTTCAGTGGTGCTGAATTTGCCGCATCTGGTGGATGCAGTGGCTGATTCACTCGTCCAAGTGCGCAGCGTCACCATGATGGATTTTCGTCAAGCCATTGCTGACATGGCCGAGTCGGCCCAGGCTGTGCTGACCGATGTGGCCATGGCACACCGCCGGCAAACCGAGTTTGCTGTCAGTCGGCTGGCCAAAGATGCCGAGGCGCGTTGTGCTGAATGGCTGCTCAGTCATGCAGAGCCCGGTGAACAGGGGCTGATGGCGGTGCAATTGAACCAGCGCAAGCGCAGCATTGCAGCCCAACTGGGCATTGCGCCTGAAACCTTTTCGCGCGTGCTGCGCCACTTGCGGGAGCAAAGCTTGATCAGTGGCACCGGGCGCGTGCTCAATTTACCCAACCCGAGCGGCCTGCGCTTGCTGGCCGGGTTCTAACGGCCTACCGGGCGCTCAGCGCTTTGAGCACGGCTTCGGGCGTGGCGGGTGCAGACAGCTGCACGGTCCCACCATCACCCCGGGCCTGCGCCACGGCATCGCGCAAGGCCTCAAACACGCTGATGGCCAGCATGAAGGGTGGTTCGCCGACTGCTTTGGAGCCGTGCACGTTGTCCTCGGTGTTGGGGGCATCCCAAAGGTCCACCTTGAAGTGCGCCGGTATGTCACCCGCAGTCGGGATTTTGTAGGTGCTGGGCGCGTGCGTTGCCAGCACACCCTGCTCATTCCAGACCAGTTGCTCGGTGGT
>JBBQZI010000211.1:0-5432 GCA_038207855.1 Burkholderiales bacterium
GGCTTCGATTTGATCGTGGTTGAAACTTCGGGCATTGGCCAGGGCGATGCCGCCATCGTGCCGCATGTCAATGTGCCGATGTATGTGATGACGCCCGAATTTGGCGCCGCCAGTCAGCTGGAAAAAATTGACATGCTGGACTTTGCCGAGTTTGTTGCCATCAACAAGTTTGACCGCAAGGGCGCCAGCGACGCCCTGCGCGATGTGGCCAAACAAGTGCAGCGCAACAAGGAAGCCTGGACGGTTCCAACTGAGCAGATGCCGGTGTTTGGCACCATGGCGGCGCGCTTTAACGACGATGGTGTGACCGCTCTCTACCAGGCGCTGAAAACCCGTCTGGGTGAGTTGGGGCTACCACTGACAGCGTCGCTTCTGCCTGCCGTCTCGGTGCGCTACAGCACCAACCAGACCCCGGTGGTGCCGGCTGCGCGTGCCCGCTATCTGGCAGAAATTGCCGACACCGTGCGCGGTTACAAGAAAAAAGCCCGAGCCCAAGCCCGGCAAGCACGTGAAATTCAGCAGCTGTCCGAGTCCGCACGCATGGTGCTGGCGCATGACGCCGGCAAAGGTGGCGCCACCAAACCCCCTGCTTATGACACCGTGATGCAGCTCGCGCAAGAGCGCCAAGTCACGCAAGACCCGACTTGCGCCAAGTTGCTGGCGCAGTGGCCGGCCATGCAAACCGCCTACGCTGGCGACGAATATGTGGTCAAAATCCGCGACAAGGAAATCCGCACCGCGCTGACCACCAAGTCCATGAGTGGCACCACCATCCGCAAGGTGTGTCTGCCGCAGTATGAAGACCACGGCGAAATCCTCAAGTGGCTGATGCTTGACAACGTGCCCGGCAGCTACCCCTACACCGCCGGCACCTTTGCCTTCAAGCGCGAGGGCGAAGACCCCACCCGCATGTTCGCCGGCGAGGGTGACCCGTTTCGCACCAATCGGCGCTTCAAGCTGCTTTCAAGCGGCATGGCGGCCAAGCGCCTCTCGACCGCGTTTGACTCGGTCACGCTCTACGGCAACGACCCCGATCTGCGTCCGGATATTTACGGCAAAGTGGGTAACAGCGGTGTCAGCATTGCCACCATCGATGACCTGAAAGTGCTCTACGGTGGCTTTGATCTGTGTAACCCGCAAACCAGCGTCAGCATGACCATCAACGGCCCGGCTCCCAGCATCCTGGCGATGTTCATGAACGCGGCGATCGACCAGAATCTGGAGAAATTTGCCACCGACAACGGCCGTGAACCGACCGACACCGAGGCACAAAAAATTCGCGAATGGGTGCTGGCCAATGTGCGCGGCACAGTCCAGGCCGATATTTTGAAAGAAGACCAGGGCCAGAACACCTGCATCTTCAGCACCGAATTCAGCCTGAAAGTCATGGGCGACATCGCCAGCTACTTTGTGCACCACAACGTGCGCAACTTCTACAGCGTGTCGATTTCCGGCTACCACATTGCCGAAGCCGGCGCCAACCCGATCAGCCAACTCGCTTTCACGCTGTCCAACGGCTTCACCTTTGTGGAAGCCTACCTGGCGCGCGGCATGCACATTGACGACTTCGCGCCGAACTTGAGCTTCTTCTTCTCTAACGGCATGGACCCCGAATACACGGTGATGGGTCGGGTGGCGCGGCGCATCTGGGCCGTCGCCATGAAAGAAAAATATGGCGCCAACGAGCGTTCACAAAAACTTAAATACCACATTCAGACCAGTGGCCGCAGCCTGCACGCGCAGGAAATCCAGTTCAACGACATTCGCACCACGCTGCAGGCGCTGATCGCCATTTACGACAACTGCAACAGCCTGCACACCAACGCGTTTGACGAAGCCATCACCACGCCGACCGAAGACTCGGTGCGCCGTGCCATGGCGATTCAGCTGATCATCAACCGTGAATGGGGCTTGGCGAAGAACGAAAATCCGTCACAAGGCGCTTTCATCATCGAGGAATTGACCGAGTTGCTCGAAGAAGCTGTGCTGCTGGAATTTGAGCGCATCACGGAGCGCGGTGGCGTGCTCGGTGCCATGGAAACCGGCTACCAGCGCGGCAAGATTCAGGACGAATCGATGCACTACGAGATGATGAAGCACACCGGCGAGCTGCCCATCATCGGCGTCAACACTTTCCGTAACCCGCACGGCGATCCGGTCAACGACAAGCTGGAACTGGCTCGCTCCACCGAAGAAGAAAAGCAGTCCCAACTGAATCGCCTGGCCGACTTCCACGCCAAGCACGCCACCGAAGCCCCTGCCATGCTCAAACGTCTGCAACAAGCCGTGATGGACAATCTGAATGTGTTTGAAGTGCTGATGGACGCCGTGCGCGTGTGCAGCCTGGGCCAGATTACCAACGCGCTGTTTGAGGTGGGTGGTCAGTATCGGCGCAATATGTAGTACCCGGAATCCTGTAGGCGCACTGGTCTGGGTGCGATTCTCATCGTTGTGGTGTCTCTCTTGCTCAACACTTCACACCTCACCCGGCACGGCGACTGGGTGATGCGCATGCGGTTTCGAGGTGAAAACACACGCGAAACTGAGAGATCAGAACGCATGCGACTGTTGACGCGCGCCTTTCACCCCGAAGCCCGGTCGCATCACCCAATCACCGCGCCTAGCTCTCTCTGGGTCAGAATTTCCGGTGTCCACAATTTACATACATTCGCGCCAGATCCAGCGCAGGCAACTTTTGACTTCCCCCTGCCCGCGCACCAAACCGCTCGCAGAATCAGTCGGGTGATGCGCTTTGCGTAGGTCAAGGAGGAGACCGCGCAGCGGGCGGGGGACACGTAGCAAAGCGCATCGCCCGGCTGATTAGGCCAACAGCGCCAAATCACCACGGACCCAACATCTCCCCTATTGAGATAGGCACATCACTTTGAATCGCCCCCCGTCGTTTTGGAAGTTGTTTTTTCCTGCCATACTTGGCTTCATACGGTTTAAACAACTCTCCATTTGAAACCACTCTTCTTCGCAAACTGCCGTGGCGCGCTACGTCGGCGCCTTTCAGGGCAACCAGCACTGATGACCACCTCCTTCCCCGCCTGCGCGAATAGTCGTGAATAAGCGCCCACCCGAAGCCCACCCACCATGCACGCCGCCACCCTGCTTCTGATCGTCTTCGCCGCCGGGCTCGCCAGCCAATGGCTTGCCTGGCGCATCAAGCTGCCAGCGATCGTCGTGCTGATCGCCGTCGGGCTGGTATTGGGCCCCGGCACCGGCATCGTCGCCCTGACCATGCCGCAGGCCGAGCTGGGCGAGTTGATCGGGCTGGGCGTGGCGATCATTCTGTTCGAGGGCGGCATGGACCTCAAACTGGCGGAGTTCCGCCGCGTCGGTCAAGGCATCGGTCGCCTGACCATCGCTGGCCCGCCGCTGGCCTGGGCCTTGGGCAGCTTGGCGGCGCACTACATTGGCGCCCTGAGTTGGCCGGTGTCAACCGTGCTGGGCGCGATTCTGGTCGTCACCGGGCCAACCGTGATCCTGCCGCTGCTGCGACAAGCGCGGCTCAATAAAGAATCAGCCTCGCTGCTCAAGTGGGAAGGTATCGTCAACGACCCAGTTGGCGTGCTGCTGGCGGTGCTGACCTTTCAGTACCTGACCATCGGCGGCGGCTGGGCGGGCACCGCGATGGGCGTGGGCCTGGCCATCGCCGCGGCGGCGGTTTTCGGCGGGCTGGGCGGCTTGGGCGTGGGTTGGCTGTACCGGCGCGGTGGCGTGCCCGAGCATCTGAAGGCGCCGATTCTGCTGGTGCTGGTGCTGGTGGTCTACTGGGCCAGCAACCTGGTGCAGCACGAAGCCGGTCTGCTCAGCGTCACGCTGATGGGGCTGGTGATCGGCAACATGAAACTGGTCGAGCTGGAGGAGCTGCACCGCTTCAAGGCCCACCTGACCGTGGTGCTGCTGTCGGTGCTGTTCATCGTCATCCCGTCGCAATTGCAGGCCAGCCAGCTGCAGTTGCTGGACTGGCGCGTGGCGGCATTTGTGCTGGCCATCATTTTGCTCGTGCGCCCGCTGTCGATCGCGATCGCCACCCTGGGCGCCCCGATGCGCCAGCCCGACAAGCTGCTGCTGGGCTGGATCGCGCCGCGCGGCATCGTCGCTGCGGCCACCGCCGGCATCTTCGGCCCGGCGCTGGTGGCCGCTGGCTACCCGGACGCGGCGATGCTGTTGCCGGTGACCTTTGCCGTCATCATCGCCACCGTTCTGGCGCACGGCTTGAGCATCGGCAGCGTCGCGCGCAGGCTAGGCTTGGCAGCAGAGAGCGAAAACGGGCTGCTGATCGTCGGTGCATCGCCCTGGTCGTGCGCGCTCGCTGCCGCGTTGAAGAAGCTGGAAATTGACGTGCTGGTGGTCGACGGCGCCTACCACCGGCTCAAGCAGGCGCGCATGCACGGCACGCCGGTCTACTACGGCGAGATTCTGTCAGACCACGCCGAGCACACGCTGGAGGTGCAGCACCTGAGCCACCTGCTGTGTGCCACCGAGAACGACTTCTATAACGCGCTGGTGTGCAAGTCACAGGGCGAGCGCTTCGGTAACCACCGCAGCTTCCAGCTGGCCACGGACCAATCCTCCGGCCCCGAGCTGAAGCGACTGACGGTGAAGCAGCGCGGCCACTACGCGTTCGACCCAAGCGCCACCTACGACATGCTGCGCGACCGGCTTGAGGCCGGCTGGGAGGTGCAGTCAACCAAGCTCACCAAGACGCATGGCTGGTCCGAGCTCGCCACGCACATGGGAGAACTGGGCACCGACTGGCTGCTGCTGGGCGGCGTGTCGCCTAGCGGCGCTTTTCGGCTCTACTCGATGGAACAGCGCTTTAAGCTCGACACCGACTGGACTGTGCTGTTCTTCGGGCAAGTGCCGGTGAAGCTGCCGAAGGGCGAGGCGGTGACTGACGCAGGGATCGAGGAGCCGCCACCGGTGGCACCATCCGACTGAGCGGTCCCCGGCATGACACCGTGCGCTCACTCTGCTTCGGGGCAGAAAAGGTGCAGCTCTGGCGGCTATGGCACTGAAAATACCAAGCGGTGTTTGCGGTAGGCGCGAGAAGTACCGGCGCAATAGGCAACTGAGGTCGGGCCGTGCCCCTTGGCGACTGTCATTGCGAGGATCGCAACGACGTGGCAATCTATGACTTGCGACTGCATGGATTGCCGCGCTGCGTTCGCCGTGACGAAGGCGGTTGCTGCAACTTTGGGTCAGTTTGCGGTGGTCTGCCTGACTGCCCGTTCCCACTGCGCCATGCGCTCCAGCGCCTCGTCGCGTGACAGGGTGGGCTCAAAAGTGCGCTCTACGCGCCAGTGCTGGCTCAGTTCGGCCTGGTTGCCATACACGCCCGTGCTCAAGCCTGCCAGATAGGCCGCGCCCAGCGCAGTGGTTTCGATCACGGCCGGGCGCACCACCGCAATGCCGAGCAGGTC
>JBBQZI010000212.1:0-5420 GCA_038207855.1 Burkholderiales bacterium
TTTTGCGCCTCTGGCCTGAGTGCCATTCAGATGGCGGCGGATCGCATTCGCGTCGGTGAAGCCGACGTGATGATCGCCGCTGGCACGGAAAGCATGAGCATGGTGCCCATGAGCGGCAACACGCCCTCGTTTTCACCGGACATGTTCAAAAACGATGCGGATGTTGGCATTGCCTACGGCATGGGCCTGACGGCTGAAAAGGTGGCGACCCAGTGGAAGGTCAGCCGCGAGGCGCAGGATGCTTTTGGCTTGCAGTCGCACCAACGCGCGTTGGCAGCGCAGGCCGCTGGGTATTTTGCCGCCGAGATCACACCGATCGAAGTGACTGACCGCGCACCGAATCTGGCCACCGGTGAAGTCGTTGAAAAAAAGCGCGTGGTGAGTTTGGATGAAGGCGCGCGCCTCGACACCTCACTGGAAGGCTTGGCCAAGCTGAAAACGCCGTTTGCCGCGCGCGGCTCGGTTACGGCCGGCAACAGCTCGCAAACCTCGGACGGTGCGGGGGTGTTGATTCTGGCCAGCGAAAAGGCGGTCAAGCAATATGGCTTGAAACCGTTGGCGCGTTTTGTCAGCTTTGCCGCGCGCGGTGTGCCACCCGAGTTCATGGGCATCGGCCCGATTGAAGCCATTCCAGCCGCTTTGCGTAACGCCGGGCTGACCCTGGCGGACATGGACTGGATCGAACTCAACGAAGCCTTTGCCGCCCAGTCGCTGGCAGTCATCAACACCTTGGGGCTTGATCAGACCAAGATCAACCCGATGGGCGGTGCGATTGCACTGGGCCATCCGCTGGGTGCCACCGGGGCCATTCGGGCTGCCACCTTGGTTCATGCCTTGCAGCGCACGCAGGGTAAATACGGCATGGTCAGCATGTGCATTGGCATGGGGCAGGGCGCAGCGGGTATTTTCGAGCGCGTTTAATGCAAGGGTGGCCATGTTATTTAATGGTAATATTGGCCTCTAGCCCGCGTAAATGCTGCGCAAGCAGCTATAAATTAGATAGTATTCAATGCCCCATAAAACTGCAGAAGCGCCAGCCGTCGTGTTCGAGGACGAGTTCCTTGACGGGCTCAAAAAGATATTCGAAGAGCTGATCGTCTTCAACCGTGTGCTGGGTCTGAAAATTATCTCGGTCACGCCTGACAAGGTGCGCGCCAGCATCGATATGCGCAACGAGCTGGTTGGGCATTACGGCTACAACCGCATTCACGGCGGTGTCATCAGTGCCGGGCTTGATACCACGGGGGGCTTGGCGGTGATGGCCGCCATTGGTGCGCGCCATATGGACGAGTCGGTGCAGCAGCGGCTGCAGCGTTTTTCCAAATTGGGCACCATTGACCTGCGCGTGGACTACCTGCGTCCCGGCATTGGGGAGCATTTTGAGTTGCGTGCCGAAGTCATGCGGCTGGGCTCGCGCGTGGCTTCAACCCGCATGGAATTCTTGGGCGCTGACGGCAAACTGCTGTCGACCGGGTCGGCGGCTTACATCGTTTCTTGAAACGGTGGCGCCGCTGCGCCAGCCTTTTTCCTCATCGGCAGTGGCATACTTCGTGTCATAAAAATGTCATGGGTAAGTTATGAAAAAGTTGTTGGCGGCATGGGTGAACGGGTCTCTTTGGCGTGGTGGTGCGGCATTGATGCGCCAGATGCGTTTTCCGGGCAAGATGATGCTTATTTCGGTTGCCTTTATGGTGCCGATAGCCTTGCTGCTGACGATGATGGTCAGCAGCAGATCGCATGACATTGACTTTGCCGCCCAGGAGCGCGCTGGCGTGCGCTACGCCAGTGCCATTTTCCCCGCCATTGACCTAGCCGGTGTGTGGCGCCAGCAGGCCCGCAATGTGGCGTTTGGCGAGGGCGGCGACCAGTTGGGTGCGGCGCGGCAAGCGTTTGACGCGGCGTTCCTGAAGTTGCAGCAACTCGACGCGGATGTTGGCACCCAGGTATCGGCCAGCAACAGCTTTGCGGCGGTGCGCAGTGCGGTGCAGGCAGCGCAAGCAGCGCAGCCCGTGCCGGGTACCAAGGCCGACCCTGAAGCGGTTTACCAGGGCATGATTGGTGTGTCGCGCAGCTTGGCGGCGTTGCTGGATGCGGTGACTGATGGCTCTGGCTTGGTGCTCGACCCTGATTTGCACAGTTATCACCTGATGACCGCGCTCTTGCTGACGACCCCAGAGTTGATTCAAACCACGGTTGAAGTGCGTGGTCTGGTGCGCAGTGCCCTGAAAACCGGTCAGATTGCCGCTGACAATGCGGCGCGTCTGCAGGGCTATCTTGCAATTTTGACGGCTGACGCAGCGCAGGCCAAAATTTCCCTGAACAAGGTGCAAAAGGTCGCCCCCGACTATGGCAAGCGGCTCACGCGTGGCGCGATTGATGCCACCCAGTAAATGGTCCAGCAAGTGCGCAGCAGCATTCCCGCCGGAGCGACTGAGGTCACGGGCGATGCATCAGCTTTTGTGACGGGTGCCAACGCGCTGCTGCAAACGCAGTTCAAGCAGGTTGTGCAGAATCTGGCCGTACTCGATGCCATGCTGGCCGACCGCCAGGCAGCGCTGTCACGCAGCCTCTGGATTGCCTTGACCGCAACGCTGCTAAGTCTGCTGGTAGCTGCGTATTTCTTTATGGGTTTCTACAGTGCCATGGAAAGTGGTTTCAAGATTGTGCGGCAGCATTTGATCCGGATTTCGATGGGTGACTTGCGTACCCCGATCAAGATCATTGGCCGTGACGAGGTGTCGGGGCTGCTCAAAGAACTCGGCACTATGCAGGAGGCACTGGCGATCACCGTTCAACAAGTTCAGAGCGGCAGTGAAGCGGTGGTCAGCTCAAGCATCGAAATTGCCCAGGGCACGCAGGATCTGGCGGCGCGCACCGAGTCGGCCGCAGCGGCACTGGAGCAATCGTCAGCCGCGCTGGAGCAAACCAATGCGACCGTTGCCATGACAGCTGAGTCCGTCAGCAAGGCATCCATCATTGCCACTGAAAATGCCAACACCGCCAGCAAAGGCGGTGCCGTGATGCAAGATGTCGCTGACACCATGGGGCGCATACAAACATCGTCACAAAAGATCAGCGACATCATTGGCGTGATTGATGGCATTGCCTTTCAAACCAATATTCTGGCGCTCAATGCGGCGGTCGAGGCCGCCCGCGCGGGCGAGCAGGGCCGCGGTTTTGCGGTGGTGGCGACCGAAGTGCGGGCGCTCGCCGGGCGCAGTGCCGCGGCGGCCAAAGAGATCAAGGTGTTGATCTCCACCAGCACCGACGAGGTGTGCAAGGGTTCGGAGATCGTGCGTCAGGCCAGCGAGCACATGCATCAGATTGTGGCCAAGGCAGAAGACGTCAAGCACCTGCTTGATGAAGTGACCAACGGCGCACGTGAGCAAAGTCTGGGTATTGGACAAATCGGCGAAGCGGTGCAGGAGCTGGACAAAAACACCCAGGCCAACGCCGCCCTGGTCGAGCAGACTGCCGCGTTGGCCAACGCGCTGCAAGGCGTTGCCGTGCGCATGGCAGCTCAGGTGGATGAATTCCGTTTGCCCGGTGCGCAAGTCACCCGAATGGTTGAAGGCGTTGATGTGGACGGCTTCATTGATGCCCACCGCCAGTGGAAAGTCAAGCTGCGTGATGCCATCGAGGACGGTGATTCGGTGGATGCGGTCACCTTGTCGCGTGACGATTGTTGTGCGCTGGGCAAGTGGATTTATGCCGATGGGCAACGCCTGCGCGGGCGGGCCAGCTTCAGCGCGCTGATCGATGCGCACGCCAATTTTCACCAGGTGGCCGGGCAGGTCGGGCAATTGATCAACGATGGTCAATTCGAGCGTGCCGAAAATGCCCTGGCGCCCAACACGCCGTTCACACAAGCCACCAGCGAGGTGGTGTTGGTGTTGTCCGCCGCCAAGCGGCTGGGGTTTGTCTAGTCGGGAATTTTGGGTACCGGGCGCGGCCTGCCGTTGTCATCCACCGCCACATAGGTGAGCGATGCCTCGGTTACCTTGGTGTATTTGCCTTGTGAGCGAAAATGCTCGGCATAGACCTCAACCTTGACCGTGATCGAGGTGCGACCAATGCGCACCAGTTTGCTGTAAAAACTCAAAATGTCGCCGACCCGCACCGGCTGCTTGAAGATGAATTGGTTTACCGCCACCGTGGCCATGCGCCCACCGGCGTAACGCGCCGGAATCACGGCACCGGCCAAGTCCACCTGCGCCATCACCCAACCGCCAAAAATGTCGCCGTTCTGGTTGCAGTCGCGCGGCATCGGGATCACTTTGAGCACCAGTTCTTCGTCCAGCGGCAACTGCACGCCCGGTGGGCCGGCGATGTCGTTTGGGGTATTCGCAGGGGTGTTGGGGTCAATGGGGTCAGACATGGGCACAATCAGGTGAGTTAATTTTGAGAGATTGTCACCCATGAGCCGCTCTGGCAGAACTGGCCGCCATTATTCTGCGGCCCCAACATCCCCTGAGATTCAAGGCGTCGCCCGCTCCGACTGGGCCACATTGCAGCGCCTGTTTCCTTATTTATGGGAATACAAATGGCGCGTGATGATTGCGCTGGGCTTCATGGTGGGGGCCAAGCTCGCTAACGTGGGCGTGCCATTGCTGTTGAAACAGTTGGTGGACACCATGAACCCGAACGGGACGATCAATGCGCAAACCTTGCTGGTGGTGCCGTTGGGCCTGCTGGTGGCCTATGGGCTGCTGCGCTTGTCGACCACGCTGTTTACCGAACTGCGCGAGCTGATTTTTGCCAAAGCCACGGAAGGCGCGTCGCGCACCATCACGGTTCAGGTATTTCGCCATCTGCATGCGTTAAGCCTGCGCTTTCACCTTGAACGCCAGACCGGCGGCATGACGCGCGACATTGAGCGCGGCACGCGCGCGGTGCATTCGCTCATCAGCTATTCGCTCTACAGCATTTTTCCGACGCTGATTGAGGTGACGATCGTGCTGACCTATCTGGCGCTCAAATTTGATGTCTGGTTTGCGCTGATCACCATCATTGCGCTGGTTTTTTACATCACCTTCACCATCATCGTGACCGAGTGGCGCACCCAGTTCAGAAAGCAAATGAACGATCTCGATTCCAGTGCGCACAGCCGCGCCATTGACTCGCTGCTGAATTACGAAACCGTCAAATACTTCAACAACGAAGAGTTTGAAGCAAGCCGCTATGACGAAAATCTTGAGCGCTACCGCAAGGCGGCACTCAAAAGCCAAACCACCTTGAGCATTCTGAATACCGGGCAGCAGCTCATCATCGCCACTGGGCTGGTCGCCATGTTGTGGCGCGCCACGCAAGGCGTGGTCGATGGCCGCATGACGCTGGGCGACCTGGTGATGGTCAACGCCTTCATGATCCAGCTTTATATTCCGCTAGGCTTTTTGGGTGTGCTGTACCGCGAGATCAAG
>JBBQZI010000213.1:0-5414 GCA_038207855.1 Burkholderiales bacterium
GAACGTGCAATTTTTCATAATCTCAGTGCCTTCGGGGAAAATGGATGGGGAGATACTTTACCAATAAAAAAGGCCTCTAGGTATCGCTACTTAGAGGCCTTCAAACTGTCTATTGGTCGGTGTGAGAGGACTCGAACCTCCGACCCCTTGCACCCCATGCAAGTGCGCTACCAGGCTGCGCCACACACCGAAGCGCAGATTGTAACCTTGGCAAAGTGTGATTTTCAGAAGTTCTCGCCTAGCAGTTCACGAATTTCAATCAACTCCTGACGAACTTTGTGCCATGGGTCAATGCCTGCGTCCGGGAAGGCGCTCAATACACTGTCGGAAAAATCACCAAAGCTGGAGTCCGAGACTTCGATGACTTCAACTCCGTCGAGTAAAAACTCATCGTTAAGTGCTTTGCCGCGCTCTGACTGCAGCAGCTCCTGCATCTTGTTGCGCGCACCACTGATGGTGAAGCCCTGGTCATACAGCAGATCACGAATGCGCCGAATCATCAGCACTTCATGGTGTTGGTAGTAGCGCCGATTGCCGCGGCGCTTCATGGGTCGCAGTTGTGTGAACTCTTGCTCCCAATAGCGCAGCACATGCGGTTTGACACCACATAAATCGCCGACCTCACCAATGGTGAAGTAGCGCTTGGCAGGAATGGGGGGGAGAGAATTCTCCATTGAATCAACGAAATAGCCGCAAAAGTTTGCAGATTACTCTAAGTCGGTAGCGACTGTAAAGGCCGCACCACGATTAAATCTGCATTTTGGAAAATTCAAGACAAGAACCGAGAAGGGGCAAAGCCCTGCTCCTGAATTTGCTCCTTTAGTTTGTGGCTGGCGTGAAAGGTAACGACCCGGCGTGCCTCAATCGGAATGGCTTCGCCGGTTCTGGGATTGCGCCCCGGACGCGGTGCTTTGGTGCGAATCTGAAAATTACCAAAGCCGGTGATCTTGACATCATCGCCATCGACCAAACTGCGGGCAATCAGGTCGAAAAAAGCATCTATCAGATCTTTGGACTCGCGCTTATTGAGGCCAATTTGCTCAAACAGCAATTCCGACAACTGTGCCTTGGTCAGGGCGGGTGTCTCGAGTGATTCAACAGTGATGTCCATGAGCGTTCGTTCCTGTCCAGTGTTAATCGAGCCAATCAGACGCGCTGGCGTGCATCAAGCTGCGCGGCCAGTGTAGCGACCACAGAAGCCACCGCTGCATCAATCTGCTCTTCGGTCAGGGCAAGCTCGTCGCTATTGAGCATCAGGCGCACGGCCATGCTCTTTTCGTCGGATTGTTGAGGTCGATAAATATCGAAAAGCAAGGCATCACGTAGCACGCCCCCAACGGGTGCGGCCCAAATGGCGCGCATCAGCGAATCATGCGTGACGCGCTCATTGACAAGCACCGCAATGTCACGTTCAACCACCTGAAACTTCGGCACGCCCTTAAAACGGGGCACCTGGCGGCTCAAAACTGCTTCCAGATCAATTTCAAACAGCACGGGTGCCTGCACCAGGTCATACGATTGGCGCCATTTGGGATGCAATTCACCGACAAATCCGACTGTTACATCGGCGAGCATGATCCGGGCGCAACGCCCAGGGTGCATAGCCGGATGCTGATCGGGCACAAAAGTCAATACAACGGGTGCCAGCAAAGCTTCCAAGTCGCCTTTGACATCGTAAAAATCTACCGGGCGCTCTTTACACCCCCACTCGGGCGCATCATTTGACCCAACCGCCAAACCGGCCAGACGCATGGGTTGATCGAATCCCTTGACGGTGGTGTCGCTACTGACAACGCTGTCATCACGCAAAAATACCCGGCCAATCTCGAACACCCGCACGCGTTGGGCTTTACGGTCCTGATTGAATTTCAAAACTTGTAGCAAGGAACCCAGTAAAGACGAGCGCATCACGCTCATTTGGCTTGCAATCGGGTTGAGCAACTTGATGGGGTTGGGGTTGCCCGCCAGCTCGTGTTCCCAGCGCTCCTCAACGAAGCTGAAGTTGATCGTTTCCTGGTAGCCCAAGCCTGCTACTGCACGGCGCACGGCAAAGGCACTGCGCTGCGACTCGGGACGAATTTTGGCGGTAATCGGCGCCAACGGCGGTGTTTGCGGCAAATTGTCATAGCCCACCATGCGGGCGATTTCCTCGATCAGGTCTTCTTCGATCTGAATGTCAAAACGGTAAGACGGGGCCGTAACTGTCAGGATGCCATCACCCTCAATCACCGGCAAACCCAGTCCGACCAGCGCTTTGGCACACTGCGCCTGTGTGAGTGGCATGCCAATGATTTTGCAGGCGCGCGCCACCCGCAGCGTCACGATCGCAGGTTTGGGCATAGCCACCTGCTGGTCATCCATCGGGCCGCAAACAGTTTGCGCTGTACCGCAGATGTCCACTATTAGCTGGCTGATGCGCTCAATGTGCTCCACCGTCAGCTCGGGGTCAACACCACGCTCGAAGCGATGCCCGGCATCGGTTGAGAAGTTGAAGCGGCGTGAGCGCCCGGCAATGGCCTTGGGCCACCAGAAAGCAGCTTCAACGTACACATTTTGCGTATCGTCTGATACCGCCGTGGCATCGCCGCCCATGATGCCGGCCAAAGATTCGACCTGCTGGCTGTCCGCAATCACCCCAACTTGAGAATCCAACGTGACCGTATTGCCGTTGAGCAGCTTGAGCTGTTCACCGGGCTTGCCCCAGCGCACATCCAGGCTCCCGTGAATTTTGTCGAGATCAAAAATATGCGACGGGCGGCCCAGCTCAAACATGACGTAATTCGAGATGTCAACCAAAGCAGTGACGCTGCGTTGGCCACAACGCGCCAGCCGATCCACCATCCATGCCGGAGTCTGAGCGCGCGGATTGACACTGCGAATCACGCGACCAGAAAAACGACCACACAGGTCGGGGGCACTGACCGTCACGGGCAATATGGCCGCTGTACCGACGGTCACCTCAGAATAGGTTGGCAAGTTCAACGGTGTACCGGTCAATGCCGAGAGTTCCCGTGCCACACCAAAGACGCTCAGGCAATGCGCCAGATTGGGCGTCAGCTTGAGCGTGAACAGCGTATCGTCAAGCTTCAAATGCTGGCGAATGTCTTGCCCCACGGGCGCGTCCAATGCCAGTTCCAACAGGCCACCGTGGTCGTCGGTGAGCTTGAGTTCACGTGCCGAACACAACATGCCAAAGCTTTCAACCCCGCGCAGCTTGCCAACCTTGATCAAAAACGGCTTGCCATCTTCACCCGGTGGCAGCTCAGCCCCAACCATCGCGCACGGCACCTTGATGCCAACACGCGCATTGGGTGCACCGCAAACGATGGTCAGCAGCGCAGCTTGGCCAACATCTACCTGGCAGACGCGCAGGCGGTCAGCATTGGGGTGCTGCACCGCCTCTTTGATTTCACCCACGACGATGTGGCTGAAAGGCGGTGCCACCGGTTTGAGTTCTTCTACCTCAAGACCGGCCATGGTCAAGGTATCGGCCAATTGAGCCGTGCTTAAGGGCGGATTGCAGAATTCACGCAACCAGGATTCAGGAAATTGCATAGTCGTTGATCTAGGTGTTAGCGAAATTGCGACAGAAAACGAATGTCGCCGTCAAAAAACAGGCGCAAATCATTCACGCCGTAACGCAGCATCGTCAGGCGATCCGGCCCCATGCCAAAGGCAAAGCCGATGTAGCGCTCAGGGTCAAGCCCCATGTTGCGAATGACGTTGGGGTGTACTTGGCCGGAGCCGGCCACCTCCAGCCAGCGACCCGCCAACGGACCACTGGGAAACTGGATGTCAATTTCGGCGCTGGGCTCGGTAAACGGGAAAAAGCTGGGACGAAAGCGCAACACCAAGTCAGCCGACTCAAAAAAGGTGCGGCAAAAATCGGTGAACACAAACTTCAAATCTTTGAAGCTGACGTTCTCACCGACCCACAGCCCCTCGCACTGGTGGAACATGGGCGAGTGCGTCGCATCACTGTCAACACGGTAGGTGCGGCCCGGCGCAATCACACGAATTTCGGGCATGGCACCGGAAAAAAGACTGTCACTGCAAGCCGCGCCTTCAGCCGCCAGACGGTGCTTCTTGACGTGCTGCACAGCGTGGCGAATTTGCATCGGACTGGTGTGCGTGCGCAACAAATTGGGAGCTGCCTCAGTCCCGCCTTCGACGTAGAAGGTGTCGTGCATGGAGCGCGCGGGGTGGTCTTCAGGCGTATTGAGTGCAGTGAAATTAAACCAGTCAGACTCGATCTCGGGGCCTTGGGCCACCTCAAAACCCATCGAGCCAAATATGGCTTCAATGCGCTCCAGCGTCAACGACACCGGGTGCAGACCGCCTGTGCCGCGCTGGCGGCCCGGTAGCGTCACATCGAGCGCTTCGGCCTGCAACTGGGCTTGCAGGTCAGCATCTGCCAGCGCTTGACGGCGGGCACTGAGCGCCGCCTCGATGGCCTGTTTAGCCTGGTTGATGGCCGCACCCTGGACTTTTTTCTCGTCCATGGACAGCGCAGCCATGCCCTTCATCATCTCGGTGATGCGGCCAGACTTGCCCAGATACTGGGCTTTGGTATTTTCAAGATCGGCTGGCGTAGGGGCCTGCTCAAACGCAGCCTTGGCATTGTCGACAACTGTTTGTAAGTCGTTCATAAAATTATTTGATGCTTGGTCATGGAAAAAGGGCTAGTGCTTTTTCAAGCTCTAGCCCTTGTCACTGTTGCATAAAGCACTATCTATTAAATAGCGCTCAGAACCTTACTCAAGCCGCCAGTTTGGCCTTGACTTGCTCCACGATACCAGCGAACGCAGCCATGTCATGCACAGCAATATCGCTCAAGACCTTGCGGTCAATCTCGATACAGGCTTTCTTCAGACCGTTGGCGAACTGGCTGTATGTCATGCCACACTGACGAGCAGCGGCATTGATACGGGCAATCCACAACTGACGGAAGACACGTTTTTTGGTACGGCGATCGCGGTAGGCATATTGCCCAGCCTTCATGACCGCTTCTTTGGCGACCCGATAGACATTACCGCGGCGACCACGGAAACCTTTTGCAAGGGCGAGAACTTTTTTATGGCGGGCGTGAGCCGTTACACCACGTTTGACGCGAGGCATGTGATTACTCCTTGTTCGTCGTTAATTAAATACCACGGCCTGGCAGCATCTGTGCCATGCGACCCATATCGGTCACATGAACAGCAGTTGCACCACGCAATTGGCGTTTATTTTTAGTGGTCTTCTTGGTCAGAATGTGACGCTTGAAGGCTTGTCCGCGTTTAACGGTACCACCTGGACGGACGCGGAAGCGTTTCTTCGCCGCGCTCTTGGTCTTCATTTTGGGCATTTTCATGCTCCTTTTTACATTGTGCTCGTGAGGCGTCTGCAAACTACTTGCAGCCTTGAGGGCCCCG
>JBBQZI010000214.1:0-5313 GCA_038207855.1 Burkholderiales bacterium
GGAACAGCTCGGGCTGTGGAGATAAGTAGCCACCGCAGCGGTGGCACAAAGAGTTGGGGCCGCGTAAGCGTCCCCGTTTAGCCGCTTTGAGCGGCTCACAAATTTGAAAGCCCCCGGCTTTGCCGGGGGATGGTTACTTTAGCGTTTACCAATGGTGAAAGCTGAAAATAACGTCACCCATTGATACTGCTGCATCATTGGGGTGTGGAGAATGTGGCTGGTCGCTTCTGTCATGCGACTGAGTCTAGCAACTCCAAGAAGGCAACTTGCCTCCTATTACGGCATCCGTCTACGGGTCACTGGAAATCGGTACGCCTGTGTGTTGCCACTATTTCAGTCGGTCATCCGCACGTGATCGAGTCAGCTGGGTTGCAAGTCCATGGTGGCGGCCAGCGGCCAGAACCACGGGACGCTGCGTTCCTGGCGTGGCTGTTGTGGTGCGTGGTGTGTAGAAATTGGGGTGGAGTCATGGCGATATGTGTTGCACTCAAGTTATCGGGGTTTGGTGAGTGCTTCAAAGCCGGAAACAACGTCGAATAACTCTTCGTCAATGCCGTTCTGGCGCAGGCGGTGAAATGATCGGTTCATGTCTTCCAGCAGCTCGTCAATGTTTTTCTCGGCACGCTGCATGGCAGCCAGGCGGCTGGCGTTCTCGCTGGCGAGCGACTCGGCACAGGTTCGAAACAGCGAGACAAAGAGGTATTCGCGCACAAAGGCCAGCAGCGTCGACTCGCCCAGCTGGATGACCTCGGGCAAATTGTCGGTAGGCCATTCAATGGCAGTTAGGTCGCGTTGCCAGATTGTGTCGAGCGGCAGCAGGCGCTGCATCATCGGCGCGTACACCGACACCGCTTTGGGCTGGTTATGAAACAAAAAAACCTGAGCGACACCACCTTTTTCGCGCGCGACCTGAAGCTCAACCAGAATCTGTCCGATCAGCGGCGTAATGGCATCAATCGAACTCGGGAGCGTAAAGCGCTTGCCCAGCGATAGGCCGGTGTCAGACAGGCGAGACTGGATGCGTTCGCCAATCGTCCAGACGATCGTGCGCCCAGGCGTGGATTGCAGCGTGGTGACGACATAGTCGACCAGCAACTCATTAAATTGGCCCACAAGGCCTTGGTCTGAGCCGAATACCACGGCAATAGTCATACCTGCATCGGGCCGCGTTGCGCCCATGCCCGGCTGCGCCGCAGGCATCTGACGAAACCCCGCGGCCAAGGCCAGTTGAACGGTGCGGTAGTAGTCTTCCAGTGAACGCACCGCGCGTTCATACTGGCCAATGCTGGACGCCGCCATGGCTTTCATGGTGCGCACCACCGATTGCAGCTCGCCGGCGCTGTCAATCTTGCGGCGAAGGCTCTCGGTTGTGTCGCTCACTGCGATCCCTGTGGGGTCGTGGCCGCATCCGCGTCGGGTGCCGAATCGACCTGAAAGGGCGCCACCGCTGTGCTGGCAATCCCGATGATCAGGGCCCGGTCCGCAGTGCTTAGTTTTTTGGCGGTTGTAAAGCGTGCCCGCACCTCAGGAGGCACCTGGTCGGCAGCCTCGCGCACCGCGCGTTCGGCTTCGGTCATCCGGTCCAGCGGCACGGTGTCGAACAGGTTGGCGGTCAGCGCGAGCAGCACCGCAATTTGCGCGACCTCGGAGACTGGTGCTGATTCGGCCTGCTTCAGGCACGCGCGGATGCGTCGGCCATGCTCAATGATCAGGGTGGTGTCCGCGTCCAGTCGTGCGCCAAAACGGGCGAATGTCTCTAGCTCTTCGAACTGGGCGTAGGCCAGCTTGAGGTCACCAGACACAGCGCGGTAGGCCGCTCGCTGGGCCTTGCCGCCGACGCGGGAAACTGATTTGCCGACATCGACTGCTGGCAACGCGCCGAGTTCAAACAGCGCGGGCGAGAGGTAAATTTGTCCGTCGGTGATGGAGATCAGGTTGGTTGGAATGTAGGCAGACATGTTTTGCGCCTCGGTCTCGATGATCGGCAAGGCGGTAAGTGAGCCGCCGCCACGTTCCTCGCTCAGATGAGTGGCGCGCTCCAACAGTCTCGAGTGGATGTAGAAAATATCTCCCGGAAAGGCTTCTCGTCCGGGCGGACGGCGCAGCAATAGCGACAGCTCCCGGTAGGCGCGCGCATGGTGGGTGAGGTCGTCGTAGACGATCAGTACGTCGCGCCCGGCTTCCATGTAATGCTCGGCCATACTGGTGGCCGCATAGGGCGCAATATAGGCGAGTCCCGGCGGATCGTTGCCTTCGGTCACCATGACAACCGTGTAGGCCATCGCCCCTTTCTCCTGCAGGATAGCGACCGTTTTGGCCACGGCCGATGCGCGCTGGCCAATGGCACAGTAGACGCACAACACATCTTGCCCCTGCTGGTTGAGGATGGTGTCGATGGCAATGGTTGTCTTGCCGGTCTGGCGGTCGCCCAGAATGAGTTCGCGCTGGCCGCGGCCCACCGGTATCAGCGCGTCAATCACCTTGAGGCCGGTTTGCAGCGGCACGGTGACCGGGGATCGGTCCATGATGGGTGCGGCTGCGCGCTCAATGGGCAGGCGCTTGGTGGTTGTGATCGGCCCCCTGCCATCCAGCGGCCGGCCCAGCGGGTCCATCACCCGTCCTAGCGCACTGTCGCCCACCCCTACATCCATCACCCGTCCGGTGCGCTGCACCTGGTCGCCAGCGCGCAGATGCCAGCTTTCGCCCAGCAAAACCACACCAATTTCGTGTTCGTCCACATTGAATGCGATGCCGAACACGCCACCGGGAAACGTGATCAATTCGTCATAGCCGACGCCGGGCAGCCCGCTCACCATGGCGATGCCGGTTGAGACGCTGGTGATGGTGCCGACCTCGCGTGGGGTCAGCTCGACTGTGAACGCTTCGCGGCCCTGGCTCAGGCTGGCAAATGTGCGATCCAGAACGGCATGTAAATTTGTCGACGAGTCGTTCATGGGGTCTTGGGCGTACTGCCCTTGTCAGCCTCTGACTGATCTGTCGGCTGAATCAGCTCGCCCACGTGCTGCTCGAGCGCCGCCAGATAGTCGGCAATATTCCAGGCAACTTTCCAGCCGTTTGCGCTGAGATCAATGCCACTGATCAGCTTGGGTGTGGTCTCGAACTGGATTGGCATTTTGGCTGCAACGGTCTGTTCAAGCGCCTGTTGAATCGCAGCCTGCTGGGCCGGCGTCAAATCGAATGCGCTACGCACCTGTGCGGTACCGGACGACCCCTGCAGGGCTTTGCTCAGGTTCGCTTTTGCGTCTGTATCAATGGCACGCAAGCGGTCGACAAATACCTCGACCATGCGCTCTTCCAACGTGGAACCAGCCAGATCGGTCAGCACCTTGCGGGCGATGGAAAAAATTTCGGCTTGACTGCGATCGACAAGGTCTTGTTGCAGCGTCTGCAACTCACTGTCCAGCGCCTCGCGCCGCTTGAGTCGCATGGCATCTACCGCCGCTCTCGCGTCACTCAGCAGACTGCTGCGCTCGGCATCAATTTCAGCGTGGGCCTGGCGCTCAAGGGTTGCGCGCTGCTGGTCAAAGTCAGCATTCTTCTTGTTGAATTCATCGCGCTCATTGTCGGCTTGCGCCTGCTTTTTGGCGGCGTCAGTCAGCTCAGATTCAATGCGTTTTTCCCGTGCATCAATGGCATCGATGACCGGCTTGTAAAGAAAGCGCTTCATCAGCCAGACCAAAATGAGAAAGTTAAGCGTCTGCGCGCCAACGGTGAACCAGTCGATCAACATGACTATTTCCCGGCCGCCATCGAAATGGCGTGATTCCAGAACGGATTGGCGAAGATCAGAATCATGGCGACCACAAAACAATAGATCGCAGTGGACTCGATCATCGCCAGACCGACGAACAAGGTGCGCGTGATGGTGGCAGAGGCATCAGGTTGCTGCGCCAGTGCCGTGAGTGCGGTTGCAACGGCGCGCCCCTCCGCAAACGCCGGTCCCATGCAGCCAAAGCCGGTGGTGATGCCTGCAATGACGATGGATGCCACTGCAATGATGGTCATGCTGTCCATAAAAATTCCTTTGATGGGTTGGTTGATCAGGTTTTCGTTGCTTGCTCAGGCATTGGCTTGCGAACGCGCTGGGCAGCTGCGATATAGACCGCTGCCAGTATGCTGAAGATGTAGGCCTGCACCATGCCAGTGAGCAGGCCCAATACCGTCATCACGATCGGAAAAACAAATGGGGTGATCGTGAGCAAAATGGCAATGATCATGGCCCCGCTCATCATGTTGCCAAACAGACGCACCGCCAGCGCCAGCGTGCGCGATATTTCACTGATGATGTTGAACGGCAGCATGATCACGGTGGGCTCGAGGTAGGACTTCATGTAGCCGCCCAAGCCCTGGTCCGCAATGCCGAACATCGGTACAGCCACCAATACACACAGCGCCAGCGCCGCCGTCGTTGACAGAGATCCGGTAGGGGGTTCGTACCCCGGAATGATGGTGCACAAGCTCGCGCTGGCGACGAACAGAAAGAGCGTGCCCAGAAACCCGAGGGTCTTGCGCGGCTCGCGCAGGCCGACGTCTGCAATCTGCGACTCGATGCCAGTCACGATGATCTCCAGCATGTTCTGCCAGCGCGACCGGTTCAGATCGGTCGAAAGCCGGCGGGTAATCAGCATGGAGCCACCGACCAGCAGCAGCATCAAGGCCCATGTGTAAACAATCGTGGCATTGAGCTTGACAAAGCCATATTGCCAAAAAATTATCTGGTCGGGGCTAAGGTGCATGGGGACTCTCCCGCGTCAGGCGCATGACGATCTGGCGTGCCATAAAGAAACCCACCAGGCAAGCCAGCAGACGCTTCCAGTCACCGCTGCCCACCCAATAGAAGCCGGTCACCACCACAACGGTTCGCAGCAAGGCGCTTGGAAAAACCCATAAAGCAGGATTTTTTGCGGCAAGCCCCTTGCGTAGGGTCCACCAGAGGCCACCAAAGAAGAATGCGCTGAGAGCGCCACCGGCAAACCATGCCAGCAACAGGGACAGTGCATCATGATTGGTCATCATGATTCTCTCGGTCGTGGCCCATGGCGGCGTCTTCTTTCGCAACCCAAATCCATGCATTGAAACAGCCCAAGACCAGCCCTGCGGCCATCAAGGCCAGCGTCCATGAGCGTCCACCGGGATAATGGCGGTCCAGCCATAGACCCAGCGCGGCACCCAGCAAGGTTGGCACCACCACCGACCAGCCGACCACCCCCATCAGCCCCAGACCAAACCACACGCCCGGTGTCGGGTTGCGTTGCGCCTGTAGCTTGCGCGCTGCCTTGGCACCGACCTGTC
>JBBQZI010000215.1:0-5285 GCA_038207855.1 Burkholderiales bacterium
GGCGGTCAGCACCGAATACATTGAAAACAGCGAGGCCGAGAGCCGCCCCACCTATCGGGCCTATTACCCTGACCAAAACAACCTGAGCCAGCAGGTCTTGCGCATGGTGCAAGACTTTGGCTTGCACCGTGAATTCGTTGATCTCGAAGATGACTGCGCGCGTGTCGCACAGGTGCTGCTGGGTCTGAACGGTGATGACAAATTGCGCGCCAATTTTCAGATTCAGGTGCTGACCAGCGCGTTTTTCCGCAACAAGGGCGCCTACATTGTGGGCAAGATGATCAACGGTTTTCATGAAGTGCCGTTTGCCTTGCCAGTTCTGTACAACGTGGACCATACCCACCTGACGATTGATGCCGTGCTGCATGGTGAGGACGACCTGCATGTGCTGTTCAGTTTTGCGCGGGCCTATTTCATGGTCGACATGGAAATCCCGAGCGCCTACGTGCAGTTTTTGCGCAGCATGATGCCGCGCAAGCCGCGCAACGAGCTGTACAACGCCTTGGGTCTGGCCAAGCAGGGCAAAACCCTGTTTTACCGCGACTTTTTGTACCACCTGCGCCACTCCAGCGACAAATTCCGCATCGCGCCGGGTATCAAGGGCATGGTCATGCTGGTGTTTGACTTGCCCAGTTTTCCTTATGTGTTCAAGGTTATCAAAGACTATTACCCGCCACCCAAGGAAACCAGCCGCGAGCAGATCAAGGGTAAATATTTGCTGGTTAAGCAGCATGACCGGGTTGGCCGCATGGCCGATACGCTGGAATACAGCGAGGTGGCTTTCCCGCGCAATCGTTTTACTGAAGAACTGATTGCCGAAATTGAAAAATTCGCCCCCAGCCAGCTAGAAATCAGTGACCGCGACGGCGATGGGCAAATCGAAGTCATCCTCAAGCACGTCTACATTGAGCGGCGCATGATCCCGCTCAACATCTACTTGCAAGAAGCCTTTGATGCCGGCGGTGCCGACCTCACCAATACCAGTCCGGCGGCCCAGCGCGCCCATGAGCATTTGGCGCGCGGAGTGATTGAATACGGCAACGCCATCAAAGACCTGGTGGCCGCCAATATTTTCCCCGGTGACATGCTGTGGAAAAACTTTGGCATCACACGCCATGGCAAGGTGGTTTTTTACGACTACGACGAAATTGAGTACATCACCGACTGCAACTTTCGCAAAATACCCCAAGCGCGCAACGAAGAAGATGAAATGTCGGGCGAGGTCTGGTACAGCGTCGGCCCCAGAGACGTGTTTCCGGAAACCTTTGGGCCATTTTTGCTGAGCAACCCAGCCGTCAAGCGGGTCTTCATGCAGCACCATGCCGACTTGCTGGATGTCACTTTTTGGAAAACCCACCAGGAACGTGTCAAGGCCGGCTATGTGTACGACGTGTTCCCTTACGAGCAAAGCAAGCGCTTTCACCCCGAACGCAGCAATGCCGAAGTGCCGGAGTCGATTTGAAATTGCTTCAAACTAGATAGCATGCTACGCAGGCTGCATAAGGGCTAGAACCATTTTTTACTGAAAGAGACTGATATGACTGATACAACTGATGCAATCGTGATCGTGGGTGCCGCCCGCACCCCACTGGGAAGTTTTCAGGGCGATTTTGCAAGCCTTGCTGCGCATGACTTGGGTGGTACCGCCATTCGAGCCGCGGTAGCGCGTGCCGGTATTGCACCGGAATTGGTGGACGAGGTGATTTTTGGCAATTGCCTGATGGCAGGTCAAGGCCAGGCACCAGCGCGCCAGGCCGCGCTCAAAGCCGGGCTGCCGATCAGCGCCGGTGCGGTGACCCTGAGCAAAATGTGTGGCTCGGCCATGCGCGCTGCGATGTTTGCCAACGACATGCTGGTCGCTGGCAGTGCCGATGTGCTGGTGGCCGGCGGCATGGAAAGCATGACCAACGCGCCCTATTTACTGCCCAAAGCCCGCGCCGGCTACCGCATTGGGCACGACCGCATTTTTGACCACATGATGCTCGATGGTTTGGAAGACGCTTACGAGCCGGGCCGTTCCATGGGCACCTTTGGTGAGGACTGCGCTGCCAAATACGGCTTCACGCGGGAGCAGCAGGATGCCTTTGCCACCACCAGTGTGCAGCGCGCGCAAGCCGCCACCACCTCCGGTGCGTTTGCCAATGAAATCACACCCGTCACGGTTACGGGTCGCGCCGGTGACAAGGTGATCTCGATTGACGAAGGCCCGGGCCGTGTCAAGCTCGACAAGATCAGCAGCTTGAAGCCGGCTTTCAAAAAAGACGGCACCATCACCGCCGCCAGCAGTTCCAGCATCAATGATGGCGCTGCCGCCCTGGTGATGATGCGCGCGTCCACCGCCGCCAAACTCGGTTGCAAACCGCTGGCCCGCATCGTCGCCAGCGCGGTGCACGCGCAGGAGCCCAACTGGTTTGCCACCGCGCCGATCGAGGCCAGCCGCAAGGCGCTGGCCAAGGCCGGCTGGAGCGTGAAAGACGTGGACTTGTGGGAAGTCAACGAAGCCTTTGCCGTGGTGCCGATGGCGCTGATGCATGACCTGAACCTGAGCCACGACATCGTTAACGTCAATGGCGGCGCCTGTGCGCTGGGACACCCGATTGGCTGCAGCGGTGCGCGCATCATGGTGACCTTGCTGTACGCCCTGCAAGCCCGCGGTCTCAAGCGCGGTGTTGCCACGCTGTGCATTGGCGGTGGCGAAGGCACGGCGGTGGCGCTGGAGATGCTCTGATCACTGGCTAATGGCTATTAAAAAAAGAGCTTATGGCGCTTTATCCGTAAGGGCTAGAGGCCGATTTGATACAAAATTGTGGGCTAGCGAAATGGGGAACACCGGGGGCACATACTGTCAAAGGCCCAGAAATCGTCCCCCGGCAACCCCCATCTCGCCGAAGTGAATTTTGTGGTGTGCAGATAAGCAGAACAAGCGATTAAGAAATTTATTTCGACCGTGAGCATCCGTTGATTGAGGGGGTAAGTTGCCGTATTTGAACTAAACTGAAGTTCTTCCCCAAAAACAGCGAGTTTCTCCAATGAAAACTCTGCCTTTTGAGGTTCCACGTTCTGACTACATTTTGATCTGATCGATTAATTCGAGGGCGCGTTTTTGCTTTGGCGTGGGTGTCGTGGTGAGCTCGAATGTTGGCGCATCATCGGCCCCCCTGGATGTGCGACACGTGTTGCGCACAATGGTCTGCAAATCCTGCATCAAGGTCCGAAAGCTATGCACCGGCGTACCGTCATCAAGCGTGCGAGTGGCCACCTTCTTCATCGCCGCATCTGAGCGCTTGGCTGGCGCCACCGGATCACGTGTTCGCTTGGCATCCTGATCTTCATCGGCAAACATCAGCTCGCGCCAGACACCTCGCATGTGCCACTCCACGTAGTAGGCCAGCATGCACAAAAAGATATGCGCACGCACCCGGCCCTCCAAATGGTGATGAATCGGGCGCACCTTCAAATCCATCATCTTCATCGACAAAAACGCCCGCTCCACCTGCGCCAGGGACTTGTAGGTGCGCACACAGCTCGCCGCATCCATACGCTCAGCTTTGACTGATGTGCGAATGATGTACAACCCATCCACCGCCGCCTCGGCATCGATGTTTGCCTGGATTCGCGCAAATGCCAGCGAGTCATCAGTGATCGTCAATTCAAAATGCTTGGCCACCTTGTAGCGGTTGACTACCTTGCCTGCGGCCACGCCAATCTTGTCTTTGCCGGCGAGCTTGCCCGCCTCCACCCGGGCTTGAATCTTTTGCAGACTCTCCTCGGTAGCGGTCAGCAAAGCCGCACGATTGTGCACGCGCAGCTTGGCCAACTCCGGGTTGCGACACGCCACCAGGCGCTCACCGGGAAAGTCCGGTGAGCTGATCTCCAGCAAATTGCGCTCATCGAACAAGCCCATCTGCAAATGACCCTGCGCCACCAGGGCGCGAATCGATGAACTGCGCAGTGCCGTGACCCAGTCGATGTCGCTGTCCTTGCTCATCTCATCGATGGCCTTTTGCGAGATCATGCCCCGGTCGCCCACCATCACCATGCGTTTGATACCAAACTGCTTGCGCAGGCGTTTGACCTCTGGCATGAACGTCACGCTGTCCGATGTATTGCCCGGGTGTACCGAGATCGCCACCGGGCAGCCCCGCGCATCGGTCAGCAGGCCGTAGTTGACCTGCAACGTGCCGCGTTTGCCGTCACGGCTGTAGCCCAGCTTGGCCAATGGACAGTGACTGCCTTCGAAGTAACTCGACGAAAGGTCGTAGAGCACCAGCGCGTCCTCCTGGAGGTGGCGAGCTGCGAGTTTCTTTTGGATTCGGTCCTGGCCAGCAAGCAGCCAATCCATGGCGGCGTACAGATCGTCCTCGGTGGCGTCAAGCACACCGAACTCTTGAGCCAGGGTGCTGGTGTGCCAAAGCCGGGTGGTGGCCAGTTTGGTGGCCGGACAAAAAATGCGTGAGGCCACCATGGCTTGCACCAGGTCACGCTCGGGACAGTGCTTGGAGGCCAGCAGAGAAGCAAAACCCAAACGCTTCATGGCCAGTTGTACGGCTTGCACATGGCCGTGGCTGCGGGAGGAACAAATATCGAGGCTTGCGTCTGCGCTGACAAAGGTCTCACCTTGCAAAGAGCGGCGAATCACATCGATCAAGGTGTCGGGCAAGTGCGAGATGTTGCCCAGCGTCTCGTTTTTGACCTTGCCGTCTTCGCGGTAGCTGCGCCGCAGCAAATGGGTGCAATAGACCTTGCCTTTGTACTCGCGCTTGGTTGTGACTACATGAGCTGTGCCTGTTCTTGATGCCATGACAAACAGTATAACTAAAAAATTAAATTAATCAACAATTTTTAGTGACTACAAATGAAGATCAAAAAAAGGCCGCATAAACCGGCCTTCACTGGGAAAAATAGAAAAAAGCAACGGGGTTTATGCTGGGAATGGCTAGGAACTTCAGACTAAAAAACAGGCTGAAAGCTGTTTTTTTTCGGCTTCAATAAAACGACACAAGATTAAACACCGAAATTCATTCGCATCAGGTCAAACTTTGTTTGAGACTTTACAGTCTCACATGCCTCACATCGGAAGAACACCATGACGATTGTTGTTGCTTACGCACCGCGTCCCGAGGGGATTGCCGCTTTGGAAAAATGTATCGAAATTGCAAAGCGCCGCGCGGAGCGCCTGGTGGTTGTCAATGCCAGCCCGGCGGAAGCAAAGAGGACTTGGCGATGGTTGATGCGGCCGGGGCCGAGCAAGTGGAGAAATTGCTGGCAGAGTCTGGTGTCGATGC
>JBBQZI010000216.1:0-5275 GCA_038207855.1 Burkholderiales bacterium
GGCCACCGTGACCCGCCAGGTGATGCGCCCACAAGACACGCTGGCACGCTATGGAGGAGAAGAATTTGTCATCTTGCTGCCCGATACCGCGCTTGAACGCGGCATTGAGGCCATGACGCGCCTGCAGCGTGAGCTGACCAAGAATTTTTTCATGGCCGGCACCGAAAAAGTACTGATCACCTTCAGTGCCGGAGTCGCCCAACTCATGGCCAACGAAAGCGGAGCCGATGCCGTCAAGCGCGCTGACCAAGCGATGTATCTGGCCAAACGGGCCGGTAAAAACCGCGTACTGGGTGCGTGAGCTGGCAAAAGCAGCCATGGCTTATCTGGTTTTGGGTCTGTTGGTTTTTTTAGGTGTGCACTCGGTGCGCATTTTTGCCGAGGATCGGCGTACCCGGATGCGCGAAAAATATGGCGCACAAAGCTGGCGGACAGCGTATTCGCTGGTATCGGTGATCGGGTTTTTTCTGATCGTCTGGGGCTTCGGTCTGGTGCGGCAAACGCCGATCCAACTCTGGAGCCCGCCAATGGGCATGCGCCACCTGGCAGCGCTGCTGACCTTGCCGGCGTTTGTGCTGTTGGCGGCGGCCTACGTTCCGGGCAACAAGATCGCCGCGCAGGTTCGTCACCCGATGATGGCCGCCATTACCTTATGGGCATTGGGCCATCTGTTGGCGAACGGCAATGCCGGCCAGGTACTGCTTTTTGGCGCTTTTCTGATCTGGTCGATGGTGGCCTATGTGGCAGCACGACGGCGTGATAAGGGTGCACACCAAGCCAAGTTTCAGCATAAAAATGGCACTACCGGCATTACCGTGGCGATCGGTGTGGCGGCCTGGCTCGGATTTACCCTGTGGCTGCACGGTCTGTTGATTGGCGTGCGGCCCTTTGGTTAGCGCATCATTTGATGTGCAAAAGCGACTGAATAAAGTATTTGGCAATAAAGCCGACCATGCCGAAAGCCAGCCCGACAAACAGCACAAAGGTGCCAAACTTGCCGGCCTTCGATTCCCAAGCCAGTTGGCCAATGATGAACAGCATGTAGAGCATGAACGCGCCAATGCCAAAGCTCATGCCAAACGCGGTAATTTGTTCTTCGGTAAATCCCCACATCGCTTTACTCCCGTCCTGACGCGCCTGAGACCTTCAGCAAATCCCGGTAGGCATGCCAACTGGCATGGCCCAGCAACGGCACCACCAGCACCAAGCCCAGCATCGCCGTGGCAAAACCCAGCAAGGTCAGCAGCATGATGATGCCCCCCCACAAGGCCAACGCAAGCGGATTGGCCAACACCACCATCCAACTTGTCAGCACCGCTTCTTTCAGGCTGATGTTGCGGTCCAGCAACAAGGGAACGGTGGTGACGGTGGAGGCAAAAATAGGTGCCACCAGCACCCCGCCAAGCGCTAGCCAGAGCTCAAACAGGAAGCCACTGGGTGCCAGAACCACATGCTGAACAAAATCAGCCAAGGTGTTGATGGGCGTAGCCGACATCAACCAGATCAAGGCGGCCGATGTCAATACCCAGCCGGTACCTGCCAGCGCCAGCAGCACGCCAAACTGCAACAGACTCCAGTGGCGCTGTCCCCAAGGCTGGCGCACACCGCCTTGGTAGTTGGTCCAGGTCTGCAGCAGCAGCGCCATATTGGTCGGCTTATCGCGCTCCAGCGCCCGGCTCAAGGCATACAGCCCGGTAGCCAAAATCGGTGCTACCAACAAAAACCCCGTGAAGGCACCGGCCAGAAACCAAAAGCGTTGCTCCGCCACCAGCCACAAGCCAATGCCGCCTGCAGCCATCAGCACGCCATGCAAAAAGCTGACCCAGCCACTGCGCCACATGTCGCTCCAGCCCAAAGCCAGCCAGCGCAAGGGCTGCGTCAATGAAATGGAACGCACCACGGCGGTGGTGCCGCTGGGCAGCAGGATGCGAGCCTGGGAGTTGGATGGGGTCATGGCAAGGGTAAGTTTGCGTTGGCGCGATGTGCAAAGCGCTTGATGTTGCCACAAGCACCCGAATCGTGTGCTGACCAAAAAAATGCCAGCTTGATCTGCATTGAGATCAAGCTGGCATAAATGGGACGGCGATGGAAAACGCCGTCAACCTGGGATCAGGACTTGGGTGGCATCGGCTGCGCCATGCCTGGGCCGTTGCGTGGGCCTCGACTTTTCATGTTGCCTGGCCCTTGCATCGCCTGCGCATCAAATACTTTTTGCTGCTCAGAGGTCAATACCGCATAAAACGCCTTGACCGCGTCGGCATGCTTGTCCATGGCGGCCGTCATGTCGCTCATGTGCTGGGTGCGCAGTGCGTGCATCTTGTCAATGCGCTCAGGCGTGGTGAGCTTGGCCATTTCAGCCATATCCGGGCGATTGGCCATCATGGCGGCCTTCGGCATTGCAGTAGCGGTAAAGGTCGTCCAGGCCGACTCTTGTTCCGGTGCCAATTTGAGCTGGGCCTTGAGGGCGGCATGACGCTGATCCATTCGGGCCTGCATGCGGGCCGGATCCATCTTGCCCATTCGGTCTTGGCGCATACCGTAGCCACCCTGGCCCATCATCATGGGGTCACACTGAGCGCCCATGGGGGACTGTGAGTAGGCAAAACCGGCCGCTACCAGCAAGCCGGTGATCAGGGAGAGTTTGAGACTTGTTTTCATGACAGTTTCCTTTTGGTTTGAACTGATGACCAGACATTGGCATCGGCGTGAAAATAAGTATCGGGCGCCTGTGTAACGCCTTGATACCGCGACTTGAAAGCTTTGTAAAGTTGGGTAACTGTTTTGCCGTGGTTTTGATGGGATGATCGATGCCTTGCAAATTTGTATTGATTAAGGAAACCCGTGCTCAAGAACATCATCATGTACCGCATCAACCCCGACTGGGCCACCACGGCAGAGCAAGTACAAGAGTGCTTGCAGGCTGGTCGCTATGTCGAGTGCGGTGCCAGCCAGGAAAAATCGATCGGCTGGATTGAGCCGCGCGGTCAGGACAACGGGGCGCTACTGGAGGCGGTGGCAGGGCAATGGATCGTCAAACTGATGGTCGAAACGCGCGCCTTGCCAGCCTCGGTCATCAATCGCAAAGCCGATGAACGCGTGCAACAGATTGAAGCCGCCACCGGGCGCAAACCTGGCAAGAAAGAGATCCGCGACCTCAAGGACGACATTCGGCTGGAACTGCTGCCGATGGCCTTTACCAAGCAATCCAGCGTGCTGGTGTGGCTGGATCGTGAAGCTCACATGATGGTAGTGGATGCCGCCAGCCAGGCGCGCGCCGATGAGGTGGTGACCTTGTTGGTGCAAAGTTTGCCGGGTTTGGCCTTGAGTCTGGTGAATACAAAAATTTCCCCCGGCGCGGCCATGGCGGAATGGTTGGTCAGCCTGGAGGCACCGGCGGGTTTCAGTGTTGACCGCGAATGCGAACTGAAAGCCGCCGACGAGTCCAAAGCCGTGGTGCGCTACGCCCGCCACCGGCTTGACACCGAAGAAGTGCAGCAACACGTGCGTGAAGGAAAAATGCCCACCCGAGTGGCCATGACCTGGGGTGATCGCGTGTCCTTCATGCTGACCGAGGGGTTGCAGCTCAAAAAGATCGCGTTTCTGGATGTCGTGTTTGAAGCCAGCAGGAGCAGTAAAACGGATGACTTTGATACCGACGTGACGATTGCTACCGGAGAGTTGCGCAAGCTGCTGCCCGATCTACTGGAAGCGCTCGGCGGTGAAATGCCGCTGGCCTGATTAATTTATAACAAATCAGGCGCTAGCCCTTATGGTATATGCGCAAACAGCTATCTATTAAATAGCAATTTGCACCCCCAAAACCTGACGAATTGGGGCTGCGAACTGAATGCCAGTTACCTTTTCATCGGGCAAGTATTAATGCCCAGAAGGGTGTAGGCCGGGCACCAGCCAAGCAGGCCGGTGGCCAATGGCACCACGCCGATCCAACCCCAAACACCAATGGTGCCGGTGACCGTCAGGCCGATCAGTACCAAACCCGCAACAATCCGCAGAATGCGATCGATACCGCCAGAATTTGATTTCATAAAAACTCCTTGATGAAAATAGAACGACTTTCAGCGAAGCGCTGATGCAGCAATTAGAACCGCCGTCGCACGACTTTATCTGTGACTCAAGTCACCCAGCAAAGTTCTTCAATTCAGGTGGCTACTGACCAACCCACGCAAGGCCGCACTGTTGCTGATCTGAATCTGTTCGCGCCCGAGCACCACCCAGCCATCGCGTTCGAACCGGTGCAGCAGGCGCGTGACAATTTCACGCACGGTACCGAGTTCATTGGCCAAGGTCTGATGCGTCACATTGATTTGCTGGCCGCGTCCCAGCAAAGCCGCCGCCAGGCGACGATCGAGTTTATGAAACGCCACTGCGTCAATCAGGCTGGTCAGGTCAGCCATGCGCTCGGCAAACAAACCCAACACGTCATCGCGAAACGCCTGCGTCTCAAGCCAACGCTTGAACAAGTCTGGCGGAATCAGCAACAGCTCGCTGGGCTTGGTGGTGATACCAAAGGCCGACAGCGGCTGGGCGCGAAAAAGGCAGGCCGACGACACCAGACACAACTCGCCCGGCACCACGCGGTAGAGTTCCAGCGTGCGACCATCGCCCGAGTTGCGCGACACCTTGATTTCGCCTTCCATAACCAGCGGAAAACCCTGGCAAGCGGTGTTTTCGGTGAATAAAACCGTATCGGCCGGAACCTGAAACGGCACTAGCGTGGCACTCAACTCGGCCAGCGACGGCTGCACCTGCGCCAAGGCCGGGTAAAACGTGATGATGCGATCAGTTTGCAATGCAATGTCCCTGGGTTCAGACCGTTACAGTAAAGCCTTCTTCGGCAATCGCATCGGCCAAGGCTTGCACTGGCAAGCTTGACTCCACTTCAACCCGGTTGGCGGCGCGGTCAATTGACACCACGGCAGCGCGGTCAAGTTGGCGAATGGCGCGGGTCACTGATTTTTCGCAGTGCTCGCAAGTCATTGTTTGTACGTCGAAAATGTATTTCATTTGAAAATCCTTAAAAAAACCCGGCAAGCGGAAGATAAGTATTGTGAACTCTCTGTTGCTGCCAGCTGTCCAACAAATATGACAACCTTAAACCTCGTTTCCTCGCCAATCCGTGTTGACTTGGGCATTCATGGCATGACTTGCGCCTCATGTGTTGGGCGTGCTGAACGCGCCTTGAAAAAAGTGCCCGGCGTGCTGGAGGTCGCCGTTAACCTGGCCACGGAGTCCGCGCGGGTGACGGTGGCACCGG
>JBBQZI010000217.1:0-5229 GCA_038207855.1 Burkholderiales bacterium
GCGCGGCCCGGTCGCCATCGAATCCATCAAAAAGCACCAATCGGCTTACCTGATGGCGGTCGGCGGTGCGGCTTACTTGGTCTCCAAGGCCATCAAGACGGCCAAAGTTCTGGGCTTTGCTGACCTCGGCATGGAAGCCATGTCTGAATTTGACGTGGTCGACATGCCGGTCACCGTGGCAGTGGACGCAGGCGGCACCAGCGTGCACATCACCGGCCCGGCAGAATGGCAAAAGAAAATCGCCACCGGCGAGTTCAAGGGCATTGCCGTCGCTGGTAGCTGATTGAAATCAGGGGTTTCTGCGGCTTCAAGCCACCCTGTCAAGCGCCCGATCGGCGTTTTTGACAGTGGTGTCGGCGGCCTGAGCATACTCAAGGCCTTGCGCGCCGAGTTGCCCCACGAAGACTTTGTTTACGTCGCCGACAGCGGCTTTGCACCGTATGGCGAGCGCGACCTTGCCTTTGTGCTGGCACGCTCACGCCGCATTGCCGGGTACTTGCTCAGTCCGGAACGACGACCAATCAAGGCGCTGGTCATCGCCTGTAACACCGCTACGGCAGCGGCCATTCATTTGCTGCGACAAGACTACCCTGCCCTGCCCATCGTCGGGGTTGAACCAGCCCTGAAACCTGCACTGGCAATCAGCAAGACCCGGCGCATCGGTGTCATGGCGACCCGCGGCACGCTGGCCAGCGGCAAGTTTCAGACGCTGTTGGCCACGCTAGCTGATCAAGCCACGTTTATCTGCCAGCCCTGCGATGGTCTGGCAGATGCCATTGAGCGCGATGACGCTACACAAGTCATAGCGCTTTGCGCAGGCTATACAACGGCTATAGGTCAATTTGGTATAAATTTTGGTGAGGTTGATACGCTCGTGTTGGGTTGCACCCATTACCCGTTTGCCAGCCAGCACTTGCGCGCCATGGTCGGGCCAAGCGTGCATCTGCTGGACAACGGCGAACCCGTCGCCCGGCAAACGCACCGTGTGCTCACCGAACTGGCCAGCAAGCAGCACATGGGCCAGATCCAGTTACTGTCGACCGGCAACTGCAGCCTGCTGGCCCAGGCGGCTCAGCGCTGGCTCGGGCTGAGCTGCCCGGTGCAGTCGCTGGCGCTATGAGTTTCCCGGATAATCCCACCCCATGAATCCACTCCTCGCGCTCTTGCAGCCCTACCCCTTTGAACGGCTGCGCCAACTGTTTGCCGACATCACGCCCAACCCCGCGTACACCCCGATCAGCCTGGGGCTGGGTGAGCCCAAGCACGCGACACCAGCGCTCATCAAAGAGGCCATGGTCGGCTCCATCAACCGCACGCCGAGCGGCTTGTGCGGCTACCCAGCCACGGCCGGTGAAGCGGCCTTGCGCCAGGCCTTTACTGACTGGATGGCGCGCCGCTATGGCTTGGCGGTTGATCCGGCCACGCAGGTGCTACCGATTCTGGGCTCGCGCGAGGCCCTTTTTTCACTCACCCAAACTGTGGTCGACCGGGCCGGAGCGCCTGACGGCAACAAGCCGCTGGTGGTGTGCCCCAACCCGTTCTATCAAATTTACGAAGGTGCGGCCCTGCTGGCGGGTGCCGAGCCCTATTTTGTCAACAGCGACCCGGCGCGCAACTTTGGCCCGGACTGGAACAGCGTGCCCGATGCCGTCTGGGCGCGCACGCAACTGCTGTTTGTCTGCTCACCCGGCAACCCAACCGGTGCCGTGATGCCCTTGCCGGAGTGGCAAAAGCTGTTTGACTTGAGCGACCGCTTTGGCTTTGTGATTGCCTCGGACGAGTGCTATAGCGAGATCTATTTCCGGGACGAGCCACCGCTGGGCGGCATGGAAGCGGCGGCCAAACTTGGCCGTGCCGACTTCAAAAACCTGATCTCGCTGACCAGCCTGTCCAAGCGCAGCAATGTGCCCGGCATGCGCAGCGGTTTTGTGGCAGGGGACGACGCCATCATCAAGCAGTTTTTGCTCTACCGCACCTACCACGGCAGCGCCATGAGCCTGGCAGTGCAAGCCGCCAGTATCGCGGCCTGGAACGACGAGGCCCATGTACAACACAACCGTGCGCTGTACCGTGTCAAATTTGCCCAGGTCACCCCGATGCTCAGCGCGGTGCTCGATGTCGCCCTGCCCGATGCCGCTTTTTACCTGTGGGCCGATGTGGGTGGCGATGACCAGGTTTTTGCCCGCGAGCTCTATGCTGCCTACAATGTGACGGTGCTACCGGGCAGCTTTCTGGCCCGCGAAGCACACGGTTTCAACCCCGGCCAAGGCCGTATCCGCATGGCGCTGGTAGCCGACACGGCTGAATGTGCAGAGGCCGCGCAGCGCATCGTTGAATTTGTCACCACCCGCTTCCATTAACTGTTTTTTGAATTCACACATCACAACCATGACTCAACAACTGCAAACCATTCTTGATGCCGCGTGGGAAGACCGCGCCAATATTTCTGCCGGTTCGGCACCCAAAGAAGTTCTGGATGCGGTCGAGCACGTCATCGCCCAACTCAACAACGGCCACCTGCGGGTTGCCACGCGTCAGGGCGTTGGCCAGTGGACCACCCACCAATGGATCAAGAAGGCCGTCCTGCTGAGCTTTCGTCTGCGCGACAACGCCATCATGCAAGCCGGTGAACTGAACTTTTACGACAAGGTCGCCGTCAAGTTTTCCGACATGGACGAAGCCGGCATGAAAGCCACCGGCGTGCGCGTGGTGCCGCCAGCGGTAGCACGACGCGGCAGCTTTTTAGGCAAAGGCGTGATCCTGATGCCCTCATTCGTCAACATTGGTGCCTATGTGGACGAAGGCACCATGGTCGACACTTGGGCGGCGGTGGGCTCATGCGCCCAGATCGGCAAAAACGTGCATTTGAGCGGCGGTGTCGGCATTGGTGGCGTGCTGGAGCCGATGCAGGCCAACCCAACCATCATTGAGGACAACTGCTTCATCGGGGCCCGCTCCGAAGTGGTTGAAGGCGTTATCGTCGAAGAAAACTCGGTCATTTCCATGGGTGTGTACCTCGGCCAGAGCACCCCGATTTATGACCGCGCCACCGGCGTCGTGAGCTACGGCCGCATTCCGGCCGGCTCCGTGGTCATCAGCGGTAACCTGCCCAAAGAAGGCGGCAAATACAGCCTGTACGCAGCCATCATCGTCAAGCACGTTGACGCGCAAACCCGCGCCAAAACCAGCTTGAACGACTTGCTGCGCGACTGACAATCTTGCGAGACCGACCAAGATTTACACGCAGTGAAATTTGCTCTGTCCTCAACTGATTAAAAAACTATGGCCAGCAACGACAGCGAATCCCCGGGCACCATGCAGCGCATTTTGCGGCTGATGGCTGACAAGCGCGCCTCAGATATTTATTTATCAGCCAACTCACCCGTGCTGATTCGCATCAATGGCTTGTGCGTGCCGATCAACAGCCAGCTGCTACCCCCTGAAGCCCCCTTAAGCCTGTTGGCCGAAATTCTGCCAGCTGAACACATCCAGGAACTGCAAACCACGAGTGAGCTCAACATTGGTTGGTCGCTGCCGGGTGTTGGGCGCTTTCGTATCAGTGGTATGCGCCAGCGTGGCTCCTACGCGGTAGTCATCCGCTACATCACCAACGAGGTTCCAACGCTAGCCGCCCTGTCTTTGCCGCCCACCCTGGCCGACCTGATGCTGCAAAAGCGCGGCCTGATTCTGATGGTGGGCGCTACCGGCTCAGGCAAAAGTACCTCGCTGGCGGCCATGATCGACCACCGCAACGCCAACCAGTCGGGCCACATCCTGACGATTGAAGACCCGATCGAGTTCTTGTTCAAGAACAAGCGTGCCATCATCAACCAGCGCGAGGTTGGCACCGACACCGAGTCAACCCATCTGGCGTTGAAAAACGCCCTGCGCCAGGCACCAGACGTGATCATGATTGGTGAAATCCGCGACCGCGAAAGCATGACCGCCGCCATCACCTACGCCCAGACCGGCCACCTGTGTCTGGCCACCATGCACGCCAACAACAGCTACCAGGCACTCAACCGGATTTTGAGTTTTTACCAGGTCGAGGTGCGCCAGAGCATGCTGGGCGATCTGGCGGCAGCCATGAAAGCCATCGTATCGCAACGCCTGTTGCGCACCATTGACGGCACCCGAACGGCGGCAGTGGAAATCTTGTTGAACACCAAACTGGTGTCTGATCTGATCGAAAAAGGCGACTTTTCGGGCATCAGCGATGCCATGGAAAAATCCATGGCCGAAGGCAGCCAAACTTTCGAGCAAGACATCGCCCGCCAAATTTTGGCCGGTCTGGTCGATCGCAAGGAAGGCATGGCCAACGCCGATTCGCCCACCAACCTGATGTGGCGTCTGCAAAACGACTTCAACCACAAAGCCAGTATCCAAGCCCAAAAACCGGTCGACGATCCCGACGACAAACCAAGCTTTACCGAAATCACGCTCGACATGAACCACTGAAAAGCGCACTACTTTATGACCGAGACCCTGGCCCTGGCCAAACAACTGATCACCTGCCGCTCTGACACGCCGCAAGATGCTGGCTGCCAGGCCATCATCGGACAGCGCCTGGCCGCCATCGGCTTTGAGCTTGAAACGCTGGTCAGCGGGCCAACGCATTTCCGCGTTACAAATTTATGGGCAAAACGACCTGCTGCCCTTATAGATAAAGCGCAAACTGCTACTAAATTAATAGTATTTTCGGGCCACACCGATGTCGTTCCAAGCGGCCCGCTGGCGCAATGGACGAGCGACCCGTTCACCCCGACCGAGCGCGATGGCATGCTGTATGGCCGCGGTGCCGCCGACATGAAAACCTCACTGGCGGCCTTTGTCGTAGCCTGCGAAGAATTCATCGCCAACCACCCCGACACAACCCTGGCGATCGGCTTTTTGCTCACCAGCGACGAAGAAGGCCCGGCACTCGATGGCACCGTCAAGGTCGTTGAAATGCTGCAACAGCGCGGCGAAAAGCTGGACTACTGCATCGTCGGCGAACCCACTTCGGTCAAGCGCACCGGCGACATGATCAAAAACGGCCGCCGCGGCACGCTCAGTGGCAAGCTCACCGTCAAAGGCGTGCAAGGCCATATCGCCTACCCGCAACTGGCCAAAAACCCGATTCACCTGCTGGCCCCAGCATTGGCTGAGTTGGTCACGGTTGAATGGGACCGCGGCAACGCATTTTTCCCGCCAACCTCCTGGCAGGTCAGCAATATCCATGGCGGCACC
>JBBQZI010000218.1:0-5220 GCA_038207855.1 Burkholderiales bacterium
CATTTTTTCATCCGACTATGTGCCCAGCAGCCTGCTGATGGCCACCTTCATGCTGGCACCGCTGCAGGGCTGGACGCTGCCCAAGGCGGTGCGCACCGTCACCTGCAACCCGGCGCGCGCCATCGGGCTGACCGACCGCGGCGACGTGGCCGTGGGCCAGCGCGCTGACTTGCTACGGGTGCGCATGAACCGCGCCGGCATGCCCTCGGTGCTGGAAACCTGGGTGGCCGGCAATCGCGCGTTTTGATCAAGTTACTTTGGAGCGTTTGCCGTGAGCTACACCCACATCGAAACCTTTAACGTCGCGGCCAAAGTGTTGCGTCAGCGCTTTCCGCGCGCCATTGCCCAGGCGCTGGAGGCCACTGGCTGGTGGGACTGGGATCACGACACGCTGACCGAGCGCCTGCCCGATTTTCGTGAGCTGCGCAACCTTTTAGCCAAATACGCGCCGTGAATCGCGAACCGATCCCACGCACAACTAATTCTGGGCAATTTGGCCTCTAGACCTTATATAGCATGCGTTAACAGCTATATAAATAGTAGCATTTTTCGCTCGCCGTATGGATGCCTTTGGCGGGCCATCGGCAAAAGGCAGCTTTTTTTCGCATTGGGTTGACTTACATCATTTACTTGGTGCGCGCGCATGGTTACCCTCGCGGCCTTGACTCTATGGGTGCTGCCTTGCAGGCCGCCCAACCCCAACTTTATGCCTACTGTTGCTGATTCTTCACCGCCCATCCCGGCTGGGGTGCTCGCCAAAGCCTCCATGGAACTGGTCTGCCCGGCTGGCAGCCTGCCTGCGCTCAAGGCTGCCGTAGACCACGGTGCCGACTGCGTCTACTTGGGCTTTCGCGATGCCACCAACGCGCGCAATTTTGCCGGCCTGAACTTTGACGAAGCCGCCATCACCGCTGGCATCCGCTACGCGCATGACCGCGGCCGCAAGGTGTTTGTGGCACTCAACACCTACCCGCAGGCGGCCAAATCCGACCTATGGTGCCGGGCGGTCGACCGCGCCGCCGACGCTGGGGTCGATGCCGTCATCCTGGCCGACCCCGGCCTGATGGCGTACGCCGTCAAACACCAGCCGCAGTTGCGCCTGCATCTGTCGGTGCAGGGCTCGGCCACCAATTACGAGGCGCTGGACTTTTATTACCAGCACTTTGGCATTGCGCGCGCCGTCTTGCCACGGGTGTTGTCGATGACGCAAGTCGAGCAGGTGATTGAAAAAACCCCGGTCGAAATTGAGGTGTTCGGTTTTGGCAGCCTGTGCGTGATGGTCGAAGGCCGCTGTGCGCTGTCGAGCTACGTGACCGGCGAAGCGCCCAATACCAACGGGGTCTGCTCGCCACCCAAGGCGGTGCGCTGGGTCGAAACCCCGCAGGGACGCGAATCACGCTTGAACGGGGTGCTGATTGACCGCTACGCGGTCGGTGAAAACGCCGGCTACCCGACCCTGTGCAAGGGCCGCTTTGATGTGGGCAGCGAAAAAAATTACTACGCCATCGAAGAGCCGACCAGCCTGAACACCCTCTCGCTGTTACCCGAACTGATGAAGATCGGCGTGCGCGCCATCAAGATTGAAGGCCGTCAGCGCAGCCCGGCTTATGTGGCGCAGGTCACCAAGGTGTGGCGTCAGGCGATTGACAGTTGCCGTGACAACCCGCACCGCTACACCGCCAAACCGGCTTGGGTCAGTGACCTCGACAAGGTCGCCGAAGGCCAGCAGCACACCCTGGGTGCGTACCACAGGCCGTGGAAATGAAACTAGCTCTAGGCCCCCTGCAGTACTACTGGCCACGCGATGAGGTGCTGGCTTTCTACGAACAGGTCGCTGCCATGCCGGTCGACATTGTTTACCTGGGCGAGGTGGTGTGCTCGCGCCGCCATGAGGTGCGCCTGACCGACTGGCTAGACATTGCGCAAGTCTTGCGGGAGGCCGGTAAAGAAGTCGTGCTGTCGACCCAGGTGTTGATCGAGTCCGGCGCCGATGTCACCGTGCTGCACAAAATTGCCGCCAACGGTCAATTCATGGTCGAGGCCAACGACATGGGTGCCGTGCGTTGCGTTGAAGGCAAAGCACCCTTTGTGGCCGGGCCGCACCTCAACATCTACAACGCACCCACTTTGGCGTTGATGGCCGAACTGGGTGCCAAGCGCTGGGTGATGCCGATGGAAATGGGCCGTGATGATCTGGCCATCCTGCTGCAAAGCCGCCCTGAGGGCATGCAGACGGAAGTGTTTGCTTTTGGCCGCATGCCGCTGGCGTTTTCAGCGCGCTGCTTCACCGCACGGCATTGCAATCTGCCCAAGGACGACTGCCAGTTCAAGTGCATTGAACACCCGGATGGCTTGCTGATGCGCACCCGCGAGAGCGAAGAATTTCTGGTGCTCAACGGCATTCAAACCCAGTCCGCACGCGTCTACAACTTGCTGCCAGAGTTAGAAGCCATGCGATCCATGGGGGTGGATGTGCTGCGCATCAGCCCGCAATCCAAGCACACGGCGGACATCGTGGCCTTGTTCCATGGCGTGTTAAGCCACACCCTGCCGGTCGATGCCGCCCAACAAGCCCTGCCAAGCCTGCTGCTGGAGAAAGCTTGCAACGGCTATTGGTACGGCAAGCCCGGTCTGGAACAGGTAGCATCTGCCCAGGCGTCGGCTTGACCAACGTTATAGGTATTTTCAGCCTGCAGCCCTTATATAGCCTGCGCTACCAACTCTCTTTTTCGGAGCAACTTAAATGTCAACCACACCCCTGATTTTGCCCAAGCCCCTAGGCAGTTTGCTCGGCCGTCTGCCGGCCTTTCCGGGCTCGCTGCTGTTTGTCACGGCACTGAATGTGGCGCTGGCCAAGCAATTGGCCGCTGATGTGACGCAGATGCTGATCGGCAAAAAACTGCGCTTGCGCGTCACCGACGCGCAGTGGGCGTTTGACTTCGAGTGGAAAAATGACCGCTTTGTGGCTTGCCAGAACAAGGGCACAGCCGACCTGACCATCAGCGCCAGCGCGCATGACTTTGTGCTGCTGGCGCGCCGCCAGGAAGACCCCGACACGCTGTTTTTCAACCGCCGCCTGGCCATGGAAGGCGACACCGAATTGGGCCTGCTGGTGAAGAACACCATCGACGCGATTGAGTTGCCGGTGCTCAGCATCGACAAGTTGCACCCAAAGCATGTGCTGGCGCAGGCCCGCGCGCTGTTCAAGACGCGCTTGGGCGGCTTCAAGCCCCACACGTCGTGAGCCAACGCATCGTCGTTGCCATTTCCGGGGCCAGCGGGGCCGTCTATGGCGTGCGACTGCTGCAGGTATTGCGCAGGCTTGACGGTGTGCAAACCCATTTGACGGTCTCGGATGCTGGCTGGCTCAACGTGCAGCAAGAGCTGGATATGACGCGGGCCGAGGTCGAAGCATTGGCCGATGTGGTCTACCCGGTGCGTGATGTGGGTGCCGCAATTGCCAGCGGCTCTTTTCTGTGCGATGGCATGGTGGTGGCACCGTGCTCCATGCGCACACTGGCGGCGGTGGCGCTGGGCCTGTCCGACAACCTGATCACACGCGCCGCCGATGTCATGCTCAAAGAGCGCCGTCGCCTGATTTTGATGGTGCGTGAAACGCCGCTGAACCTGGCGCACCTGCGCAACATGACCAGCGTGACCGAAATGGGCGGCATCATTTTCCCCCCCGTGCCCAGCTTTTACCAACGCCCGCAAACCCTTGACGATATGGTCAAGCACAGCGTCAGCCGTGTCATGGATTTGCTCGGCTTGGCGCAAGCTGATGCACCTCGTTGGAACGGGCTGCAAGCCTGATCAAAACCATGGCCTACCGTGACCTGCGCGACTTCATCGCCCAACTCGAACAACTAGGCGAGCTCAAGCGCGTCAGCGCACCGGTGTCGCCCCACCTGGAAATGACGGCCCTGTGCGACCGCACCCTGCGCGCAGGTGGCCCGGCACTGCTGTTTGAGCACCCCACCGGCCACAGCATGCCAGTGCTGGGAAACCTGTTTGGCACGACACGCCGGGTTGCCCTGGGCATGGGTGTCAGCGATGTGAGTGAGTTGCGCCAGTTTGGCCATGTGCTCGCCACGCTGAAAGAGCCCGAAGCACCCAAGGGTTTCAAGGAACTCATCGGCATGGGTAGCCTGATCAAAACCCTGTGGAGCATGGCCCCAAAAGAGCTGCGCAGCGCGCCCTGCCAGGAGGTCGTGCGCGAAGGCGCCGATGTCGATTTGTCGCGGCTGCCGATTCAGCACTGCTGGCCCGGCGATGTGGCCCCGCTGATCACCTGGGGGCTGGTCATCACCCAAGGGCCGCACAAGGCGCGGCAAAACCTCGGCATCTACCGCCAGCAGGTGTTGGCGCGCAACAAAGTCATCATGCGCTGGCTGCCGCACCGCGGCGGCGCGCTAGACTTTAAAGAGCACGCAGCGCTTCACCCAGGCCAGCCCTACCCGGTTTGTGTCGCATTGGGTGCCGACCCGGCAACGATTTTGGGGGCGGTCACACCGGTGCCGGACAGTTTGAGCGAATACCAGTTTGCCGGTCTGCTGCGCGGCAGCCGCACCGAACTGGTGAAGGCGCTGGGCAGCGAACTGCGCGTGCCGGCTTTTGCCGAAATCGTTTTGGAAGGCCACATTTATCCGGATGCCAGCCACGCCAGCGGCTTTGAGCACGCGCTGGAAGGCCCGTTTGGCGATCACACCGGTTATTACAACGAGCAGGCTGAGTTTCCGGTCTTCACGATCGACCGCATCACGCAGCGCAGCGCGCCGATTTACCACTCCACCTACACCGGCAAACCACCTGACGAGCCGGCCATGCTGGCGCTGGCCTTGAATGAATTGTTTGTGCCGCTGCTGCAGCGCCAGTACCCCGAGATCACCGACTTTTACTTGCCCGCCGAAGGCTGCAGTTACCGCATGGCGGTGGTCAGCATCAAAAAAGCTTACCCCGGCCATGGACGGCGCGTGATGTTTGGCATCTGGAGTTTTTTGCGCCAGTTCATGTACACCAAGTTCATCGTGGTGGTCGATGACGATGTCAATGTGCGTGACTGGAGTGACGTGATCTGGGCCATCACCACCCGGGTCGACCCGACGCGTGACACCCTGCTGGCCGACAACACGCCGATTGATTACCTGGACTTTGCCTCGCCGGTGAGCGGCCTGGGCAGCAAAATGGGGCTGGATGCCACCAACAAATGGCCCGGCGAAA
>JBBQZI010000219.1:0-5207 GCA_038207855.1 Burkholderiales bacterium
CGAATTTCAATGGCGCGCACGGTGCGGGTGTCGCGACCGTCAATGCGCGGCTCGCCAGCCAGAATCTGACCGCGCACGATGCGCGCTTCAATGTCAAACAGCATGCCTTCAACGGCCACGCCATCAAACTCGACGCCTTCAGCCTTCAAACCCATTTTGGTCCAGGTCGTCACTTCACGGGTGGCGTGGGTACGTGCTTGCTTGTTGCGAATCTGGTAGGCGGTCACCAGCTTTTCTTCGGCGAGTGCCACCACTTTGGCGATCAGCACGTCATCTTTGGCAGGAGCCTTCCAGTCCCACATGGGCTTGCCGGCATCACGCACCAGTTCGTGGATCGCGTTGATGGCAATCGCACCCTGGGCGTGGCCAAACACCACGGCACCGAGCATGATTTCTTCGGACAATTGATCGGCTTCACTTTCAACCATCAGCACAGCCGCTTCAGTACCGGCTACGACCAGTTCCATCTGGCTGCTTTTGCGCGCGGTTTGACCCGGGTTGAGCACGTATTCGCCATTGACATAACCAACGCGAGCGGCACCAATCGGGCCACTGAAAGGCACACCACTGATCGACAGTGCTGCACTGACGGCAATCATGGCGGCAATGTCGGCATCGACTTCAGGGTTCAGTGACAGGGTGTGAACCACCACGTGCACTTCGTTGAAGAAGCCTTCGGGAAACAGCGGGCGAATGGGGTGGTCAATCAGGCGGCTGGTCAGCGTTTCAAACTCGCTGGGGCGGCCTTCGCGCTTGAAAAAGCTGCCGGGAATCTTGCCAGCAGCGTAGGATTTTTCAAGGTAATCAACGGTCAGCGGAAAGAAATCCTGACCGGCTTTGCCTTCAGTCCGGGCCACCACCGTGGCCAGCACCACGGTGCCGTCCATGTCGAGCATGACTGCACCGTTGGCTTGACGGGCGATTTCACCGGTTTCCATGGTCACCGTGTTTTGACCCCATTGAAAGGTCTTGCTAACTTTTTTGAACATCGTCATTTGTTTTCTCCTGTGAGTATCGAAACAGATTTGGGAGGTAGAGGCCACCTCACCTGGGCCCGGATTCGCCATCACAGCCCACGATGCCATTCCAGAAGAACTCGAATTCCATGGTCGAATTGCTTTTGGAATGACACAGCTTCGTACTGTATTTGCCGTCTCCGAAGTAAAAAACGCCTGAGCTAGTAACCTAACTCAGGCGCTTGTCATTCTTTTTGAACCACTTACTTGCGCAAGCCCAGCTTGGCGATCAATGCAACATAACGCTCAGGTTTCGTGCTTTTGAGGTAGTCCAGCAGCTTGCGACGGCGGCTCACCATGCGCAACAAACCGCGACGACCATGGTGGTCTTTGGCATGCAATTTGAAGTGGGGTGTGAGCTCGTTGATACGGGCGGTCAACAGTGCCACTTGCACTTCGGAACTACCGGTGTCACCGGCTTGGCGTGCGTTGTCTTTGACGACAGCGGCTTTGATACTGGATGCGATCATGATTTTCTTCCTGTGAATTTTAGAACTTGCGGCAGGCGCTGGAACTGCCCCTGTCGTGCACAACTGCCAAATCGGCAGAGCCCGCCATTATAGCCAGAGGCCGAAACTGGCACGGTCTTACACCAGCGACCCGGCCAATCTGGTCCATTACGGCCGCTGCATCTTGCAGGTCGTGGGCTGCTGCGCATCGGCTGCGGCAATCGTCTTGATGACCCGAAAACCGTACCCTGAGCCTTCCACATCGAACTTCACGCCGGCACTGCCTTTGCGATCCATGACCCCCACCACCAACGGCTGCTGAAACTGGTGGTCAGCTGCACGCATGCTGCCGTGTTGTGATGAAAAAGTGACGCTAGCCCTTTCCAGCTGTGTCGCAACCGCTATTGATTCGGTAGTACCTGAGGCTTCAATCGCCTGCGCCAGCGACTCCATCATCAGCTGCATGCGCATGTGCACATAATCATCCGCCGGACTCGGAAAACGCTGTCTAAACGCTTGATAAAACGCCTCGCTCTGGGGCGTTTGCACATTGGGCAGCCAGTCGGCCACGGCCACCACCTTGCCAATACCGGCCTCACCCATGGCCGCTGGTGCACCCAGGGCGTTGCCATAAAACGTGTAAAACGTGCCCTCAAAACCCACATCTTTGGCGGCCTTGACCAGCAAGCTCAGGTCGTTACCCCAGTTGCCGGTGATGACCGCCTGCGCGCCGCTGGCCTTGATCTTGGCGGCATAGGGCAGAAAGTCTTTGACACGGCCAATCGGGTGCAATTCGTCGCCCGCAATGCGCACATCCGGGCGCAGCACGCCGAGCTGACGACGCGCCTCACGCGCAACCGCCTGGCCAAAACTGTAGTCCTGCCCAATGAGGTAAACGCTTTTGAGCGCCGTATCAGCCTTGATCAACGACATCAAGGCCGTCATGCGCATGTCAGCATGCGCATCAAAGCGAAAGTGCCAGAAGCTGCATTTCTCATTGGTCAAAATCGGATCGACTGCCGCATAGTTCAGAAACAGCACGCGTTTTTGCGGCTCGCGCTCGTTGTGCTTGTTGATGGCATCCATCAAGGTGGCCGCAAGCGCCGAAGAATTACCCTGCATGACAAACTGCGCACCGTGGTCAATAGCTGATTTGAGCGCGCTCAAAGCCTCTTCGTTTTGACCCTTGCTATCAAAGCGCTCCAGCACCAGTGGCCGGGCACCGCCCGCATCGGCGGGTAGTTTGATGCCACCGCGTGCATTGACTCGCTCAACCGCCCACAGCAGGTTGCGAAAAACCGCCTCGCCGGTGTTGGCAAAAGGGCCACTCAAGCCTTCGATCATGGCAATCTTGATGGGCACGCCGGTTGGCTGCGCCAAGGCCAAGATCGGCCAACACAAAACCAGCACTAGCCATTGGCGGGTGTATTTCAAAAATTGGGGCATCTTGAGATTTCTCTTGTGAATCAGCCGCAACGCGCCTTGACTGGCGCGATGCGACTGGTTTGATTTGAACGCCGCGCAGTTTACAGCGTGGTGCACGCGTCGATTTGCCCATACGGGCCGATCGAATGCAATTGATATCAGCTATGCTTAATATAGCTGTTTACGCATATAAACAAAGGGCTAGAGGCCAATTTAGCTTATAACAATGGCATCCAGCGGCCAGCGTGGTTTGACATCAAAGGCATACGCATCGGTGGCGGTTTGCTGGCCCGATTGCAAGCGCATGGCGGCGGCCATGGCGATCATGGCGCCGTTGTCGGTACACAAGTGCAGCTCGGGGTAGTGAACGCGGATGTTGCGTGAGCCGCACTCGGCATTGAGCTGCTCGCGCAATTGCCGGTTGGCACCGACACCGCCGGCTACCACCAGGCGATCCAGTCCGGTCTGCTTGAGCGCTGCCAACGATTTTTTTACCAGCACCTCCACAATCGCCGCCTGGGTCGAGGCTGCCAAGTCAGCCAGCATCGCCGTTGGCAACGCCTCGACGGCACAACCTTGCGCTGCCGCACACTTTTTGGCCTGCACCATGACGGCGGTTTTGAGTCCGGCAAAGGAAAAATCCAGGTTAGGGCTGTGCAGCAAGGGCCGCGGCAATTTGAACGCTGCCGGGTTGCCGCTGGTCGCCAGCTTTGACAGCGCCGGCCCACCGGGATAGCCCAAGCCCAGCAGTTTGGCCGATTTGTCAAACGCCTCGCCCGCCGCATCGTCAATGGTTTCGCCCAAAATCTGGTAACGCCCGACCCCATCAACGCGCATCAATTGGCTGTGGCCACCCGACACCAACAGCGCTACAAAAGGAAATTGCGGCGGATCGACACTTAAAAATGGCGACAGCAAATGGCCTTCTAGGTGATGCACCCCCAGCACCGGCTTGTTCAAAGCGGCAGCCAGCGCACAGGCCACGCCAGCCCCCACCAAAAGCGCCCCGGCCAAACCCGGGCCACGGGTAAAGGCCACCACGTCGACATCCGCCAGCGTTCGGCCGGCCTCAAGCAACACCTGTTCGGTCAGCGGCAGCACCCGGCGAATGTGGTCGCGGCTGGCCAGCTCGGGCACCACACCGCCATAAGCCTGGTGCATCTCGATCTGGCTGTACAGCGCGTGCGCCAGCAGCACCGGCAAGGCACTGCCACAGACATCCACCAAGGCCACACCGGTTTCATCGCACGAGGACTCAATCCCCAACACACACACATTTTTTGCCATAGCCGCGAAGTTTAGGTGATGGTTTTCAACGACACGTCCAGCGCTGGGCGCAAACCCAAGCCGATCAAATAGGTGCGGATGGCGGCTTGCGCCACCACGATCAGGTCAAACGCCGCAGGCGACAGCATCCAGCTGTTGATCAACCCGGTCATCAGTGAATGCAGGCCCTGTGCCGCAACATTGGCCGGAACTGGCAGCGTGATGCCACGCCGAGCAGCCGCCTCATTCAAACTGCGTGCGGCTTCTCGGGTGCCGTCGGCACAGGCTTGCACGTGGCGCGCCTGGACGCTGCGCAACTCATCGACGTATTCAATTTTGAGCGTGGCAATCTCGAATATCTGGCGCGTGCGCGCATCGGTGGTAATGGACCGCATGGCCTGCAGCATGGCCAGTTCCAGCTCAATCAACGGGTCTTGCAACGCATCGTGGCCGATTTGCCGCATGGCTTGCTCCATCGGCATGATGGCGTGCTCCATCATGGCGTTGAACAAATCCGCCTTGTTTTTGAAATGCCAGTAAATAGCGCCTCGCGTGGTGCCCGCGGCTTGCGCAATGTCTTGCAGCGAGGTGCGCGACACGCCTTTTTCAGCAAACACCCGCTCAGCCGCCGCCAGCAATTGCTGGCGCGTGGCGAGCGCATCTTCTTTGGTCTTACGGGCCATGGGAGCATTCAGGTAGGTGAAATGGGTTTATTCAGATCGCAGGGCTATCAAGATACATACATGATTGTATGTATACTTCTGGAAAAATCCCAACACCTTTGCGAAGTCCTTTCAGGGCTGCCCCATTTTTTCCGGAAAAACACCATGTTTATGACCAACACCCGGCCTGCCCTTTTGCCCATCCCCACGACCCGCGCAGCCCAAACCCGCATTTTTGCACCCTCGGTCCTGGCGTTGAGCTTGGCATTGATGCTCACGGCTTGCGGCCATAGCTCGCCACCGGCGGGGCCAGGCGGCGCGGGTGGTGCGCCTCCGCCGGCGCAGGTCGGCGTGGTTACCGTCACGCCGGGTGATGTCGGCCTGATCAC
>JBBQZI010000220.1:0-5206 GCA_038207855.1 Burkholderiales bacterium
CATGGCCTGGGTGATTTGCCACAGTGCGGTTTGGGCGCTGCGCCGCGCCAACGATTTGGGCGCCGTGGTGTAGAGCCGGTCTTTCAGAATGTCGAGGTAGAACGAGCCCAAGTCTTCGCTGCAATAAATCTGCAGCTTGGCCACCACCGGGTGAAATTCATAGACCTCGTAGTGCGCCAGGATGTCAGCCTGCAATTGGGCGGCACGGCTCAGCGCGTAGCGGTCGATCTCCAGCAGTTGGTCCAGCGGCACGGCATCGGCCGTTGGATCAAAGTCATTGGTGTTGGCGAGCAAAAATTTGAGCGTGTTGCGGATGCGCCGGTAGGTGTCGACGACGCGCGCCAAAATCTTGTCGTCACCGGCAATGTCGCCTGAATAGTCGCTGGCGGCGACTCACAGGCGGATGATTTCGGCACCGAGCTTTTTCGATGTTTCTTGCGGGTCGACACCGTTGCCGGCGCTTTTGCTCATCTTGTGGCCCTTGCTGTCGACGGTAAAACCGTGCGTCAGGATGCCTTTGTAGGGCGCGCGGTCGTACATGGCGCAGGCTGTCAGCAGTGACGAGTGGAACCAGCCGCGGTGCTGGTCGTGGCCTTCAAGGTACAAGTCAGTCTCGGGGCCTGGCGCACCGGTGCGAGGGTCAATGTCCTCATGTCCGGCCCCGGCGTGCGATCCTTTGAGCACCGTGGTGTGCGTGGTGCCGGAGTCAAACCAGACTTCCAGAATATCGCTGCTTTTGGTGTAGTGCTCGGCATCGGCGGCAGCGCCGACTTGCGCCAGGATCGACTCGGTGCTGGCTTTGCTCCAGGCCTCAATGCCACCGGCTTCGACCATGTCGGCCGCAAGGTCCAGAATTTCCATCGTGCGCGGGTGCAGTTCGCCACTGTCTTTGTGCAGAAAAAACGGCAGCGGCACGCCCCAACTGCGCTGGCGGCTGATACACCAGTCGGGTCGGCCGGCAATCATGTCGCGCAGGCGGGTTTTACCATTTTCCGGGTAAAACGCTGTATTTTCGATAGCGGCTAGCGCAGTCTGTCTAAGGGTTTGAGGTGCTTTATCCTTGGTAAAAATGCCAACGCCTTCGTCCATCCGGATGAACCACTGGGCGGCAGCGCGGTAAATTACCGGGGTTTTGTGGCGCCAGCAATGCGGGTAGCTGTGCACGATGTTCTCGGTGGCAAACAGGCGACCGGCCGCGCGCAGCGCATCGATGATGACCGGGCAGGCTTTCCAGATGTGCTGGCCGCCAAACAGCGGCAAGTCGGCGGCATAGACACCGTTGCTCTGCACCGGGTTAATGATGTCGTCATAGGCCATGCCGTGTGCCACGCAGCTATTAAAGTCTTCTACGCCATAAGCTGGTGACGAATGCACCAGACCGGTGCCGTCCTCGGCCGTGGCGTAGTCGGCCAGGTAGATTGGGCTGAAACGGTCGTAGCCCGCATCCACATGGGCCAGCGGGTGTTTGAAGTTGATGCCGCCCAGGTTTTTGCCCAGGCTGGTGGCGAGCACGGTACCGGTCAAGCCAAAGCGCAGCATGCATTTTTCGACCAGGCTCTCAGCCAGCACCAGCAGGCCGCGCTCGGTATCGACCAGTGCGTAGTTCAGCTCGGGGTTCAGGTTGAGGGCCTGATTGGCGGGAATCGTCCAGGCGGTGGTGGTCCAGATGACGGCGAATGCCTCTTTGCTGAGTGCCGGCAGGCCAAAGGCGGCGGCCAGCTTGGCGGGCTCGGCGCACAAAAAGCCAACATCGAGCGTTTGCGATTTTTTGTCGGCGTATTCAATCTCGAACTCGGCCAAGCTTGAGCCGCAGTCAAAGCAGGCATAGACCGGTTTCAGGCCGCGGTAGACAAAACCGCGTTCGATGACGCGCTTGAAGGCACGGATTTCGTCGGCTTCATTCTTGAAATCCATGGTGCGGTAGGGGTGGTCCCAGTCGCCCAGCACGCCTAGGCGCTTGAAGTCTTCGCGCTGCAGGTCGATTTGCTCGGTGGCGTAGGCGCGGCTTTTGGCCTGCATGTCGTCGCGCGCCAGATTGCGGCCAAACTTTTTCTCGATGGCGTTTTCAATCGGCAGGCCGTGGCAGTCCCAGCCGGGAATGTAGGCGGCGTCGAGCCCTTTGAGCTGGCGCGCCTTGACGATCATGTCCTTGAGAATCTTGTTGACGGCGTGGCCCATGTGAATCTGGCCGTTGGCGTAGGGTGGGCCATCGTGCAGCACGAATTTGGGGGCACCGGCGCGGGCATCGCGCAGTTTTTGGTACAGGCCTTGGTCTTCCCAGCCCTTGACCCACACGGGTTCGCGCTTGGGCAGGTCGCCACGCATGGGAAACTTTGTGTCGGGCAGGTTCAGCGTGCTGCGGTAATCGGCTTTTCCGCTGACGGCTTCGGTATTTTTAGTGGTCATGGTGTCGCAAATGGGCAAATAAGCCTCGCACGGGCTGACCGTTCAAGTGAATGTCAGCCGTTAAATCAATCTAGGGGGCAAAATTGAACTATTCGTGCAATGGGTGGATTGGTTCCACGATGCCGATTTTACTGTAGGCACTTTGTCCAAGGTACACACAAGTGCACTGCGTACCAGAGCTGTCTTTTGAAGACGTGTTGCCCGGCCCGTTGCTGCTGCGCCGATTCAACTGGCGGCGGGCAAGCCGCCATAAAACTCAGCGCACGATGACGGCGCTGACCCCAAGCATGCCGCAGTTGTAGAGCACTTCTTTTGAAATCATCTGGCTAATTACGCCGCTGGAGCCCGAAACACGACGGGCAAACAGGGACAAGCGGTTGCCGCTGTATGAATAAGTGCCAACGATCAAATCCTGTCCGCGGAATTCATCACGCACAACTTCGCTGGGATTGCGGGTTAGGGCCACCAGGCCGTCGTCGCTGAGTTTTAGGTCGCGGCCAAACTCGGCTTGGTAGATGCGACTTTGGCAATGCCGACTCAAAGCGGCACGCATTTGCTCGCCCATAACCATACCGGCTACCCCAGGCTGATAATTACCGATGCTTACGAAATCGGGTACCAGCAACAGTTTAGATAAGGTGTTTTCCTGGCAGGTGCCTTGGCCGGGGGGCGCATCTACACGACATGCTGCGGGGCAAAAACCCAAGGCCACGTCATCAAACACACTGGCAACCTCCGATACAGCAACCAGGCTAGAGACTTTCTCCCGCGCACACTGCTTTGGGTCATTGGCTGCACACCCCGCTAAGCCAAGGGCTAGCGCCAAAGCGGTCAGTGCTCGCGCTGGCAACCGGGTCATTGCGCTACACCAATTAGTTTCATGGGGCGACTGGTAGAGTCGGCCCTCAGTCCATTCGCGTACCAGTTCGACGGTATTTGGACTTGTGCGCTGGAAGCAATCACACCTGTTTCGATGTTGATCACCCGAGCATTGATCACCGTGTAATCGTTGGACACCGAGTAGGTACCTGCCACCACACCGGTGACACTGTAGCGGTCGTGCAACTGCTTGACATCACGGCTGAGCACGAACTCGCCGCCATCGTTGATCAAAAAATTTTTCATCAACCGTGGCTCGAAGATGCGCCAGTTGCGCACTTGCAACTCGTGCATAAGGTTCTCGGCAATCAACCGCCCCATGGGGGAGGTGCTGTTGAGATTGTCGAGGTCAACAAAGCTGCCGATCATGTATGAGGCGTTGCTCAGCTTGAGATCGACGTTTCGTTCGAGCTGATCAGCCAAAAAAACCATGCGGGCCGCAAACTTGCCCGGTGCACTGTTGGCTGCAATGATGGGCAACTCGCCCGGGCGCAGACAATTGCTGTTGGGTGAGCTGGCGCAACCTACTGCGCGTGGATCGTTTTGTGCAAAGACGGCACCCGCCACCAGCCCCAGGCCAGCAATCAAAGCAATGATGTGTTTCATGATGTTCCCTAATTTATTGGGCCATACAGCCTGTCGGACGCTGCGAACCCTGCGAACCCTCCAGGACAACACGACCATTGCCCGATCGCGGGTCAACAGCTCGGTGTGAAATGGGATAGTGATCGCAGCCATTGCCGCACCACGAATCAACTGTGACCTGGTACACCACTTCGCTGGGGCAGGCCGGCAGTTGGTCCGAAACCACATGGTGGACATAGGTGGTGCAACCGGTGGTCAGCAAGACGCAGCCAATCAACATTAACTTGTTCATGATCAAACTTTCATTAACTTTGGGAAGGAATTAGCCAGACGATCAGCCCTGACTCAAGGGTAAGCGCAGCCACGCGCACCTCGCATCCATCCACGACAGGTGCTAACCACCGCAGGTGGTGCAACATTGCAGTTTGCCTGGGTGTATGGGTTGATGACTTGAATTGGATGGCTTGGAGGGTATACCTGGTGTTCGATCACTTCGACGCTGGTGCAACCTCCCAAGGCTGCCAGCAGCACGTAAAGCATTTGCTTTTTCATATGAACCTTTTTTACTTTGTTCCTTCAATATCGGACAAAGGCAATGAAAGTTGAGTTTTTTCGGCTCGCGTAAAGCCTGGAAAAGCAGTGTGAAATCGGCAGGGCAGGGCAGGGCAGGGCAGGGCAGAGCACGCTACGCGGAAAATGTCGGTCGAAATAGGGAGGGCCGCGGTGACACATCCGGATTTTTGATGGCCGCATGCCAGCTTCTCATTACTGCGCAAAGTAGGCGCGGGCATCGATGCAGTCCTGGTGGATGCCGGCAGTCAATGAATCCAGGGAGTCGTATTTGCGTTCGTCGTGCAGTTTGTGCAGGAGTTCGACGCGGACAATTTTACCGTAGGCACCCTCAGACCCGAGGTATTCGGGCCAGTCCAGGCAATGGGTTTCGAGCAGCACGCGGCCACCGTTGACATCTTTCGGGTCGAGCGATGGGCGCACGCCGATATTGGCGACACCGCGCAGTGGCGGCTCACCCAAGCCATACACCAGCACCGCAAAAATGCCGCTGGCAGCGGGTTTCCAGTGGGCAAAGCGCTGATTGAGTGTCTTGAAGCCCAGGCTGCGCCCCAGCTTGCGACCGTGCACCACGTGGCCTGAAATCCGGTAAGGGTGGCCCAATAGCCGGGTGGCATCACTCATGCGGCCTTCGCTCAAGGCGGCGCGTACTTCAGAGCTCGACACCCGTAGGCCGTGCACCTCATAGCTGTTCATGCGCGCCACGTCAAAGCCCTGCTTCAATCCTGCCGCGTCGAGCATGGCATAGTCACCCATGCGCCGCTGG
>JBBQZI010000221.1:0-4978 GCA_038207855.1 Burkholderiales bacterium
TTTGCGCTTCATGAACAAAAAAACCATGAGAAAGCAAATGTGGTGACAAAATGACGCCACTAAATTACACTAGAGGCATTGAAAAAATACGTCTTATGGAGATCGCCATGCTAGCTCAAACGGGTAAACGACTCACCACACGACTTACTGACCATGTGCTGGACAAACTGCAAGTGGCAGCCGATCTTGTGGGTGCAACCCTGAACCAGTTCGTGGTGCAGGCCGCGCTGGAGAAAGCGGATAAGGTCATTCAAAGTGAATCCACGATTGCGCTCACGCGCAGGGAATCGTTGCGGCTCATGGAGATGATGGAAAACCCGCCACCGCGCAACGAAAAATTCCTGCAAGCACAGGCCCGTTACCGGAGGATAAAGAATGCTGGCTCTACCGCTGAGCAATTGGCATGACAGAAATGGATTTGACTGCGGCGATGCGCAACTCAATGGCTGGTTTACCCAGGTAGCCAAGCAGCATAAAGAGAAGGGCGTTTCGTCGACTTTTGTGGTTGCAAGCCATGGGGATAGTGCGCAAGTGCTTGGCTATTACGCCATCAGTATGGCTGAGCTGGTCAACGCTGACTTGCCAGCGCAGCATCGCAAGCGCTTGCCTACCAAGGTGCCCGTTTTCCGACTCGGGCGATTGGCAACTGACAAAGGCCAACAAGGCAAAGGTATCGGGGCGTTTATGCTTTTTGATGCCATCGACCGCGTAACACGCATTGCCAGTGAGGTCGGTGGGATTAGCTTGGTTGTCAATGCGAAACCACCAGCCGTCGATTTTTACAAGCGCTATGGGTTCGAGCAGATGGCAGATCATCCGATGAACTTGTTCTTATCGATTTAATTCAAGTCCCCAAGGCTTCTCTGCGCTCTTTCAGCCGCAATGGCAACAGCCAAGCGTATCCATCGATCAAGGCGCTGTGAGCGTGCCAAAAGTTAAAATATACGCCACGGGGTATTTAAGCGTTAACGCCACGCGATGTCGCACCGCGATTTCAGCAACTCAATCAAACAAGGATGTATATGGATTTCAAAGGATTTTTGCAAAATTATTGGCCCTTCATGGCACTGGTTCTGTGGTTTGGCTACAAGTGGTGGAATACCAAAAAAGTCATCGCCATGCTGCCGGAGCTCAAGATGAACGGCGCACTTTTTGTTGACGTGCGATCAGCGGGTGAGTTTGCCAGTGGCAACGCCCCAGGCACCATCAACATTCCCCTGCAGGATTTGGGCAGCAGACTCGGTGAAATACCCAAGTCTGCCTCGGTTGTCCTGTGCTGCGCCAGTGGCACCCGAAGTGGTATGGCCAAACTGATGCTCAAGAAGAATGGCTACCAAAAGGTCTACAACATCGGCACCTGGAGCAAGTTTCTGAACCAACCCATATCGGCTGCAAGCAAACTTTGAACTAATCCTGCCGTCGAGTCATTCGACGCCAATTTTGGCCCTTGCGCCAAGCGCGCTTCAGCTAGTGGTTTACGGTGCTGGCCGCAAAAAGTTTTCCATCAGGGTTGCCAGTTTCTCAGGCTGATCATGGTGCAGCATGTGGCCGCAATCCGGCAGTTGAACGATCTCAATGTGCGCCACCGCCTGCAGCCGTGCGTGGTGCTCGTCCAGCGTGAACTTGCCCTTCCACCAGGCTTGCATACTGTCATCGGAGGCTTCCACCATCAGCGCGGGGGCCGTGATTTGCCGATGAATCGCCAGCACTTCGTCTACCCGGTATAGCTGCGCCGTGCTGATCTTATGAGCGGCTTCACCCAGAATGGACCAGTGGCCCGGCGTGAGTTCTGCTGACCAGTGGCCGGCCAGCCAGCGCGCTTTGTCGGGCGTGAGGCGGCCGTTGGTCTTCATCAGCCGTGCCGCCACGGCGTCTAGCGAGGGGTAGCTTTTAAGGCTCATCAACCCTTGGTTGAACAGCTTGATGTCATTCATCCACTGCACATATTGCTTAGGTGCTTGCGCTGGCTCCGTGCCGGGTATGCCAAATCCTTCCAGATTAATGAGACGGCGCACGCGCTCGGGGCGCACACCGGCGTAGATCATGGCGACGTTGCCGCCCATGCTGTGGCCAACCAGGTTGACCGGGGAACTGCCGGCGTAGTGCTCCAGCAGCGCGTCCAGGTCAGCCAGATAGTCTGGATACCAAAAGCAGTCGGCTCCACCGGAGGCGGTTAGGCCAAAACCGCGCCAGTCTGGGGCGATGATGAAGTGGTCTTGGGCCAAGGCATCGACCACAAACTGGTAGCTGGCTGCCACGTCCATCCAGCCGTGCAGCAGCACCAGCGGGGTCTTATCCGGCGCGGGCTCACCCCAGACCCGAACGTGGTAATTAAGTGTGCGAATAGGGACAAACTCGCTACGGGAAATGCGTTTGGCTTGGTACATTCTCTCGATCATATAAGGAGATATTCCCATGCCCGTTAATCCAACCAGCGACAAGAGCGCAGCGGCAGATGCAAGCAACGCGCCGGCGTGGGCACTGCCTGGTGCTTACGCGCGCCTGCATGGCGATTTTGTCTGGCAGGTGCCTGTGCAATTCAACATGGCGCAGGCTTGCAGCGCACGCTGGGCTGCGTTGCCAGATGCTTCAAAAAGAATAGCTATCTGCGCATACAAGACGGGGGCTACAAGCACTTTTTATACTTATTCCGAATTGCAGGAAGGCGCCAATCGGCTGGCCAATGTGCTGCTTGGGCTGGGGGTGCGGCGTGGCGACCGGGTGGCCATTGTGTTGCCGCAATGTTTTGAGACGGCCGTGGCCTACATGGCCACGCTGCAGATCGGCGCAGTCGCCATGCCGCTGTCGATGCTGTTCGGGCCGGAAGCGCTTGAGTTCAGGTTGCAAGACAGTGAAGCCGCCGTTGCCATTGGGGACGCGCAAACCTTGCCCAATTTGCAGTCCGTGCTGGCCCATTGCCCTGGTGTTCGCCACGTCATTGGCGTGGGCAGTGTGGCTGCGACCAGTGGTTTGGCTGATGTGAATTACGCCCAAGCGTTGCAGGCCGCCAGTGCGCAGTGTGCTTGCGTGGACACCCTGGCCGACGACCCGGCGATTCTGATTTACACCAGCGGAACAACTGGTAATCCGAAGGGCGCGCTGATTCCGCACCGCGCCTTGATTGGCAATTTGACTGGCTTCATCTGCAGCCAGAACGGCTTTGGCTTTGATCTGACGGGTGACGGCGCAGCGCTTATTCCTGACCCCACTGCTGCCGAATCCAAAGCCATTTTCTGGAGCCCTGCTGATTGGGCCTGGACCGGCGGACTGATGGACGCGCTGCTGCCCGCGCTGTACTTTGGCCGCCCGATCGTTGCCTTCAATGGACGCTTTGGCCCACAAATCGCGCTGGAGTTGATGCGCGACTGCGGCGTGACGCACACATTCCTATTCCCGACGGCGCTCAAGGCCATGATGAAGGCCTACCCCGGTACCGCCAATGTCACGGTGCAACAGCAATTTGGCCTCACGTTGCAAGCCATCATGAGCGCTGGCGAGGCGGTCGGTGACGCGGTGTTTGACTACTGCCAGGCGCAGTTGGGCGTGGTGGTGAACGAGATGTTTGGCCAGACCGAGATCAATTACATCGTGGGCAATTGTTCAGCCATTTGGTCGCCCAAGCCCGGCAGCATGGGCATGGGCTACCCCGGCCACCGGGTTGCGGTGATTGATGACGCTGGCGTGGAGTGCGCCCCCGGTGCGGTCGGTGACGTGGCTGTCAACCGCTGTGATGTGCACGGCCAGCCAGACCCGATCTTCTTTCTGGGCTACTGGAAAAATGACGCTGCCACGCAGGGCAAATACACCGGCAACTGGTGCCGTACCGGTGATCTGGCCACGCGTGATGCGGAAGGCTATCTTTGGTACCAAGGCCGCAGCGATGATGTGTTCAAGGCAGCGGGCTACCGCATTGGCCCCGGTGAAATCGAAAATTGTTTGGTCAAGCACCCGGCGGTGGTCAATGCCGCAGTCGTGCCAAAACCTGACAAGGCACGCGGCTCAGTGGTCAAGGCGTATGTGGTGCTTGCTGCTGATTTTGTAGCTGCTCGCGCAAGTGATACAAGGGCTAGAGGCCTATTTGATGCTGAACTGGTGGAAGCACTGCAGGCCCATGTGAAAGACAAGCTGGCACCCTACGAATACCCCAAAGAGATCGAATTTGTTGAAGCCCTGCCGATGACCACCACCGGCAAAGTGCAGCGGCGCATATTGCGCCTGCAGGAAGCAGCGCGCGCCCTCGATGCAGAAGGCGCGCCAAACCCGTAAACTCGAAAAGTCGGCTGCAAGGCCTATTTTTTTTGGAATCCGCATGAAAACCATCCAACTTGGGTCATCTGACCTGTTTGTTACCCCGATCTGCCTGGGCACCATGACCTTTGGTGAGCAGGTTGATGAGGCCACCGCGCACACCATCCTGGACCGGTCGCTCGAACTGGGCATCAATTTCATCGACACGGCCGAGATGTATTCGGTGCCGCCCAGGGCCGAAACCTTCAACGCTACCGAGAAAATCGTTGGCAACTGGCTGGCCAAGCGCCCTGGTGCGCGGGAAAAGCTGGTCATCGCCACCAAGGTGGCCGGCCCGAGCCGCGCCATGCCCTGGATTCGTGGCGGTAGCCCGGACCTGACCGCTGCCGACATCATCGCCGCCTGCGACGACAGCTTGAAGCGACTGCAGACCGATGTGATTGACCTCTACCAAATCCATTGGCCGGTGCGCAGCGTGCCGGCTTTTGGCTCGATGTATTACGAGCCCACCGATGAAACTGCACTGACCTCGATTCACACCCAGCTTGAGGCGCTCGGCACACTGGTCAAGGCCGGCAAAGTGCGCGCGGTGGGTTTGTCCAACGAGTCACCCTACGGTGTGCATGAATTTGTGCGGCTGGCCGAGCAGCACAATTTGCCGCGTGTGGCTAGCGTGCAAAACTGCTATTGCCTGCTCAACCGCAGCGTTGAAAACGCGCTGGATGAAACC
>JBBQZI010000222.1:0-4960 GCA_038207855.1 Burkholderiales bacterium
AATTGCAGCGCATGAAATGGTCACTGCAACACGCTTACGACAACGTGCCGTTTCATAAAAAAGCGTTTGATGAAAAGGGCGTGCACCCCAGTGACCTGAAGACGCTGGCTGACCTGGCCAAGTTTCCGTTCATGACCAAAATCGCCCTGCGTGACCAATACCCGTTTGGCCTGTTTGCCGTGCCGCGCCAGCAGATCGCGCGTTTGCATGCATCGTCCGGTACCACTGGCAAATCGATCGTGGTCGGCTACACGCTGGAAGACATTGACACCTGGGCCAACCTGGTGGCGCGTTCGATTCGTGCCGCCGGTGGCCGCGCTGGCGACATGCTGCACAACGCCTATGGCTACGGCATGTTTACCGGTGGCTTGGGTGCCCACTACGGGGCCGAGCGTCTCGGTTGTACGGTGGTGCCGATGTCGGGCGGGCAGACCGAAAAGCAGGTGGCGCAGATTCTGGACTTTCAGCCGCAGATCATCATGGTGACACCTTCGTATTCACTGGTGATTGCCGAAGAGTTTGAACGTCTGGGCATCACGCCGGACCAAATTTCACTGAAGGTCGGCATTTTTGGTGCCGAACCCTGGGGCGAGGGGATGCGCGCCGAGATCGAGCGCAAGCTCGGCATTGATGCCATCGACATCTACGGCCTGACCGAAGTCATGGGCCCCGGTGTGGCCTGCGAGTGCATCGAGTCCAAAGACGGCCCGGTGATCTGGGAAGACCATTTCTACCCGGAGATCATCAACCCCGAAACCGGCGAGGTGGTGGCCGATGGTGAAGACGGCGAACTGGTGTTCACCTCGTTGACCAAACAGGCTTTCCCGGTGATTCGCTACCGCACGCGTGACCTGACAAGGCTGCTGCCACCCACTTCACGCGCGTTTCGGCGCATGGGCAAGATCACCGGCCGCAGTGACGACATGCTGATCGTGCGCGGCGTGAATGTCTTCCCGAGCCAGATTGAAGAGCAGATCCTGCGTGACAAGCGTCTGTCCGGCAACTACCAGATTTTGCTGACGCGTGATGGCCACATGGACAACGTCGAGGTGCGTTGTGAACTGCAGCGCGAGTTCTCAAACAGCCTGAGCGCCACCGAGGTGGCGACCATCAGCAAAACGCTGCAGCATCACATCAAGACCATCGTTGGCATCTCGACGCGTGTCAGCGTGCTCGGCTTTGATTCGATCCCGCGCACCCAAACCGGCAAGGCGCGCCGCCTGATTGACGAGCGGCCCAAGCAGGTGTAATTGATTGGTGACAATTTTTATGCTTTTTTGGCCTCTAGCCCTTATGTAACAAGCGCAAGGCGCTATCTTTTCTATAGGAACGTGTTTCACGCAATGTATGACTGACGCTTTTATCTGCGATGCCATTCGCACCCCCATAGGCCGCTACGCTGGCGCGTTGGCTGGCGTGCGCGCCGACGACCTGGCCGCCATTCCCCTTAAGGCTTTGATGGAGCGCAACCCGCAGGTCAACTGGGCCAGCGTTGACGACATCATTTACGGCTGCGCCAACCAGGCCGGCGAAGACAACCGCAACGTGGCGCGCATGGCCGGCCTGTTGGCGGGTTTGTCGGTGGAAGTGCCGGGCACCACCGTCAACCGCTTGTGTGGCTCATCGATGGACTGCATTGGCATGGCCGCGCGCGCCATCAAGTCGGGCGAGACCGAGCTAATGATCGCCGGTGGCGTGGAAAGCATGTCGCGTGCGCCGTTCGTCATGGGCAAGGCCGAGAGCGCGTATTCGCGCAGCGCCGCAATTTATGACACCACCATCGGCTGGCGCTTTAGCAACCCACTGATGAAAAAGCTCTACGACACGCATTCGATGCCGCAAACGGCTGATAACGTGGCCGCCGACTTCAACATTTCGCGCGCTGATCAAGATGCGTTTGCCCTGCGTTCGCAGCAGCGCTGGGCCGCCGCCCATGCCGCAGGCCGCTTTGCCGAGGAGCTGATTCCGGTGACCATCGCACGCAAGAAGGGCGATGCCATCGTGGTCGACACCGACGAGCACCCACGCCCTGAGACCACGCTGGCGATGTTGGCCAAACTCAAGGGTGTCAACGGCCCTGAGCTGTCGGTAACGGCGGGCAATGCCTCGGGTGTCAATGATGGTGCCTGTGCGCTGCTGATTGCCAGTGAAGCCGCCGCCCGTGCCAATGGCCTGACGCCACGCGCCCGCATTGTGGCCATGGCCAGCGCTGGTGTGGCACCGCGCATCATGGGTTTTGGCCCGGCTCCAGCGGTGCGCAAGGTGCTGGCCAAAGCTGGCTTGACGCTGGACCAGATGGACGTGATCGAACTCAACGAAGCCTTTGCCGCGCAAGCCCTTGCAGTGCTGCGCGACCTCGGTCTCAAGGACGACGAAGCCCGCGTTAACCCCAATGGCGGCGCCATCGCACTGGGGCATCCTCTGGGCATGAGCGGCGCGCGTTTGGTGACGACGGCGAGCTACGAGTTGGCACGGCGTGGCGGGCGTTATGCGCTGTGCACGATGTGCATTGGCGTTGGGCAAGGCATTGCCCTGGTGATCGAGCGAATCTGATTTTTTTTAACCACAACGGAGACAACCTGATGAAATTTACCCTGAAAAAACTGGCCCTTGGTGCGGCACTGGCGGTCGGCACATTAACCGCTTTTGCGGCTGACAACATCAAGATCGGTTCGGTCCTGTCGGTCACTGGCCCGGCGGCGTTTTTAGGTGACCCCGAGCTCAAAACCCTGCAAATGTATGTGGAAGACATCAATAAAAAAGGCGGCGTGCTGGGCCGTCAACTGGAACTGGTGCACTATGACGACGGTAGCGATGCCAGCAAGGCCAATGGCTTTGGCAAGCGCCTGATTGACGATGACAAGGTCGACATCATTGTGGGCGGCACCACCACCGGTGCCACCATGTCGATGGCCCCGCTGGTTGAAAAAGCCGGTGTGCCCTTCATTTCATTGGCCGGTGCAGTGGTGGTGGTGGAGCCGGTCAAGAAATGGATTTTCAAAACCCCGCATACCGACCGCATGGCCGCTGAAAAAGTCTTTGAAGACATGAAAAAGCACAACCTGACCAAGGTGGCGCTGTTCTCCGAGACCAGTGGTTTTGGCCAGTCTGGCCGAAAAGAAACCGAAGGCGTGGCAGCCAAGATGGGTATCACGTTGGTGGCCAACGAAACCTATGGCCCGAAAGACACCGACATGAGCCCGCAACTCACCAAAATCCGCAACACGCCCGGCGTGCAAGCGGTGTTTATTTTTGGTCTGGGCCAGGGTCCGGCGATTGCCACCAAGGGCTACAAGCAACTCGGCATGACGTTGCCGCTGTACCACGCCCACGGTGTAGCGTCTGATGAGTTCATCAAAATTGCCGGTGTGGCGGCTGACGGTGTGCGGATGCCGGGTGCGGCCTTGCTGGTGCATGACAAACTGCCCGCGAATGACCCGCAAAAACCGGTCGCAGAAGGCTACGCCAAAGCCTACAAGGCCAAGTGGAACGCCGATGTGTCAACCTTTGGCGGCCATGCCTATGACGGTTTGATGCTGGCCGTGGACGCCATCAAGCGCGCTGGCAGCACCGACAAGGCCAAGGTGCGCGATGCCCTTGAAGCCACCAAGAACTTCGTCGGCACCGGCGGCGTGGTGAACATGTCGGCGACCGACCACATGGGCTTGGACCTGTCGGCGTTTCGCATGCTGGAGATCAAGAACGGCGACTGGACGCTGGCCAAGTAACACGACCCCTCAGCACGGAAAACCACCATGTTTGAAACGATCGAGATCGAACGCAGCGGCAAAGTGGCCACGCTTTGGATGAACCGGCCCGAGGTGCTGAACGCGTTCAATGAGCAACTGATTGCTGATTTGAGCGCTGCCTGCTTGCAGCTCGATGCCGATCCTTCGGTGCGGGTGGTGGTGCTGGCCGGGCGCGGCAAGCACTTCAGTGCGGGTGCCGACCTGAACTGGATGCGCCGGGCCGCGCAGGGCAGCGCCGCTGACAACCTGGACGACGCGAGCCGCTTTGCCCATATGTTGCGCACGCTCTCGGGCCTGTCCAAGCCAAGCATTGCACGCGTACACGGCGCGGCTTTGGGCGGTGGCACCGGGCTGGCGGCGGCCTGCGACATGGCCGTAGCCTCCAGCGATGCGGTGTTTTCCACCTCTGAGGTCAAGTTCGGCATCATCCCGGCGGTGATCAGCCCTTACGTGCTGCGCGCCATCGGGCCACGCCACGCGCTGCGTTATTTTCAAAGTGCCGAGCGCATCAGCGCCGAGCGGGCGCTGGCGATCGGCTTGGTCAGCGAGGTCACATCGGTCGAAGGACTCGATGCGGGTGTGGCAGCGTTGATCGCGCCGCTGCTGGTGGGTGCACCGGGGGCCCAAAAGGCCGCCAAGGACTTGATCGAGGCCATCAAGGGGCGGCCGATCGACGACAGCACGCTGGAAGAAACGGCCCAGCGCATTGCCCGCCAGCGGGCAACGCCTGAAGGGCGCGACGGGGTAGCGGCGTTTCTGGATAAACGCCCACCGAGCTGGTTGGTGGACTGAACTTTTCATTCCACCGGTTTATCAAAGTGGACTTAACTTAGCAATAGGAGCGAACACACATGTACACACAATCCTTCAATGTGCAGGAAGCGCCGGGGCAAAAGCCATCACCCAAAACGGTGTCGCTGGAAAACCCCGAATCCCAGGCACGTTTTGACGCAAAAATTGATGCCGACGGCAAGATCGAGCCGCAAGACTGGATGCCAGAGGCTTACCGCAAGACGCTGATCCGCCAGATCAGCCAGCACGCGCACAGCGAAATCGTTGGCATGCTGCCTGAGGGCAACTGGATCAGCCGTGCGCCGAGCTTGAAGCGCAAGGCAATTCTGATTGCCAAGGTGCAAGACGAAGGCGGTCACGGCCTGTACCTGTACAGCGCGGCCGAGACGCTGGGCGTGGGCCGCGACCAGATGCTGGCC